>CAIOZS010000051.1 GCA_903862845.1 uncultured Thermoleophilia bacterium
ACGACGGAGTACGTCACCTACACCGCCGACCGCAGCCTCGACAACCTCGGCAACCGCTACCTCGACACCTGGCCGCGGAACCCCTGGACAGGTAAGCCCATGGCCAACACCGGCAGCGCTGTGCTGTTCAATACCGATTTCGCGGCGATCGCTGCGTCGAAGCCGTTGGTGGGCGCCGGGTGGTCGGTCGTGAACGGCGTGCTCGTACCGCCTGCGTCCGGCGGGAGCGTGGCTTTCGGCGACACGGCCTGGACCGACGTGCAGCTCGATGTGAACGCGACCCTGAGCTCCACTGTGAATGGCGGCTACGGCGTCTACTTCCGCTCCGACGGCAAGCCCGCCACCACCAACCCCAAGGGGGGCATCTCGGGCTACTGCTTCCAGTTCGATCCGGGAGCGGGGAACAAGTTCACGGTGCGCAAATGGGTCAACGGCGTCGAAACCGCAGCCATCGCGAGCGCCTCCATGCCCGCGGGCTACAGCATCTACGGCACGCCTCATGACATCACCATCAGCGCCGTGGGCAGCCATATCGTGGTCAAGGTCGACGGGGTCACCGTCCTCGACTTCATCGACAGCACCTTCGCCTCGGGCGGCGCCGGCCTGCGTACGTGGGGTGGCAGCGTCGTGAAGTTCCTCAGCGCCACGGCGGGCAGCGGCAGCGGCGCCAGCAGCGGCGCCGTGACCAAGGGCGACTTCGCCTACGCCAACGCCGTCAACGCAGTGTCCTACGGCCTGGTCGGCTGGATGGCCGGCAACGGCGCCTTCGTGGTGCAGCCGCTGCAGTGACCGCCGCCGGCGGCGGGGTCCGTTCGACGTCGCGACCCCGCCGCTTTCGCGTTCGGGGCAGGTTATCGGCCGGTCTCGCCGGGGTAGTAGGCAGTCGTCACGTGCCAACGACCCGGCGCCACCGGGTTCATCCTTGGGGGGACCATGGCCACTATCTCACTGACCGCCGAGGAGCTCACGGACCGCGAGCTGCTCGACGAGACCGGCCGCGACATCGGCGCGATCATCGACCTGTACGTCGACGTCGAAGGGCGCCCGCATTGGCTCCTCGTCGACACGGGCTTCTTCCCCAACTACTTCAGCGTGATCCCGGTCACCGACGTGGTCGTCAGCGGCCGCGGTCTCGAGGTCCACTACACTATGGAGAAGCTCACCGGCGCGCCCAACAACATGAGAGGCAAGGACTTCGCCAAGCACCGCGAGGGACTTCTGTACGACTACTACCGGCTCGAGGCGCCCGCCTCAGTCGCGGAGGCCACCAGGCACGGCGCCAACGACAAGGTGCTCCTGCCGCCCAGCGAGCTGTGCCGGTTCTCGACCCTGTCGTGCGAGAACAAGCCGACGGAGTTCAACGCGGAGTAGACCGCCGGTACAAGCTCTTGAAGACGATGTAGGCGATCGTCCCGCTGATCGCCGCTACGCTGCCGCCGATGAGGTAGTCGGCCCCGTTGATGAAGAGCTCGACGACCGCGATGAGCACGGCCGGCGCGCAGATCAGGGCCAGAACCACCGTGTTTCCCCACACCCTGAAGGGACGCTCCATCTGCGGCTCGGTCTGCCGCAGCCGTACCGCGGCGACGAAGATGAGGATGTAGTAGAGCATGTTGAGGAAGACGTCGATGACGATGAGGGTGGTGAACCCCCAGCGCAAGAGCACGGCGTTGACGGCCGCCAGGAAGACGATCGACACGTAGGGGGTGCCGTACTTGCCGTGCGTCTTGTACAGGGATTTCGGCAGCAGGCCGTCCTCTGCCATGGCCCATGCCGGGCGGGCGCCCATGCCGAGGTACTCCTGATACAGCGCCAGGTTGCTGACCACCGCCGCGAGCAGCATAGCCGCGGCAAGAACTGGCCCGCCGAGGATGCGTGCGATCTCGACGAACGAGATCGAGCTGCCGCTCGTGGTGGTGGACCAATCGGCATACCTGCCGACGCCGGCCAGACCGGCGAGCGTCGGCAGGAAGTACGAGATCACGATGATCGGCACCGAGATCATCAGCGCTTTGGGGATGATCCGTCGCGGCCGCTCGATCTCCCCGGCCATCACCGACATCGAATCGAAGCCCGAGTACATCCACAGACCGATGGCGAGCCCGCCTTCGAGCCCGCCGAAGAGCGTCTCTCCCGCGGGCAGAAACGGCTGCCACGGCACGCCCTGCCAGTGGGTGAAGCCCAGCACCGTCATCACCACGAACGGCGCCATGATGATCACGGTGAAGACGATCGAGCTCAGGGCGACCACATTGAGCCCGCGGATGTTGATGTAGGCGAACACAGCGATGATCGCGACGCCGATCGCCCAGGCGCCGTTGAAGCCGAGCTGCGGCCACCAGCCCTGCACGTAGGCCATGATGAGCGCCACGTAGACGGCCGAGTCGACGAACTGGCACAGCCAGGACCACCAGCCCGACTGGAAGCCCCAGAACTCGCCGAGGGCGCGCTTGGTCCAGACGTAGTAGCCGCCCTCATCCGGCATTGCCGACCCCAGCTCCGAACACACCAGAGCCATGGGCATCGCCCAGAAGACGGGCAGGAGAAGGAGCAGGAGCAGCGTGAAGCCGGGGCCAGACCAGCTCACCATGTCTTCCATGCCGAAGGCGCCCGACGACACGAAGACAAAGATCATGACCACTGCCGTGGAGATCGAGATCCGCACCCGACGGAGCTGGCTCGCCATGTCCCCCCTGGTCGCCCGGCACCATGCCGACACGCGCGGCACTCATGCTTCCACGCTTCGGGCTGCCGGCGCCAGTGCGCGCTCTTCATCAAAGTTGTGCGACCGGAAAGCGATTCTTGGTCGCTGTTGCTCAGCGCGTGGGTGGCGAAACGCCTGGCTGCGGACGCTCGACAACCTGTTCAGCGTCGAGCACCACCAGCTCATGGACGACCGCGCCTCCTACGCGCTGTTCTTCGTGCGGCGCACGCATCTCACCGTGCGCCGCGCCTTCGCGCCGCGCGTGCGAAGAGTCGCTGCGCCTGGTGGAGAGCACGTCGGCTGCCCGCATGGCCGCCGGGAAAGTGCCGCGCGACGACGCGCGCGAGCTGGCCGTGACTCTCAAGGCTCTCGAAGACGGCTACGTCGTGCTCATCGGCGGCGGCGCCGACGAAGAGGCCGAGATCGGCAGCGCGCTGCAGCTCCTCGGCCTGCCCGCCGCCGGCGTCTGACGCCCTGGCCGGCGCTGCCTGACCCGTTGCCAGCGACGACGGCTCAAGTCGACGGGCGCCGACGCCGATTCAGTGTACACACACGTCGTGCTGGAGCTCGTGCGGGGCCGTTCCGCGGCGCCTCAAAGCGCCGAGCCGGCCGGGTCCTAGCGGATCAAGGGCAAACGGAGGTGGATCGTGAAAGGCAAGGCACCCGTACTCATCCTCATCGCGGCGGCGCTGGTGCTCGCATTCGGGCTCGCCGCCTGCCGCGGTTCGGGCGCGAGCGGCTCGAGCTCGCCGCCGGCGCCGTCGGCCAGCGGCAGTCCCTCGCCGGCAGCCGCATCGCAGACCGTGAAGGTCGCCGCGGCGACGATGCCATCTGCAGTCCATCTCAAGGTCGGCGACCGGTTGAAGGTGCTCCTGCACAGCAACAGTGCCAGCAGCGGCTACGTGTGGACGGCCGAGGGCATGCAGCAGGCGGCCGTCCTCAAGCAGCTCGGCAAGCCGGTGGACATCCCCGCGAAAAGTGCGCTGGTCGGCGCCCCCGGCAAGACCAAGTTCACGTTCCAGGCCGTGGAAAAGGGTACCGAGCAGCTCGGCTTCTGGTACGCGCGGCCGTCCGACACGGGCAATCCGGGAGCGGCCTACGCTCTCGTCGTCACGGTGGGCAAGGGCCACCTGCCCGTCGAAGTCACGGCAGGCGAGGCATACACCGCCGAGACTGCCCAGATCCGCACCGGCGACACCCTGCAGATCTTCATCAAGCACGCCTCGTCTCAGGGCAAGGTCTCGTGGCAGCCGGCGAGCTCAACGGCGCCGGTCAAGCCCGTGGGTGGGCAGGCGTACTCATCGGCCGGCGGCGGCACCGTGACCATGAGCTTCGTCGGCGCCGGAACGGGGGCCGGCACTCTCGTGCTCGTGAACCGGCCGGCGGGCGGCCCGCCCCTGCAGACGTATTCGCTGCCCGTGAACGTGAAGCCGGTCAAGCAGCCGGTCACCATCCAGGTCAACCAGAACGATGCCCACGAGACCTTCAGCACCAAGGCCGGCGACACGGTCCAGCTGACCCTCCCGGCGCAGCCGTCCACCGGCTATGACTGGGTCATCAAAGGGCTCAAGTCCAGCGTGCTTCAGCAGGTCGGGCAACCCAAGTTCACAGCCGGCAGCGCCGCCACCGGCGCCACCGGCAAGATGCTGTGGACGCTCCGCGTGGTGGGCCCCGGCAAGGCGTCGGTGCGGGCGCTTCTCGAAGGTCCGGATGCTGGCTCGACGGGACCTGCCCTGGAGCTCGACTTCACCGTGTCGGCAAAGCCGGGCTACAGGCCCAAGCTCGTGCAGGCCGTGGATGAGTACCCCGCGCCGACCGTCTTCATCAAGCCCGGCGACCAGATCCATGTGACGCTGGCGGCGAGCGCCGGTACCTGGGCCCCGCAGGGGACGGGCGGCCCGCTGACTCACTCGCAGCCGGTGGTCAGCGGCGGGAAGGCCGTCGTGACCTACACGGCCCAGAGTAAGGGCATCGGCACCGAGGTGCTCGTCGCCAATGCCGCGGGCAACGCGCCGAACCAAGCCTACGCGTTCTCCGCGGTCGTCGGCGCGGGCAAGCTCCCCGAGACCGTGACCGCGGCCGAGCAGAAGGTCGCGAAGCCCCTGCAGATCGCGACGGGGGAGATGTTCACCGTCGAGCTGCCCGGCAACCCCGACGGCGGGTACACCTGGGTGGTGTCGCCGCCGGCGGTCGGCGGCGTGATCGAGCAGGTCGGCGACATCGCCTTCACCGCGGACAGCAGCCTGATGGGCGCCCCCGGCGTGTTCACGGCGCAGTTCAAGGGCGTCGGCGCGGGCTCGGTGCCGCTCGTCATGTTGTATCAGGGCCCCGGCAGCGCGCCGGTGGTCGACGGCATCTGGATGACGATGGTCAACGTCCAGTAGCGAACGGACGCGGGCAAGCGACGCCCGCAGGCGGGGCCGGCGGCAAGAGCCGGCCGCCCCGCCCGGGGGCGGAGGCCAGGCGGCCTCCGCCCCCGGGCGGCCAGCCCTCAGTTGAGCCCAAAGCGCTGCAGGTCGTCTTCGCCAGCGCCGAAGTAGTG
>CAIOZS010000052.1 GCA_903862845.1 uncultured Thermoleophilia bacterium
AGAACGTCGAAGCAGAGCAGCGCGTGACGGTGAAGATCGACACCACGCCGCCGGGCTTCGAGTGGGGCGCCGTGAGCCCCGCCGTCATCGAACGGGTGCAGGCCGTGAGCTTCCGCTTCGTCGTGAGCGACATCGGCGGACCCATCCGGGTCTCCTGGCGCGCCACCGACCAGTACGGAACCTTCGCGGCGAGCAAGGGCGGGCTGGAGCGCGAGCCGGGCGCCCGCGAGATCGAGGTCGTGCCCCGCTACAAGAACCACGAAGCCTTCATGCCGGGCCTGTACAAGGTGGGGCTCACGCTCACCGATCAGGCCGGCAACGTTACCGTGACCGGCACCCGCGACTTCCGCAACTACCGGCCGGCGCCCGCCAAGGCCTGGAGGAACGTCAGCGGCGCCGGCCGGCTTGTGGCGCTCACCTTCGACGACGGCGGCGCTGAGCCGTGGGCCAGCATGCTGAGCACGCTGAAGGCGTACCGCGCGCACGCCACCTTCTTCCCACTGGGACCGTATGCGCAGGCCAGTCCCTCGCTGATGCGACGCACCGTCGCCGAGGGCAACGCTCTGGGCTCTCACGGCTGGACGCACACGGAGATGACGCGGCAGAGCTACAGCGCGGTGCGCGGTGAGTGGATCCGCAGCGAAGCACCGTGGTGGAACGCGGCCGGCGTGACGCCCGTGCCGTACTGCCGTCCGCCGTACGGTTCATACAACAGTACGACGCTCGCGGCCGCGGGGTCGGCAGGGTTCACGCGCGTCATCCTGTGGGACGTGGACCCCCGCGATTGGACAGAGCCGGGATCAGCGGTGATCGCTCAGCGCGTTCTCTCGGCCGTGCATCCCGGGGCGATCGTGTGCATGCACTTGCGCGCCCAGACCGCCGCGGCGCTGCCCACGATCCTCAGCGGTCTGCGCGCTCGCGGCTACAAGGCCGTGTCGTTGCCCGAGCTCTTCCGCGCCGCCGGCTACCGCTGACCGTCACCTCGGCGGCGGGCACGCTCGACCATCGGCCCGGCTCAGTAGGGCGCGCTTTCGTCTGAGCCGCTGCCCTCGCCTCCGGCGATAACCTCAAGGAACGCGTCGCCGTAGCGCTCGAGCTTGGTCTGGCCGACGCCGCCGACCTCGAGCAGGTCGGCCTCGGTGGCCGGCTTGCGCGCGGCCATCTCGGCCAGCGTGGCGTCGCTGAATACGACGTAGGCGGGCACGCGCTGCGCGTCGGCGAGCCGCTTGCGCAGGGCGCGCAGCCGCTCGAACAGCGCTTCGTCGACCTCGAGCCCGGCCAGCCCGGCGGCGCGCGCGGAGCGGTCCGCCGCCTTGCGCTGCTTCTTCGTCGCCACTCTCGTGCGCGGCTTGGCGAGGACGAGAGCCTCCTCGCCGTGCAGCAGCGGCTGGGCCTTGGCCGTGAGCTTCAGCACCGAGAAGCGCGCGATGTCCTGCGTGAGGTAGCCGCGGTGGATGAGCTGACGGATGAGGCTCTGCCAGTGGTCGCGGCTCACGTTGGCGCCGATGCCGTAGGTGCTGAGCCGGTCGTGCCCGAAGCGCAGGATCTTCTCGCTCTCGGAGCCGCGCAACACGTCGATGACGTGGGCGATGCCGAAGCTCTGGCGCAGCCGGTACACGCAGCTCAGCGCCATCTGCGCGTGCTCGGTGGCGTCGTAGGTCTCGGGCGGCTCGAGGCAGGTGTCGCAGTTGCCGCAAGGCGCCGGGTATGGCTCGCCGAAGTAGCCCAGCAGTGCCTCGCGCCGACAGGTGAGGCCGTCGGCGTAGCCCACCATGCTGCTCAGCTTATGCAGCTCGACGCGCACCTGCTCGGGGTCGCGCTCGTAGCCAGGCTCGCCGTTCGCGCCGCCGCGACCGCCGCCCTCGATCAGCGAGTGCACGACGGCCGCGTCGCCGAGGCCGAAGAGCAGCAGAGCCTCGGCCGGCATGCCGTCGCGGCCGCTGCGGCCGGTCTCCTGGTAGTAGCTCTCGATGCTCTTAGGCAGGTCGAAGTGCACCACGAAGCGCACGTTGCTCTTGTCGATGCCCATGCCGAAGGCCACGGTGGCGACCACGACGAGGAGGTCGTCGCGGGCGAAGGCGTCTTGCACGCGGCGGCGCTCGCCGGCGGGCAGGCCGGCGTGGTAGGCGGCGGCCGGCAAGCCGGCCGCCGCGAGCTTGCCGGCCACTTCTTCTGTGCGCTTGCGGCTGAGGCAGTAGACGATGCCGGCCTCGCCGGGGCGCCCGTCGAGAAACACCTTGAGCTGGTGCAGCGGCTCACGCTTTTCGACGACGGTGTAGCGGATGTTGGGCCGGTCGAAGCCCGTGACGTAGCACGGCGCGTCGCTGAGGCTCAAGCGCGCGCGCACATCGTCGCGCGTCTGCGGGTCGGCGGTGGCCGTGCAGGCGATGACGGGCACGCCGGGGAACAGGCCGCGGAGGCGGCCGAGCTGCACGTACTCGGGGCGAAAGTCGTGACCCCACTGGCTGACGCAATGCGCCTCGTCGATGGCGAACAGCGCGATGCCGGCTCCGCCCGCGCCCTCCTGGATCTCGTGCAGGCGCGAGAGGAACGACTCGGTCATCAGCGTCTCGGGAGCCACGTAGAGCAGGTCGAGCTCGCCGCTGTGGAGCGTGGCGAGCGTGCGGCGCGCCTCGCCGGCCTCGAGCGAGGAGTTGTAGGCGGCGGCGCTGACGCCGGCCGCCTGCAGCGCGTCGACCTGGTCCTTCATCAGCGAGATGAGCGGCGAGACGATGATGCCGGCGCCGGGGCGCACGAGCGCCGGCAGCTGGTAGCAGAGCGACTTGCCGCCGCCGGTGGGCATGAGCACGAAGGCGTCGCCGCCGGCGACCACGTGCTCGACGATCTCTTCCTGGTCGGGCCGGTACTCGCGAAAGCCGAAGACGTCGCGCAGCAGGGCGCGGGCGGAGGGCGGCGCGGCGGTCACAGGACCGATGACGTGGGAGGAAGGCACGGGTACGAGTCTAGCAAGGTTGACGGACGGCGGTGCGGCGCAAAGCACGGGAGGAGCGACAGAAAGGCGCCGACTCGACGCCGCAGACCGCCCGACAAGCCTCGACGGTTTACGATAAAGCGAACGTAACCGTCGAAAGTTGACAACAACTGTGCTACGCTCCTGGAGGAGGTGAGTGCCGTGACACCGTTCACCATCAACGCCAGCAGCGTGCGTCTGCCCGAGGACGCTCGCGCCGCCCTCGAGAACCACCGCGACGTGCAGGTGGTCGCGCATCGCCGGCCACGCTACGTTCTGGTCAACGCCGATGACTACGCGCTGATCAGCCCCCTTCTGGACCGCGTACGGCGGGGCGCTCCTGTGCCGATCGAGGATCTGCTCGACGATGACGACTTCGCCCTCATAGCGGAGCTCGAGGCGGAGGACGACGGCCTGCTGTTCGGTGCGCTCGAGGCGCAGCCCCAGGACGATGCCGGTCCCTGACGTCCTGCCGCGAGGCTCGGTGTGCCTGGCTCTCTATCCCTTCGTGCCCGGGCTCCCGCTGCGGCAGGTCGGCGAGCGTATCGACGCGGCGGGTCCCGTCGTCGAGCGCCACGACGATCTGACTTCGTTGACGGCGGCGATCTCCCCGGGGGCGCCGCCCACCGACCTCGTCATCCAGTTCAAGCTCCGGCGCGTCCTGTTGCTGCAGACCGTGCGCGGACGACGCGCGGACGTGGTTGTGGCCCGGATCAACTCCATCACTCCGGAACGGCGCGCACGCAGTGGCTGGTACCTGCGACTCACTGAGGGCCGGCACCCGGCGCACTATCTCATCGGTCGCCTTCGTCGCCACGGCAGCGCCGGCAAGGAAGCCTTCGTCGATCTCATGAACGTGACCACGATCCGCACCGACGTCATCGTGCGTCGCACCGGTTACCTCACGGCCGCCGAGATGCGCGACGTCTCAGAGCGGCTGGTCAGGACGCTGGAGCTAGATATCTCCCGCCTCGTCGGAGAAGGTTGACCGAGGCGGGGAAACGTGGCCGCCCTCAGCCCTGCTCTTCCACCCGTCCCCTCGAGCGCCGCACGAAGACCACGATGACGACGATGACTACGAGGGCCGCGGCTCCCAGCACGATCGGCAGCAGAGCCGCGGCCGACTTCTTGGGGGCCATTGCGCCGGCCTTGGGGTGCACGAAAAGGTAGCTGGCGGTGTTGTCGACCGAGAAGATCGCCGAGCCCGTGCCCGACGGTGACTGCACCCATCCTTCCCAGCGCGACGTGTTCTCGGCCTCGAGCCCCTTGGGGTAGGCGAGGATGACGTAGGGGCTCTGCTCGTAGACGATCTGCTGCATCTCGTCGATCAGCGTCTTGCGCTGCGCCGGGTCGATGGTCGCTGCCTGCTCGCTGTAGAGCTCGTCGTACTGCGGCGACCACCAGGCGCAGTCGCTCCAGTCGCCGATCTGCGACTTGAGAAAGATGGACAGCATGAAGTCCGGGTCGACGTCGCCCGTCCAGTTGTAGACGAACAGGTCCATGTTGGGCGTGAACACGCCATCCTTCTCGTTGTAGAGATACTCGTTCATGGCGCCCTCGGTCATGTACGTGAACTTCACGTCGATGCCGATGGCCTCGAGCCACCCTACGAGGAGCTTGCCGATCCTCTGGCCCTGCGCCGGCGCCTCGCAGGCGAAGAGGCGCAGGGCGATCGGCTTGCCCCGCTTGTCGAGCAGCTTGCCGCCGTCCGTCTTGTAGCCGGCCGCCGCCATGGCCCGCGTGGCCTTGGCGGGATCGAAGCTGTACGCCACGTCGGCGGGCGGCGTCCAGTGCCAGTCGGGATCGCGGTAGAAGCCCTGCACCATGATCGTCGAGCCCGGGGTGGCGTAGCCGCTGTAGGCGATCGACACCAGCGTGTTCTGGTCGATCGCCCATTGCAGCGCCTGGCGGAACTTCCAGTCCTTGAGCACCGGGCTGCCGAGGCTGGGCCCTGCGTAGCAGTTGAAGCCCAGCTCGTCGTAGCCCTTGACCACGTAGTCGATGGCCTGGAAGCCCGGATCCTGGCTCAAGGGCTCGAACTGCGCCTCGGGGATCCCCCAGCAGGCGTCGATGGCGCCCGACCTCAGGTCCTGCACCATGGTGTCGGGGTTCGTGTACTCCTCGAGGATGAGCTCGTCGATCTTGGGCCGCCCCAGGAAGTAGCCGGGGTTGGCCGCCAGGCGCGTGTATTCTCCGCGCTTGAACTCGACCACCTGGAAGGGTCCGGTGCCGACGAGCGGCGGCTTGTTCTGGAAGGACTGCCCGGCGGTCTTGGGGTCGATCTTGCTCCAGATGTGCTCTGGCAGGATCGGTACGACCATGCCGAGGATGTTGGCCTTGGGTTTGCTGCAGGTGAACACGGCTGTGGCGTCGTCGGGCGCCTCGACCTTCTCGATGCCGGCGGTGTAGCTGGTGAAGGCGCTCATCTGATTCTTGATGATGTACGTGTAGGTGAAGGCGACGTCTCGGGCGGTGCACGGCCGCCCGTCCTGCCACGTGACCCCGGAGCGGATCTTGAAGGTCCACACCTTGCCCGAGGCGTCGTGCGACCAACTCTCCGCAAGGTCCGGCGCCGGCGTCACGTCGGCGGCCTCGTAGCCGGTGAGCTGCGAATAGTTCAGGTGGTAGACGAGGTACGACGGCGTGGAGTACCCGATGAACGGGTTGAGGTTGTCCACCGCGTTGACCAGCCCCACGCGCAGCGTGACCTTGGCGGCCGGCGAGGGTGAAGCCGAGTCGCCGGCCAGAGCGCCGGCCAGACCCACAGAGAGGCCGGCAGCCAGCACGGCGGCCGTGGCAAGCAGAGCAAGGAGGAGCAGACGGGCGCCGGATGGCCCGCGTGCAGCCGGCCCGGCGCCGGCGTCGCCGGCGGACGGCGCCTCGGTGAAGCCCGTGAGCGGCACGGTGGCCTCCTCTCGTGCGGGACAAGCCGAACGCTACCAGCGCCGCAGAAGGTTGACTAGGGCCCGGCCGCGATTCCGGCTGCGCTTTCGCGCAGGCCGGGCATGACAGGTCGAGCTGGTTTGCTCGTCCTGCGTGCTGAAGTGACTTCATCGGGTACCGGCCGAATGAGGCAGGATTCTCACTACGTCACCGCAGAGAAACGCGCCGCCTTTGCCGCCACCGGTCGTGCGCTGAGAGGGGAGCAGACGCTCGCTGCGGTATGCGCGCATCGCTCGCATCCGATCGTCATCGAGGCGGTCGACGATGCGGAAGGGTGGGTGGACGATCTCGCGCAACTGAGAGAAGCCGAGCTCGGGGACGACGCGCTCACGCTCTCAGGTCGGTCTGCCTTCCGGCGTTCCTACTGCCCTAGCGCCGCTAGTCGCTCAACCGGTTCAGAGGGCCGACTGCGCGCCAGGTCGTGGGCGGACTGCAGGTTGATCCAGAACTCAGGCGTCGTGTTGAGAGCAGCCGCAAGCAGCCACGCGGTCTGGGGAGTGACGCCGCGCTTCCCACGGATGAGCTCGTTGATACGCTGCACCGGAACACCAAGATGCGCGGCGAAGGCCACCTGGGAGATGCCAAGCGGGGCGAGGAACTCCTGGCCCAGGATCACGCCGGGGTGGGTGGGGATGCGGTCCTCCGGGATCATGGCTTACCTCCTATCTGTGATAGTCCATCAGTCGCACGTCGTGGGCATTGTTGCCCTCCCAGCGGAAGACGAGCCGCCACTGATCGTTGACCCGGATCGAGTGGAGGCCTTTCAGATCACCTTTGAGCGCCTCCAGCCGGTTACCGGGCGGCGAGCGCAGGTCGAGAACCGCCGCGGCGCCGTTGAGCATGTCGAACTTGACGAGTGCAAGCCCGACGATAACCTGTGGAAACTGACCCGTCCGGCTCGTTGGCCGATCATGGAACAGGTCCTCCGTGGCCCGGTCTCCGAAAGAGACGATCATCAGGCCTCCCTAGTCACAACCCCACTATAACGCTATCACGGATACCGTGCAAATACGTTAGAGCATTCCGTGCTGCTCGGTGCGCCTGGCAGCGGTCACTCAACGACGCGCTCCTCCCAGCGGCGTGGATCGCGCCGCGAGTGCATGCCGGCGGCGGCGCGCGCCAGGTCGGGAGAAGCGACGAAGTAGACGGCGCGGAGGAGCTCGGGGCCGTGGCCCGAGGCGCGCGCAACGCCGTGCCGGTGGACATTGGCCTCCCGGCTCGTCGAGACTGACTGGGGCAGCACCCGGAAGACGTAGGATTCGCGGGACGTCATCGCAGAGGAACGCGCGCCGTTGTCGCGCAGCGCGCGAGGGAGGTCGCCATGAAGTACGCGAGCGCCAGTCTGGGGCGGGCCCTGATCGTCCGCCTCGAGGACGGCGACGTCGTCCACGAGTGCATCGAGGAGGCGGCGCGCGCCGAAGGCATCGCGCGCGCCGCCGTCATCCTGCTGGGCGGCGCCGACGGCGGCAGCCGCCTGGTGGTCGGCCCTGAGGACGGGCGTGCCCACCCCATCGTGCCCATGGAGCGCGCCCTCCACGACGTGCACGAGATGGTCGGCGCCGGCACGCTGTTCCCCGACGAGGCCGGCCGTCCGGTGCTGCACCTGCACGCGGCCTTCGGCCGCGACGACAGGGTGACCGCCGGTTGCATCCGCGCCGGCGTCACCACGTGGCTCGTCGGCGAGGCCGTGCTCATCGAGCTGGTGGGCAGCGAGGCCCGCCGGCGCGTCGATGCGGCGACGGGCTTCGAGCTGCTGGACATCTGAGGCGGCGCCAGAGCGGACACCTGGGGAGATGCGACGAGGGCGGGGCTCAAGGAGCCCCGCCCTCTTCATGTGCGCCCCGGAGTCGGTGTCCGGCGCCTGCGTCCGCCTGAAGCGGAGTCCCGGGTCCGTCGCCGCGTCCAAGGAAGTCTTCGCATCGGGGTCGCCTCCCGATTCGCGGCATTGTACACGCTCTGAGCATAAAGGCAATCGGATTCCTACAGAATCGCGCGCTGTCGCGTCGTCGTCAAGGCGGAGGCGGCCGCCGGCCGCCGGCCGCCGGACGCCGAGTGCTACCATGCGGCCGTGGATATGTGCCCACGAAAACGCCGTCAGCAGCGTCTCGCTACGCTCTGGCTCACGCTGCTGTGCGCTGCCGTCATCACCGCGTGCGCGCCGGCTGCGGCAGGCGCGTGGGCGCGGCATACGCCGGTCCCGATCCTCGTCTACCATCACGTGCAAGGGTATCTGGCGGGCAACTACCTCATGTACGTTGACACCTCCCAGTTCGCGAGCCAGCTGCGGTATCTGCGCAGTCATGGCTATCACCCCGTGACGATGCAGCAGGTGTGGGACGACTGGACGGGTCGGGCCGATTTGCCTCGTCGCCCGGTCGTCCTGTCGTTCGACGACGGCTACCTCGATCAGTATTCCAACGCCGCCCGCCAGTTGCGGAGCTACCACTGGCCGGCTGTGCTCAACCTCGTCGTTCACAACGGCACGGCTCTCCGCGACGCGCAGGTGCGGCGCATGGTCAAGTGGGGCTGGGAGATCGGCTCGCATACTCTGGGCCACCCGATCCTGACGCGCTGCTCGTCGGCGACCCTGCACCGCGAGCTGGTGCAGTCGCGGCGCGTTCTCGAGCACAAGTCCAAGGTGCTGGTGGACTTCTTCTGCTACCCCGGAGGCATCTACGACCGCCGGGTCATGCGCGCCGTGCGCGACGCGGGCTACCTGGCGGCGACCTCGATCCGCTTCGGGGCCGCCACGCCGTACGGGCGCTACGCCCTGCCGCGCATCGCCGTCTACTGGGGCGAGTCCCTGTCGGCGTTCGGCGGCAGGATGCGCCAGGCGGTCGCGCGGGCGCTCTGACGCGAAGGCGCCGGAGCCGACTCGCGTCCGCCGGCACCGCGTCCCTGTCGCCACGGCGAGGCTTGGTGCCAGTCGAAGACAAGGCGGATACTGTCTGGCAAGGCATGGAGATTGGGCAAAGGAAGACCGTGCAATCACGGACCAGGGTCACAAGCAAGGGCCAGGTGACACTCCCAGTCGCCCTGCGTCGCCGGCTCGCCATCGAGGTGGGCGACGACCTCGTGTTCGAGGAGACCGCGGACGGTGCCGCCATGAGGGTCGTGCACCGGCGCAGGCTCGGCGACTTTCTCGGCGCCGTGCCGATCGAGGGCGCGGCGGCCGATCACGCCGCGGAGCGCGCTGCCGCGGCGAAGCAGCTGGCGGAGCGCCACCGATGACCCGCGCGCAAAGCCCGCCGCACGTGTGGGTCGACGCCAACGCCGTCCTGCGTTTGCTCACGGGGCAGCCGGAGGCGCAGGCGCAGGCGGCGGCCGCGTTGATGGCCCGGGCGGATGCCGGCGAGCTGCGCCTGCGCATCTGCCCGCTGGTCGTCGCCGAGGTGGTCTGGGTCCTCACGTCGGCCTACGACGTGCCGCGCGCGGGGGTCGCCGAGGTGCTGACCAGCTTCCTGGCGTCCGGCGGGCTCGTCGTCGAAGAGGGCATGCTGCTCGTCGCCGCGCTGGCACACATGGCGAAGCAGGGCGTCGACTTCGTCGACGCCTGCCTCGCCGCCAAGGCGCGGCTCTCCGGGGCGCCGGTGGCGACCTTCGACCGCGACTGCGACAGGCTGGGCGTCGAGCGCCTGGCGCTCGACGCCTGACGCGGCGATGCGTCAGAGCTCGCCGATGAGGCGGTCCAGCGATCCGGCGTAGTACAGCGGCACGAACACCGGACCCTGTTCCGGCAGCTCGGCGTAGGGCCGCGCGGACAGCACGATTCCTGGGTCGCACTCAGGGTTCTCGAGCAGCAACTGATGCAGGCTCCGCAGCCGCCCCGCCGGCCCACTCTTGACCTCGATCGGGACGATTCGTCCGTCGATTGCGATCAGGTAATCGACCTCGGCCGTGCTGCTCTTGGCAGCGCGTGACCAGTAGTGTAACTGGCGATCGCCGGCTGCGAGCAGCTCCTGCCCGACGTACTGCTCGGCCAGGGCGCCCCGGTAGATGCCAAGCAGATCGGCTGTGGCAAAGGCCGCATCCAGGGGGGCGCCGGTCAAACGATGGAGGAGGCCCAAGTCCACCATGATCGCCTTGAAGCGGCGGCTCGAGGCGCCGGTCCCGAGCGGCAGACCGACCTGCTTCGCCGCGGAGACACGGTGGATCACTTGCGCTCTTTCGAGCAACGTGAACGCGTTCTTGATTGTCGGGATGGTGGGCCCCTCAGCAAGGTTGCTGAACTTGATCTGTGTGCCCACCGCCTGCGCTACAGACCTGAGTACTTCCTCGAGGGTGTCTCTGCTGACGCGGGGCGCGTACTTGCCGAAGTCGGCACGGTACGCCTCCACCACCTCGTCTTGCGCCAGGAAGGCGTCGCGCAAGAGTCCCGACTCGGCGAAGAGTCGCACTGCTTCGGGGAGCCCGCCGACGAACAGGTACTCGCGAAGCCGACTGAGCATCAGCTCGTGAGTCACATCGTCGAGTGGGAAGGGGCCCCGCTGAACGATCTCGGCGGCGCGGTCATGCCCGTTCGCCCAGAGAAACTCCAGGAACGTCATCGGGTACACGCTGAGGAACTGGACTCTGCCGACGGGGAACGACAACTGCCCCAGCGCAAGCTCGATCAGGGATCCTGCCGCGATGACGTGCAGATCAGGCAGTTCCTCGTAGAAGTATCGCAGGGCAACGATAGCGCGCGGACATGCCTGGATCTCGTCGAGGAACAGGGCATCGCGGCCGGGTTCGATGCGCGCGTCGAGTGCGAGCTCGAGCTGCGACAACATGCGGATCGCAGTGAGGTCGCCGCTGAAGATGCGGTGCAGGTCACGCCGTTTCTCGAGGTCGACAGTGCGCAACTGGCCCCCGAGGTGCCTCTCGCCGAAGTCCTCGACGGCCCAGGTCTTGCCGACTTGGCGGGCGCCGCGCAGCAGCAATGGCTTGCGCCGCTGAGACCGTGCCCAGGAGATCAGTTGGTCTGTGACAAGGCGCTTCATGCTTGGATTATGAGTCTGTACCTTTAGAAAAGCAATGCAAAAAGAGAGACGTAGATTGCGTAAAGAAAGGATACGTGAGTAGCAGGGAGAGGGCGGGGAGCGCCGGATGGCACTCCCCGCCCTCGCCGCCTGCGGGTACTTGTTGAGCCTGGACCGTCGCGCCAGTTGGGCTCAGATCCCCAGCGCAGCCCGCTTCTCGTCGATATGCGCAAGCATCGCGGCGACCGCCTCGACCGGGTCGGTCTCGACGGCGAGCTTGCCACCGGTGACGCCCGGCAGGTCCTGGGTCAGGAGCTTGACGAGGTTGGGGGCACCGGTCACGAAAGGCACCGGATTCACATGCACGTACATGCCATAGGCCAGCGCCGCCACGGCGTCGATGGTCGCCTTCTGTTCCATGTACTCCGGGGCCGTCGCCACGACCGGCAAGGCCGGCACGTCCACACCGAGAGCGTCGGCGATGGCGCCCACCAGCAGCATGATGCGGCCGGTGTCGGTGCAGGTGCCGAAGCTGAGCACCGGCGGGATGCCGAGCAGCTCGCAGACGGCCTTGAGGCCGGGGCCGGCGAGCTCCTTGGCCTCCGCGGTCTCGAGCCCCGCGACCTGCAGGCCGGCGTTGCCGCAGCCCATGGCCAGCACGAGCACGTCGTTCTTGATGAGCTCCTTGGCCATGGCGACGGTCATGCTGTCCTGGCCGCTGTCGCGCAGGGTCGTGCAGCTCACGAGGCCGCAGACGCCCTTGAGCGTACCGTTCTTGATGACGTCGAGCAGCGGATCGAGGCTGCCGCCCAGAGCGCCGAGGATCGACTCGGTGCTGAAGCCGGCCACGGCGTCGCCGGTGCGCAGCTCCGGAGTCTCCTGGCCGAGTGCCCTGCGCTTGGGGTAGTTGGCGACGGCGAGGTCGATGAGCTGCCCGGCCTGCTCGCCGGCCTTGGACGGGTCGAAGACGATCGGCGTCTCGGCGCCGACGATGCCTACCAAGTCGCTGACCGGCACGAGCAGGGTGCCGTGCGCAGCGCAGGTCGCGCCGAGGGTCGGCACCGTGCAGTTCATGTCGGCGGCGAAGACGTCGAGGCCGCCGGTCGCGACGGCTAGCTCCTCGGTGAGCCAGTTGCCGGTGAGCCCGACGAAGACGTCGTCGACCGCGAAGCGCTGCACGAGCTCCTGACCGGTCTCGATGGAGCCGACGATGTGCAGGCCCTTGGCGCCGGCGGCCTTTGCTTTCTCCTGCGCGGCCGGCTCGTGAGCAGCCGCGATGAGGGCGGCCCCGACCATCGGCTCGTGACCGTTGACGACGATGTTGACGTACTCGGGGTCGATGATGCCGAGGTCGACCTTGATCGCATGCGGAGTGGGGGTGCCCCAGAGTGCGTCCTGCGCCAGCTCCAGCGGGATCTGGGCACCGTAGGCAGTGGCGATGCCGAGGCGCAGCGCCTTGAGAGCGAGGCTCACGTAACTGCCGTCGACATTCGTCAGGCAGCTCGACGTGGCGAACATGCTCTCGTGAAAGACGCCGCCCGGCATGATGCCGAGCTCCTTCCACTTGGCGACGCGCGGCGCCGGGGCCATCTTCTCGACCAGCGGCGACGGGCTCTGATGGTCGCGGTTGAGCTCGGCGAGGATCGCGTCGGCGACGCGCCTGGGCAGCGTGTCCTTGGGCTCGAGGGCCTCGCCGGCTACGCCGGCGAGCAGCTCGAGCTTGCTCCAGTCCTTGATCTCGAAGGTGCCGCCGGGCTTCGCCTGCGCGAGCGTCTTCATGACCTCGGTGGCGTGGTAGGTGTAGGTGGCGGTGCCCATCGTATTCTGCAGCAGGAAGTTGCGCATCGCCATGCCGTCGGCGTCGATGCCGCAGACGCCGCGCGGGGCCTTCTCGGTAATGCGGCACGGACCCTGCGAGCACAGCGAGCAGCGGATGCCCTGCTCGCAGAACTTGCAGCGCTTGCCCATATCGTCCATGCGATCGAACGAGGTGCTCTCGCCGGCCGCCCGCGTCTTCTCGAGCATCGTGTTGACTGAATCGTGGTAGCTGTCTGCCATCGGTCCCTCCTGGGAGTTTTAGGAGCTTTCAGGCGCGGAGCGCGCCGCTCAACCGTGGATCAGGGCGGGAAGGCACTTGACGCACACCCAGGTGCTCTCGCCTTGCTTGCGGCACGGAAAGAGGATGGCGTCGTTCTCGCTGCGGCCGCAGTTGAAGCACTTCTGCTTGATGGTGATACCGGCCGCCAGCTTCGCGGCCATCTTCTCGGCGGCCGCGTCTTCGTCGAACTCGGGCGCCTCGCGCTTCTCAACGGTCAGAGCACCCTCCGGGCAGACGGCCAGGCAGAAGCCGGCGCCGTCGCAGAGCTCTTCCTTCATGACCTTGGCCTTGCCGTCGACGATCTCGATGGCGCCTTCGGCGCAGGGAGTGACGCAGAGGCCGCACCCGTTGCAGAGCTCCTCATCGATGTGGACGATGCTGCGGACTGCCATGACATTCTCGCTTTCTCGGTGGGAAGCACCGGGGCTGCTGCGCGCGCCGGCGCCGGGGTTTCTGTTGTGTTGGCACTACAAAGGTACCCCGCGCGAGCGGTCGCCTTCATTGACCTGCGTCAAGCAGCGGGCGGAGCTTCGAGCGGCCCGTCTGCGGCCGGCCGGCGCCGAGCACCTCGCGGATGGACTCGGCGGCGGCGCGGCGAGAGCCTCACGGAACCGCAGAGCTGAGCGGCGCGGCAGGCTCAAGCGGAACCTCCCAGCCGGGGAACACGAGCACGGCGGGGTGGCAGCGAAGGGCGCGAGCAAAGACCTTCGCGCGCTCGACGCCCAGATTCACGCGACCGTTTTCGATGGCTGAGATCGTGGCTTGAGGGATGCCCGTGAGCTCGGCAAGCTGGTTCTGGCTCAGTTCCTGAAGCTCACGCAGGATACGCAGAGACTCCCCCACCGAGACCTCGACGCGCTGCTTCGCAGGGCGGAACTCCTCCATTTCATTGCCTCCTGTGTACACCACCCGCCACTGGAGCCCGAGCCGGGAAGAACGATGGCCCTTCCACCGTGCGGACAGAGCTTCGTCGTGGAACCCGACGATGGCCCGCAGTCCGGGCGGTCCCGAGAGGCGGGCAATGTCCTTGTATATGCCAATCATGGTATGTCAAGGGTGACACTGAGGACGCGCTCGTCGGCCCATCCTCTGGTCTCCGGGTCCGCGCGCTTGGAGCGAGCGCCTGTCCTCAGGCGCGCCGCCCGGCCGCCTGCTTACGGCGCAGATGCAGCGGCGGCGGCTGAGGTCGCAAGCCTCGCCGACCTTTCCATTTGCCCGCCTTCAGGGGCAAGAAGCCTTTCTTTCTTCCTGTCGTAGTTCCTGAAAAGCCTTTCCTTTTTCCAATCCTGGCGCCAGCATGAGCCCATGCGCAGACTCGTAGCAGAACAGCTTCTTGCCTGGAAAGACGCTCCCGACCGCCACCCTCTGCTCGTGCGCGGCGCCCGCCAGGTGGGCAAGACCTGGTCGATCGTCGACTTCGGCCGGACACATTTCCGCGGCGCCGTGCACGTGATCGACTTCGAGCAGCGGCCGGCGGCACGCGACTACTTCCAGGGCGATCTTGATCCGCGGAGGGTGCTTTCCGGCCTCGAGCTGCTCCTCGGAGTACCTGTGGTCGCGGGCCGCGACCTCCTCTTCCTCGACGAGATCCAGGCGTGTCCGCGAGCGCTCGTCGCGCTGCGCTACTTCTACGAGCAGATGCCCGAGCTGCACGTAGTCGCGGCAGGCTCATTGATGGAGTTCGCGCTCGGGCAGATCTCGTTCCCTGTGGGCCGCATCGACTATCTGACCATGCGGCCGATGACGTTCGTCGAGTATCTGTGGGCGATCGGCAGCGAGGTGATGGCGGGCGTCGTCCTCGCCGGGCCGCGCTTACAGCCTGAGACCACGCACGCGCTCGTCCTTGAAGAGCTGCGCCACTACCTCTACGTCGGCGGCATGCCGGCGGCGGTGAAGGCCTACGCCGCCGGCCTCAGCCTCGTGGCGGCCTTTGCCCGTCAGGACGCCCTGACGCAGAGCCATCGCGACGACTTCGGCAAGTACGCGCCGAGGGCGGACAAGCGCTGCCTGGACGAGGTCCTCGTCTCGACGGCGCGCAGCATCGGCCGGCCGGTGAAGTACGCATCTCTGGCCACCGGCTTCAAGAGCGACGTGATCCACGCGGCCTTCGACCTGCTCGAGAAGGCGGCTCTGCTGCGCCGCGTGCCCACGGCCGGCCCGTCAGGGCTGCCGCTCGCCGTCTCGGCCAACCGCAAGCGCTTCAAGGCGCTTCTCGTCGACGTCGGGCTAATGCAACGCCTCTCGGGCATGCCCGCCGATGCCGAGTATGGCAGGAGCAGCCTCCTGGCGATGTACACCGGTGCCCTGGCCGAGCAGTTCGTGGGCCAGGAGCTGGTCGCTTCGCTGGGCGACGAGGTCTACTGCTGGCTGCGGCCGCAGAAGAGCAGCTCGGCCGAGGTCGACTACGTGGTCGCCTCGGGCGGCCGCGCCGTCCCCATCGAGGTGAAGAGGGGGCCGGCTGGTCGCCTGAGGAGCCTTCATCTGCTGCTGAGCGAGTACCCGCAGTGCGCCCCCGGTCTCGTGCTCTCTGAGGCGCCCTATGCTGAGCTGCCCGAGCAGGGCCTCACTTTCGTGCCGCTCTACTACGCCGGCACGCTCTTCGGCGGGGCCACGGGCAGCTGAGGTTCCGGGCCCGAGTCAGCCGAGCCCTTCGCCACCGGGCCGCCTGCGGATCGGCAGACATGACCATCCCCGTCGCTGAGGCGCCGGTGAGCCACGCATAGGGCTCCCGGCGGGCGCGCGGGCGGCCGCGACGACCCCGGCGGCCCCGGCGCGGGGTAGTGCGAAAGGGGAAGACAAGGATTCCTTGACCGTCGCGTCGTCAGCGGCCGTCCGCAGGCTCGCCCGTGAGGGGGAAGACAAGGATCCGCCAACATTTCTTGTCTTCCCTCGCAGCACTACCCCGCCCGGCGGATCCCGCGGCTGCGGCGCGTGCGGCGCGCCACGTCCGACTTCTCGCCGCACGTCGATCCGGAGGCTGAACGCGCAAACGGACCGAAGGGGATGGTAGTGTGACAAGACAAGAACGCGCGCCGCGATCTCATCGATCGTGATGATCGCGCCGCTCTCCAGGGCATCGCGCTGCTCGTCGCCAGAAGAGCGGAGAAGTCAAGGTCGCTGGTGAGCACCACGTAGCCGCCATCGCGCGCCCAAGAACACCACCCACTTAGGCGGAAGGTTCACGTCCACGACGAGCTTCATGATGCTTTGAGCGGGAGCTCGATCTCCTCGGAGCGCCAGGCCGCGTAGGCGAGGGCGGCCTGGATGTCGTCCTTCTCGAGATACGGGTACTCGCGAAGGATGTCATCGGCACTGTGGCCGGCACCGAGCAGACCCACGATGACGCCGACCGTGAGGCGCATGCCGCGTATGCACGGCCTGCCGCCCATCACGGCGGGGTCGTGAGTGATGCGGGCAAGGATGTCTGTCATGCACCCGAGTCTATCTCATGCAGTCCAGAGACAGTGTGGACAGGAATCCGCAGGCCTGTGCACCTGGGGTGTGCGACCGGTCTCGTGCTCTCTTGGGCGCCCAATGCTGAACTGCCCGAGCGGGGCCTCACTTTCGTGCCGCTGTGCTACGCCGGCACGCTCTTCGGCCAGATCACGGGCCGCTGAGGGTCTGGGCCGGAGACAAGCTCGCCTCCGTGTCGCTGACGGCGCCGCTCGTCTCGCGGCCGCCCCGGGGTGCCTGTTCACGGCGCAGATGCAGCTGCGGCGGCCGGACGACTGATGCCTTAGAGCGACCCCAGCGGCAGCCCGGTGACATCGCCGCCGAGCGGCACCACGCGGTCGCCGGCGTGCACGACGTAGCCAGATTGCACGGCGGGTCGCAGACCCTCGGCCTTGCCGGCCGCGAGCGCGTGCGTGAGCTCGCCGATGCCGCGCGCCATCTCGGGTCGCGGCGTGGCGCTCGCTTTGACTTCGATGGGGTAGAGGCGCAGCTGATCCTCCACGACGATGTCGACCTCGGAGCCGCGCGCGGTGCGCCAGAAGGCGAGGCGCGGCTCGTCCCCGCAGTGAAGATAGGCCTTGGTGAGCTCGGCCACGACCGCCGTCTCCATGATGGCGCCCGCCATGGGACCCTGCATGGCGTGCAGCGGGTCGCGCAGACCGACCAGGTAGCACAGCGTGCCCGTGTCGGCGAAGTACACCTTGGGGCGCTTGACGAGGCGCTTGCCCAGGTTGGCGTGGTAGGGCTGCAGGACGACGATCTGGTACGACGTCAGCAGCACCGAGATCCAGGCCTTGACGGTGTTGAGCGTGAGGCCCAGCTCCGTGGCGATGCCGGTCATGTTGAGGATCTGCCCGCTGCGCGCGGCCAGCAGCCGCAGGAACGACTGAAAGGTCATGAGGTCGCCGACCTGGCGCACGGTGCGCACGTCGCGCTCAAGATAGGTCTCGATGTAGCTCTGCTGCCAGCGCAGCCAGTCGGGGGCCGGTGAAGCGCTGAGGCCTGGGTAGAGACCGCGGAAAAGCAGCTGCCAGAGATCTTCGGGCCGCGAGAGGAGCCCGGCGCAGGTCGGCGCAGCCTGTGCGGCCAGAGTGGCGGCCTGGCTACCGGGCGCGGCTTGCCACGGCAGCGGCCTCTGCGGCTCGCCGCACCACTCGCGCAGAGATAGTGGCAGCAGCTTGAGGATCGCCGCGCGGCCGGCCAGCGACTCGCTCACGTGCTGCAGGAGCAGCAGGTTCTGCGAGCCGCTGAGGATGTACTGCCCGTTCAGATCGCGTCGCTCGTCGATCAGCTCCTGGATGTAGGACAGCAGATGCGGAGCCTGCTGTACCTCGTCGAAGATCACCGGCGGCTTGTGCAGGCGCAGAAAGGCGCGCGGATCCTCTGCCGCCAGCGCGCGCGTGTCCAGCGCCTCGAGCGAGACGTATTCGTAGCGCGCGCCGAAGAGGCGCTTGAGCACCGTGGTCTTGCCCGACTGCCGGGGGCCGCTGAGGACCACCGCCGGGAACTGGGCAGCGGCGGTCTCAAGGACGGGCTCGATACTGCGCGTGATGTACTTGTCGGGGCTCATGACGAGCCTCACTCCCGCCAGGTGAGCAGAACTGCTTTCAGAATGCAGTTTTGCACGGTCGCTGTCAACCGAGTGCCTCCCGCTGCACTCGCTGCACTCACGTGCAAGGAGAATATGTGGCTGACCGGTTCGCGCAGATGCAGCTGCGGCGGCTGGACGCCGGCATGTCCTGATCTGTTCGTCAGGCGACGCGGAGCGGCGTGATGCGCCGCATGTCATCCTCGATCGCCACTTGCGCGTCCCAGAGGTCGACCGAGCGCTGCAGGTTCAGCCAGAAGTCCGGCGAGTTGCCGAACAGCTTGGCCAGACGGAGCGCCATCTCGGAGCTCACGGCGCCTCAGTATCGCGCACCTTCGCCATCGCGCGGTCGAACCTGCCGCGATCACCGCGAGCTGCGCGTGCCTCAAGGTACTCGACGGTCATGAGCGCCGACATCTTCTCAGCGAGCGCGGTAGTAATGAGCTGGTTGATGGAGACGTCCTCCGACTTCGCGAGCTCGCGCGCCCTCTTGTGGAGAGACTCTGGCAGACGCAGGCTGATGGTGCCCAAGCTGAACCTCCGATCCTTCTCAGGAGCTCACCGGGCGTGATCGCCGTGACGCCGAAGCGCTTGGCGCCGACGAAGTCCCGAATGTTGCAAGTGACGACGAGCTCGCAGCCCGCTTCCGCAGCGAGCTCGAGCATGTGGTCGTCGCACGGGTCGCGCAGGACCGGGCGCCACAGGAAGTAGACCTGCTGGTGGTGGGCGACGCTGCAGCTCAGCTTCAGTAGATGCAGGCGCCAAGCAGGGCCAGTGCTTCCTGCAGCACCGGCTCCGGCGCGACCCCGACGCGCTTCAGGCCGCGTGCGCGATAGTCGTCGCTGCAGCCCGCTTCCTCGCGGCGGCAGCGCTGCCGGCGAGTACGCGCGTCGGCGACGACTGCGGAAGGCGGATCGATGAGTGGCGAGCCAGCCGCAGGGCGCCGCCGCGCTTCACTGCCCGAGCCTGCCTCCCGCGGCGCCCTGTCTGCTGGACGCGTAGGTTGGACGGGCGCCCGTCAGTGGGTGACGAGGAGCTCCTCCACCGTCATGCGGACATCAGCGGCGATCTTGCGAAGCAGTGTCGGAGAGATGTCACGACCCGAATGCAATGGGACCGTCGTGACGCGGCCATCCGGGTGGCGGAACTGCTTGTGCGAACCGCGCTGCCGCACCTCCGTGAAGCCGTGCGCCTTAAGAAGCGCAACCACCTCCCGGGGTTTCAAGACCGGGATGTCGCCCACCGTTAGGCGACCTGGATACTGCGGAGATCGACGAACTCCGACTCGAGCCGCGGCTCACCATCCTCGAGCAGCATCTCGATCACCTCGCGGAGGTTGTCCTCCAACTCGCGATTGTCCGCACCCTGGGTGTGCGCGCCGGGCCACCCCGGGACATGCCCGACAAGCAGGCTGGTTTGCGGATCACGCTCAACGACCACTGGGAATGTTCTCACAGCGCGCACCTCCTGACGCAAAGATACCCCGGATGCAAACCGTGGGCCAGCGACGCTCGTTTTGCCCAACATGCGTTGTGCCGACCAGATGACAATGATGGGCCGGCGGTGCCCTTGTCAGTCGCCCCAGGTGGACGTCGGTGGCCGTCTGACAGTCGGGGCCAACGTGTGTGCCGTGACCTGCGAGGGCAGCGAGTCAGGTCGAGCCACTGTCAACCCGATCGAACCGTCGCGCGTAGGACACAGCGACTCCCTGCTCGTCGGGCAGGTGCTCTACCCCTGAGCTGATCGCCACCATCGACAACAGCATGAACGTCGCCTCGGTGAGCGCCGCGCGCCTGGTGCAGGACGCCGGCGAGCGGCGCGGCAGTGCACGGCGAGCGTTGTGCGCCGCGCGGTGCGGCCCGCCAAGGTGCCGGTCATCGACAGTACGAAGACGATGGGCATCGTCTTCTTGCCCGCCGACAGTGCCGGCTGCGGCCGCACGTGCAGCTCGGCCGCGGTCGACTACCTCGTTGCATCAGGTGGACGGGCCGTCCCGATCGAGGTGGAGAGCGGGCCGGCGAGGCGGTTGGGAAGCGGACTATCTCGGCGCCCGCCAGCAGCTACTCGATGTCGAGAACCCCTCTTGCCGCGTGCCAAACCCTTACGACCGCAACAGTACGTCTTTCGTGGTCAACTCTGTAGACGATCCTACATGGCTTGCGAACTCTTTCCCTGACAGCCGGATCATCGAACTCAGGCACAACGCGACCGGACTCTGGGAAAGGGGGCTCATGACCATCCCCGTCGCTCAGGCGCCGGTGAACCACATATGGGGCCCCGGTGGGTGCACAGCCGGCAGCGCCTCCGCCGGGCGCGCCCGGCGGCCGCGGCACGGGGTAGTGCGAAAAGGGAAGACAAGGATTCCTTAACTGTCGGGTCGCGCACGGCCGTTCGCAGGCTCGGCTGCCGGGGGGAAGATAAGGATTCGCCGGAATTCCTTATCTTCCCTCACAGTACTACCCCGCCGCGGCGGCTCCCACGGCTGCCACGGCTGCGGCGCGCCATCTCCGCCTTCTCGCCGCTCGTCGATCCGGAGGCCCAACGCGCAACCGGAGGGAAGGGGATGGTCACGAGGGGGCTATCTTCTGCATCAGCTCGAAATCCACTCCCTGAGCTCCTCTCTTACCTGCTCATGCAGAATGCCCTTGCCTTCATCGAGCTCACGAAGGCCCTTACGCACGCCTGCGACGAAGTTGATGCGCTCCTGGATATCCTCCCAGGTGGCGTCTTCAGGAAGTTCTTGAATGCTCCTAACGGCTACTTCTTTGATCGTCATAGTCAAACCTCATCTTCCCTGCCGTTATCAACAAAGCTGACCTATCGCTCTGATGACCACTGGAAATGCCCTCACGGCGCGCACCTCCTGACGCAAGGATACTTTGGATGCGGACCATGGGCCAAAGCGACGCTCGTTGCGTGATCCTCAACGCCGGCATGATCGTCGGCAGCCGCATGCACTTCGCCTCGGTGACGGCAGTGCGACTGGTGCAGGACGCCGGCGAGCGTCGCGCTCGCCGGCGTCGCCAAGAACGTGCCGGCCATGGTCTGCGCCAACCGAGGCGAGGAGTGCCTGGACGCGTCCACCACCGAGCAGGTGCTGCGCACGACTGAGGCGCCACGCAACCCGGTCGTCGCCCACCCGCGTGGTTCTCTTGACCACATGGACTGGCACGACCGCATCGCCGTCGACCCTGCCGTCTGCCATGGCAAGGCGTGCATCCGCGGGACGCGGGTCCAGGTGACCGTGGTGCTCGACAACCTCGCAGCCCTCGCCTACGCCGCTGACCTCGCTCGCGAGCGCACGGCGGCGCTGCGCACGTCGGCGTGACTCGCTTCAAGCTCGACGACAACCTGCCCTCGCGCGCCGCACTCGTCTTGCGCAAGGCCGGTCACGACGCGTCGACCGTGAGCGAAGAGGGCCTCGGCGGATCCTCAGACGAGGCGCTCGCCAGGGCGTGCGCCGACGAAGACCCGGTCCTCCTCACGCTGGACCTCGATTTCGCCGACATCCGCGCCTACGGCTCACCGGACTCGCCCGGCATCGTCGTCCTCCGCGTGCGCCATCAGGGTACCCGCGGGCATCTGCGGCCTCCTCGAGAGGAGCGCTTCTGAGCTGGGCCAGACATCGCTTCGAGGCGGCATCCGGATCCTGGAGCCCCACCGCATCCGCTCATGTCGGGCCGGCGACTGACTGGCCGGCGGATCGCAAGCCGGCCGTAGGACGGACGCTGCGGCCTGCTGCGTCGGCCCCGAAGTACGGATCGGGCCTTTCAAGCAACGGTACGTCCAACGGATTCAGGGGCTCCGTACATGCCCGCCCGCAACCCGCGCTGCTCCGCCGCCTCCGCCGCCCACCCGGCCCGCGGCCTGCCTGCCCGGGTCGGGCGGCGCTTCAGGCAGCCCCGTCTCCCTCAGGAACTAAGCCTGCCAGCAGGGTCTCTGGAGCGATGTCCTGTTCGTTTGGCCAGGTCACCGCGCCAAACACAATGCCAACCTGCCGAAAGTAGTGCACGTTGCGCAGTTCTCGCATCACGCCGCGATCCAGATAGGGCTTCAGGTCGAAGGCGCCGTGACGTCCATCCTCCAGCTCCACATAGATGCGATAGTCGGAGAGTGGTGTAACGGATCTTGCATCCCAGTACATGGCAGACCTCACAAAGGGGCGATCTTGTAGGGCTGTTCGCCACTGCTGGCCAGCTCCCAATCTGCCAGCAATTCGTCGCGGTGCAGCTCAATCCAAGCCTGTACCAACCGCAATTGCTTGCGCGGCAACTGTCCCGCCAGGATCATGCCCTCGTCAATGCCGATGGAAGCCTCGAATTCGCCGTATTTGGCGTGCAAGTGCGGCAGCGCGTGATGCAGATTGTCGATCACGTACAAGCGGATAATGATGCCGTAGAACATCGAGATGATCGGCATAGTCAAGCCCTCCTGGGCGTCCACGCCCTGTGCTGCGGATTCCAGTCACCTTGGACACCGATTTCGGGTAGGAGATCAGCGTGGCAGCGAAGCGACACCGACTCTGCTCATTCCTAGCAGAGTGATCGGCTTCAGGTCAACTTGGGGCTGCGTCGCGGAGCTTCTTTGCGCCACGACCATTCGCGACGGGAAGTCGACGCTTTTCGCGGTCGGGCCGCCGAGCACTGGCCAGGTCGAGCTCCTCGTTCATCCTGCCCGAGCCACATCGCCGGACCGCGGCGGCCGAGGGTCAATCCGCGCGGATGGAGGCGAGCGCCGCCAGGAATTGGGCACGGGCGGGCGGCGCGAGCACGACCTTCAGCGTCACGCCTCGCCCAGGAGCGCATCAGCTTCCGCATACGTCTGGTACGAGCGTCAGCACGCGGGTCTGGGCGCCGGGTTCGTTCGCGCCGTCGAGGCAGCCATCGCGGCAGCTTCCGTGTTTCCCGATGCCCGCCCCGTCATTCACCGCGACGCGCGACGGATCCTCGTGCAGCGGTTTCCGTACTGCCTCTTCTGCCGGCTCGACCGCGACGGCGTCATCCTGATCGCCTGCCTTCATGCCGCCCGCGACCCTGAGCTGGGCCACTCGCGCATCGCCGACGAGAATCGATGAGGGCCGCGCGCAAGGCGCCCTGCTCCAACAGGTCCTCGCCCCGACGCATGCTCGCCCTGCGCCGCACCTGAAAGATGCTGAAGCGGGCCGGCGTGCCGGTCGTAGGCCAACGACCCGCCCAAAGGCAAAGCTCAGCGGCCCGTTGAATGGTCAAGGCCCGCATCAGTGCACGGCGAGCGTCGTGGGCGGCGAGGTGCGCCTCGCCGCCCAGAGTCATGCAGCGATCTGTTCGGCCCTCGAGTCCGCACGTACGTCCGAACGCCTTGATAGGCCGAGTGGTCTTGCGTTACCCGGCA
>CAIOZS010000053.1 GCA_903862845.1 uncultured Thermoleophilia bacterium
ACGTCGCGGACGATGAAGACCATGCCGGAGGGCTGCTCGTTCGCGTCCCGGATGAACTGGCTGTTCACCTCGACGGCAAAGGTGCTGCCGTCGGCACGAAGCCCGTGGTACTCGGCTGGGCCCGTGAAGACCCCTTGGCGCAGGCGCGCGACGTCGGCCTGGGCACGCTCTCGATCCTCGGGGGCCAGGAACTCAAGGAGCGCACGGCCCAGCACTTCCTCCTCCCGTTCGTAGCCGAACATGGTCAACCCCGCGGGAGAGACCATGCGCACGCGGCCCTCCAGATCGGTGACCCCGATGTCGTCGGGGGAGGCGCTCATGATAGACCGGTAGAGCGCCTCGCTCTGCTGCAACGCGGCCTCGACCCGCCTGCGCTCTGTGACGTCGCGCACGAGCAACAGGTCGGCCGGAGCACCTTCGTGGGTGAAGATGCCGGCGCTCACTTCCACGCTGTACGGCGTACCGTCCGCGCGCACGAGGTCGATCTCGTAGGCGCCGGGCACATCCTCCCCCGCCAGCCTGCGGCTCTCGCGCTCTGCCATCTCCCCGTGCTTCTGCTCCTCGGCGAGATCGCGGAAGAGCCGGCCCTCATACTCCTCTACCGAGTAGCCCGACATGCGCGCCAGGGCTTCGTTGGCGAAGACGACGACATCCTCTTGCAGGACGGCGATGCCGTCGGTCGCCCGTTCCACGACGTGGCGGTACTTCTGCTCGCTCTCGCGCAGCGCCTCCTCCGCGAGGACTTTCTCGTGGACGTCGGTGAAGGTCAGGTGGAAGCGCAGTGGCTCGCCGCGCCCCGCGTTCTGCAGGCACCACTCGAGGCTCGCCCAGAAAGGCGCGGCGCCGACAGACTGGAGGCGCAGCTCGCAGGCCTGCGGCCACGCGGTCTGCCTGAGGAGCTTGAGGTGCCGGTAGTACACATCCTGGTCCGGCGCCAGGACGAAACCGCTGAACGGTCGCCCGATGAGGTCCTGCCGCTCCACGCCCAGCAGGTGCGCGGCCGAAATGTTGGCGTCGCCGACAAGGCCCTTGTCGCTCAGGGTGACGTAGCCCACCGGCGCCAGGTCGAAGAACTGGAGGTATTTCTCGCGCTGCGCGTCCAGCTCGAGCTGGGCGCGGCGCAGCTCCTCGTTCTGCATCTCAAGCTCGATCTGGTGGACGCGCAGCTCGTGGACGGCCGCGGCGAGGTCGTCGGGCGCGGGCGACGCGGCCGCGGCGGCGGTGAGCCCGTCGAGATGCTCCTCGGCCCGCCGGCGCAGCTTGGCGGCCGAGCGCGGCCCGGCGGCCGCGCCCGGCGCGGCCGGCTTCTTGTGCGGCTGTTTGGCGGCGGCCATCAGGCGAAGGGGTCGCGGTCGGCTGCTGGGAGCAGCATGGAGCGCCGCTGCTCGGGCAGCACCTTCGGCGGTGCCTCGAGCAGGTCGGCCGGCGTGTGCTCAGCGGTCCGCATGCGTCGTCCCCTCACGTCGTCCCTTCACGTCGTCCCCTCTCCCCTCTCCGCGGTCGCCAGACCGAGAGCGTTCATGCTGCCCACGCCCTCCGGGGGGGGGGGGGGGGGGCAGACCACTTTGTTAGACTGTCCCACAGGCCCTAATCGCGATCATCCGTACGCCGCCGCTCCGAACCGATCTCGCCCGGCGCCTCAACTCCCCCACAGCCACCTCCATCCTATGCCCTTGCCTGCACGCCTATTAACGTTTGCGCCGCGACCGCACCGACGGAGCGCGTCTCGGAGAACGCGAAGTCGCCGCGCCCGAACACGCGCACGCAGGCGTCCACGACGGCGGGGTCGAAAAGCCGCCCGCGATGGCGCGTGATCTCCTCGAGCGCCGCGCCCACGCCAAGGGCCGGGCGGTAGGGCCTGTCCGATGCCATGGCCTCCACCACATCGGCGACGCAAAGGACGCGCGCCTCCGGAAGGATGTCGTCGCCGCTCAGTCCCAGAGGGTACCCGGAGCCGTCCAGCTTCTCGTGGTGCTGACGCACGATGCGTGCCACCGGCCAGGGGAAGGCGATGCCCTTGAGGATCTGGTAGCCGGCCTCGGCGTGCTGCTTCACAAGCGCGAGCTCTCCCTCGCTCAGTCGTCCCGGTCTGCACAGGATCTCAATGGGCACCTGGATCTTGCCCACGTCGTGAACCTCGGCGGCGACGCACAGGCCGCGCGGCTTGTCGCCGTTCATGCCCAGCTCCCCGGCGATGGCGCGCGCCAGCGCCGCGACCCGCTGCTGGTGACCCAGCGTGTATGGGTCGCGGCTCTCAACGGCCGCCGACAGTGCCTGGACGGTGGCGTCCAGAGCCGTTTCCAGTCGCGCGCCGCTGCTGCGCAGCTCCTCCTCCACGCGACGCTGCTCGGTGACGTCGCGCACCACGAGGACGTGCGCCACCGCCTGCCGGCGTGCGTCCACCACCGGCGACAGCTGCAGATCGAAGGTGGAGGCGGAGGCGTCCGTCCACGAGCCCTTCGCGCGCTCCGTGACGCCGGCGGCAGCGGTCGTGCGCGCGTGAAGGGCCTGCGGCCACACGCGCGCCAGCGTCCCGGACAGAGCTTCGGGGGCGAGGCGCTTTTCGAACTCCTTCCCCGCGGGATTGCTGTAGAGCACGTGGGCTTCGGCGTCGAGGACCAGCACTGCGTCAACCAAGCTGTCCAGAATGGTCGCGCGCGACACGGTGAGCACGTCGGCGGCTCGGAGACGGGAGAAACCGACCGCGAGAAGCAGCGCCGCGATGCAGAAGCCCACGGCGACGAAGTCGATGCCGGCCACGGGCGTCACCCCGCCCAGGTACATGGCATCGGCGAGCCACGGGATCGACACCGCGACGAGCAGAGCGACCGCCTGGCCACGATACAGGCTCCACGAGCGCCAGAAGAGCTGGAGCAGCAACACCGTGCCCGCGGCGAGCAGCGCGTACGAGTACACGATGTTCGCCCAGAAGGCCGGCCCGAACGCCAGGTCAGCCTCCAGAAAGGCGTCGCCGGGCACCAGAGACATGCCGCGCCAATACAGATGATGAGATTCGTTGCTGAAGGCCAGCCCGAGGCTGATGAGGGGGACCACGGCCAGCAACACGAGCGCCGTCCGCGTCAGATAGCGACCCCGTCCCGTGTATTGCAAGGCGAACACGACCCACAGTGTCGGGATCGCCACTGTTCCGACGGTGAGCAGCTTCTCGAATTCCGCCTTCGCCGCCAGAGACGTGGTGGCGAACTCCAGACCGTAGGCGCCCGAGTTCAGGGCGCAGGCGAAGAGCAGCAGCGCCAGCACGCGGGCCCCGGGAGCGCGCAAGCGCACCCACACGAACACACCGGCGGCGGCGGTGACCACGCACATCCCGAGGAGCAGCGCGAAGTTGACTGTTGCCAGATGAGACATCTCACAAGGGTATCGGCCGCGCCGGCGCTTAACTGGAATCGCGCGGCGCGGCGCAACCGTCGCGCTCCCCCGGGCCGCGGACCGGCGGAACGGCGCGGCCTCGCCCCGTCAGACGGAGGCAGCCTCAGCCAGAGGGAGCGTGAAGAAGAAGGTCGCGCCCTTCTCGACCTCCGCCTCGGCCCACACGCGGCCGCCGTGCCTGAGAACGAGCCTCTGCACCGTAGCCAGGCCGATGCCGTCGCCCTCGAAGTCACGGGCGGCGTGGAAACGCTGAAAGGCGCCGAAGAGCTGCTTGGCATAGCTCATGTTGAAACCGGCACCGTCGTCGCGGACGAAGAACGCGCGCTCCTTGCCACCCGCGCCATCGCCGCTTCTGCCGGCCTCGGTGACGCCGACCTCGATGCGCGCCTGGTCGTGCTTGCTCGTGAACTTCCAGGCGTTGTCCAGGAGCTGCACAAGAACGAGGCGCAGCAGCGCGAGGTCGGCCTCGGCCGTCATGCCGGGCGCGATGACCAGCTCGACGCGCCGCTCCGGCTGCGCGACGCGCAGCTCCTCGGCAACTTCGTGCGCCGTAGCGCTCACGTCGACGGTGCCGCGCAGCAGAGGGCGCCGCGACACCTTGGAGAGCCCCATGAGGTCGTCGATCATCCGGGCCATGCGCTGGGCGGCGGCGCGCACCCTCTCGAGATACCGCAGCTCGTCGGGCGTCAGGCGCTCCGCGGCATCCTCGACGAGTATCTTGCTGAAGCCGTCGATGGCCCGCAGCGGCGCGCGCAGGTCGTGGGCGGCCGAGTACGCGAAGGTCTCGAGCTCGCGGTTGAAGGCGTCGCGCTGGGCGGTGCGCGTAACCACGCGCTCCTCGAGCTCGGCGTGGAGGCGGCGGACCTCGTCCTCGGCCTGCTTGCGCTCGGTGATGTCGTGAAGGATGGAGAAGAGCAGGGTCCGCCCGCCGGTCTCGAAGGGGCCGCTGTTCACTTCGACGTCGCGCACCTCGCCCGACGCCAGCCTGTGCCGAAAGACGAAGTCCGTCACCTGTTCTCCCGCAGTCCGCGCCATCTCCGCGCGCACCTCTGCCGCCGGCCCGGCGTTGATATCTGTGATCTTGAGCGCGAGCAGCTCGTCGCGGCTATAGCCGTAGAACTGCCACGCCGCCGGGTTGGCGTCCACGATCTCGGCCGTCACGGGGTCGATGACCATCTTGATGGCGCGGTTCTTCTCGAACATCGCGCGGTACCGCTCCTCGCTCTCGCGCAGCGCCTCCTCCGCCCGCCGGCGCTCGGTCTGGTCGACGATGGTGCTGAGGAAGTGCTGCCGGCCCTGGCTCTCGATGACCTCCCCGGTGAAGAGGCCGTCGAGAACGGTGCCGTCGCTGCGCCTGACCTGGACCTCGCGCTCGCCGACCTGCCAGCCTGCCTGCAGATCCTCGGCCACGGCGAGCTGCCGGTCGGGCTGGACGATGAGCCCCAGATCCTCGACGGTGCGGCCGATGACCTCCTCTCGCGAGTAGCCGAGCGCGGCGAGGAAAGCGTCGTTGACGTCGGTGAACGTGTGATCCGCCACGGTGCTCACGGCCATCAAGGCCGGGCTCCCGTGGAACAGCTGCTGGAACTTCTGCAGCGCCTCCTGCTCAGCGCTGAGGTCCCTACAGATGCCGAAGATGCAGGCCTCGCCGTCCCACTCGCCGAACCAGACGCGGGTCTCGGCGGGTATCAGCCCCCCGGACTTGGTCTGCAGCGGCAGGGGGCAGCTTTCGCGCTCGCCGCGGAACATCGCGGCGAAGATCGCCTCGGCCTCGGCGCGCCTGTCGGTCGGGTTGAGGTCGAGGAGACGCATCTCCGCGAGCGCGGCGGCGCCGTAGCCCAGCTTGGACGAAAGGGCCGGGTTGGCGTAGACGATGCGGCCGTCGGGAGTGCCGACCACGATGATGTCGTCCATGGCGTCGAAGAAGGCGCGGAAGTTGGCTTCGCTCTCGCGCAGCGCAGCCTCCGACGCCTTGCGCTCTGTGACGTCCATGATGCTGCCGACAACGCCCACCACTGCGCCGTCGTCGAGGACGGGGCGGCCGCTGGCATGCAGCCACTTGTGTGCGCCCTTGGCGTCGTCGAACGGAAGCTCGAGGTCGTAGGGCTCGCCCGTGTCGACGGCACGCCGGAACGCCTCGGTGAGGACCGGCCGGCTCTCCGCCGCGCAGAAGGCGATGATCCGCGCGACATTGCTCGTGTCAAAGTCGCGCCCCACCCCGTAGATGCTATAGACCTCGTCGGTCCACGTCACGTGGCCGCTCTCGACCTCGTACTCCCAGCCGCCCACGTGGCCGATCTCCCCGGCGCGGTCCAGCAGGTCCTTTGCACGACCGAGCTGCCCTTCGAGGCGTTTGCGCTCGGTGATGTCCTGTATCTGCACCAGGTATCCGGCGAGCACTTCGCTCACAGGCGCGATGAGCACGTCCAGCCAAATGACCCCCGTGCGAGACGTGCGGTACAGGCTGAGCGCCCTGACCTTCTCGAAGTTGAAGGGACCCTCGTAGCGCACCGTTTCGTCGCGTCTCAGCTGGGCCTTGTGCTCGTCCGACAGATTGGGGTCGGCGAAGAGATTGAAGTCGCGTAGCTCCTCCACGTTGTCAACGCCGAACATCTCGAGGCAGGCCGGATTGACGCCCACCAGTACGCCCGCCGCATCGTAGACCTCGATGGCAATGGGCGACTGCTCAAAGAGGTCACGGTACCGCTCCTCGCTCTCGCGCAGCGCCTCCTCCGCGCCCTCGCGTTCCGTGACGTCGATGAACGTCCCGACGACGCCCTCGAGCTCGCCGGCGGCGTCGAAGAGCGGCGTGGCGCTGACGGTGATCCAGGAGACCGCGCCGTCCGGCCGCACGACGCCCATGACGACGTCGCTTATCGCGCGCTTCTCGGCCAGGGCGCGGGCGCCGGCCATCTCCGCCGCCGGCAGCGGCGTGCCGTCGGGGCGCAGCAGCTTCCACCGCGCACTTTCGAAGCCACGCCCGTCGATCTCGGAATACGCGAGCCCCAGGATGCGCTCCGCCGTGGGGTTGGCGCTGACGATGCACCCGTCCTTGTCGCTCAGGACGATGCCGGCGGCCACCGTCTCGAACACGCGCCGCAGGCGCGCCTCGCTCTCGCGCGGCGACACGTCCGCGGGAGCCGGCACGGGGGTGCGTGAATCGCCGTCAGCGGCTGCCGGCTCAGACTCATGCCTTGCGGTCGTCATCCCTGCATTCCTGTCAGTCGCGCGCACGAGGAGACGCGAAAGGATACACCCAGCCGGGCGACGGGCGAACCCGGCGCCCCATGAGGCGTGGGCAGCCGCGACACGCCGCAGGCCTTCGAGCCGCCGGAGGCACGTGAGCGCACGCACGCGAGCGGAGGCACGGGCGCGGACGACGTCAGCAGATCCGCGGCAGCAGCTCCCCCACCGGCATGTCGAGCACGCGGCGCGTGCCGAACGGCGTGCGCAGGGCGACGCGACCGGGGTGCGCGGCGGTGACGAAGCCGATGCGCCGCGCCTCGCGTCCGTACTGCGTCTTCTGGACGGCGGCGACCACCGCGTCGGCCGCCTCCGGCGCCACGACCAGCACCATCTTGCCCTCGTTGGCCAAGGTCAGCGGATCGTAGCCGAGCAGGTCGCAGACGGAGCGCACGGCCGGCGAGACGGGGATCGCGTCTTCTTCGATCTCGATCCCCAGGCCGGCCTCCTCGGCGAGCTCCGCCAGCACCGTGGTGAGGCCGCCGCGCGTGGGGTCGCGCAGGAAGCGCAGGGCCTCTTCCCCGCCGCCTGCCCGGCGCGCCGCGCCGACGGCGGCCTCGACGAGACCCCAGAGCGGCGCGCAGTCGCTGCGCACGTCGGCGCTGAAGGCGAACTGCCCGCGCGCCGCCAGGATGGCGACGGCGTGGTCGCCGACGCCGCCGCTGAGGATCACGGCGTCGCCGGCGCGCACCGCCGCCGCACCGAGCTCGTGCGCGACGACGATCTCTCCGACGCCCGTCGTGGTGATGAAGAGCCCGTCGGCGGCGCCGCGCTCCACCACCTTGGTGTCGCCGGTGACGATCGGCACGTCGGCCTCGCGGGCGGTGGCGGCGGCGCTGGCGCAGAGGTCGCGCAGATCGGCGAGCGCGAACCCTTCTTCGATGATGAAGGCGGCGGCCAGCGCCAGCGGCCGCGCCGCCGCCGTCGCCAGGTCGTTGACCGTGCCGGCCACCGAGAGGCGGCCGATGTCGCCGCCGGGGAAGTGCAGGGGCTGCACCACGTGGCTGTCGGTGGTGAAGGCGATGCGGCCCTGCGGCGACAGCGCCGCGGCATCGTCGAGGCGTTCCAGCACGGGGTTGGCGAACGCCTTCACGAAGACGCCCTTCACCAGGTCGCGGTACAGCTTGCCGCCACTGCCGTGGCCGAGGAGGACGCGCTCGCCGGAGGTGCCGGGGCCGGAGCCTCCGCCAGTGAGCGGCGCCCCGGCGGTGACCCGGTCGCCGGCCGGCCTGCGGCGGCTAGTCATCGACCCCCCGATACCTGTAGCGCGCCGCGCAGGCGCCCTCGCTGCTGACCATGCAGGCGCCCACCGGATCCTCGGGGGTGCAGCGCCCGCCGAAGAGCGCGCAGGCGGCCGGGTCGGTGACGCCGCGCAGGACCTCGCCGCAGCGGCAGCCGGCCGGCTCTAGCGGCGGCTCGAGGTCGAGCGGAAAGCGCAGGGCCGCGTCAGCATCGGCGTACTCGGGGCGCAGCGCCAGCCCCGAGCCGGGGATGATGCCGAGGCCGCGCCAGTCGGCGTCGCTGGGCGCGAACACCTGCTCCAGCAGCCGCTGAGCGACCACGTTGCCCTCGGGGCGCACGGCGCGGCCGTACTCGATCTCGATGGCCGGCCGCGTCTGCCGCACGAGGCGCAGCAGCGCCTGCAGCACGTCGTGCGGCTCGAAGCCGGCCACCACGCCGGCCACGCCGTAGTCGCGGGCCAGAAACTCGTAGCAAGCCGTGCCGGTGATGACGCTCACGTGGCCGGGCAGCAGGAAGCCGCTGATCGGCGTTTCCCCCAGGTCCAGCAGTGCCTTGAGCGGTGGCGGCATCGTCTTGTGCATGCTGAGCACCAAGAAGTTCGCGAGGCCTCGGGCGCGGGACTCAAGCAGCGACGCGGCGATGGTCGGCGCCGTGGTCTCGAAGCCGATGCCGGCGAACACGACCTGCCGGTCGGGCTCGTCGGCGGCGATCTGCACGGCGTCGCGGGCCGAGTACACGACGCGCACGTCGGCGCCGGCGGCGCGCTCCGCCGCCAGCGTGGTGCGCGACGCCGGCACGCGGATGAGGTCGCCGAAGGTCGCGAGGGTCACGTCGGGAAGGCGCGCGAGCGCGACCACCCGGTCGAGGTCGGCGATCGCCGTCACGCAGACGGGGCAGCCGGGGCCGCTGACCAGGCGCATGCCTTCGGGCAGCAGCTCGCGCAGCCCGTAGCGCGCGATCGCCATGGTGTGCGTGCCGCAGACCTCCATGAACGTGATCTCCGAAGGCGCCTCGGCGCGCAGAGCGGCCGCGAGGCGCCGCAGCTCCTCAGCCGGCGTCATCGGCCGCGATGGCGTCATCGGCCGTGACGGCGTCATCGGCCGCGAAGGCGCCGATCTCGCGAAGCAGCTCGAGGGTCCCGGTGGCCTCGACCTCGTCGAGCACGCTGAGAGCGAAGCCGGCGTGCACGAGCACGTAGTCGCCCACCTTGGCGTCGGGCACGAGCATGAGGCTGGCGCGCTGCTCGAGGCCGGCGCTGGCGATGGTCGCCAGGGCGCCGTCGACGGCGGTGATGCGCATGGGAAGGGCGAGGCACATGTGCGAATCCTGAGATCGGGCGGCGCTAGCCGAGGTCGCCGCGGTGTTTGAGGGCAGTATAGCCCGCGACCGCGGCCTGCCCCAGCGCCACGCCGCCGTCGTTCACCGGGACGAGGCCGGCGGCGAGCACGTCGAAGCCGTCGGCGGCCAGCACTGCGTCGCACTCGTCGGCGAGCAGGCGGTTCTGGAAGACGCCGCCGGCCATGGCGACCGCTGCGAGGCCGGTTGCGGCGCGCACCCGGCGGCAGACGTCGAGCACGAAGGCTGCCACAGTGGCATGCAGGCGGGCGCCGACGGCGCCGGGCGGGGCGCCGGCCTCGAGGTCGTCGAGCACGGCGGCAAGCAGCGGCGCAAGGCGCACGACGGCCGACGCCGGGCCGGCGTCGCCCCCGGGGCCGCCCCCGGCCTCTCCCCCGTGCGCGGCGTGCG
>CAIOZS010000054.1 GCA_903862845.1 uncultured Thermoleophilia bacterium
GCCGCACAGGCCGAATGTCGGCCAGTGTTGGCAGACCGGCATGATCGGCAAGGGCGGGCAAGGGTAGGGCGGCAGAGGAAAGCGGCGGTTTGCTGGGCTTTTGTGGAGCCGACGCTCGGAATCGAACCGAGGACCCCATCACTACGAGTCGCCCCAGACCGTGCCTGCGGTGCCCTTCCAGCCTCCACACAGACCCACACAGTGCCACAATCTCCACTGTTTCGTATGGGCATGTCGGCAGATTTGTTGGTACAAGGAAGGAGGCAGAACCGGGTAGCCGGTAGCACCCGCGGCGATGCCTCGAAGAGCACAGGGGAGCCCGTTTGGCGGGCTCCCCTGTGCTGCGTCGTCCGCCGCCACCACCGACGGGCGGGCGCTTGCCGCTTCACCATGAAGCCCAAGGCGTTGCTCGCGCCCCCGTAGTTGTCATGCCCACCGGGGCGGTGCTGTCGCACTCGGGGTCTTCTCCCGCGTGTTTGTGCCCACGCGAGAAGTCTTTGGTGTACTCGAAGATCTTGAGGATGAGCCGATAGGCGTCTTTGTACACGGGCAGATCGTAGTGCAGAGCCATGAACGGTCTTCAGCAGGGGGCAAAAGCCCCATAAGCACTAACCTAACACTTGACTCGGCTGCACCTTCTGGGGTACCTTTGCCCCATGAGCGAGACGATCATGGCCGAAGAGTGGGAGCTGCTTGCGAGCTTCCTCCCCGCTGAGTGGCGGGAGCTCGCCAGGGAGACGGGCGCCATGCGCCGGGCGAGCGGCGAGATCACGAGCCCCGACGTGCTCCTGCAGCTCCTGCTGCTGCACGTGGCCAGCGGCCTCTCCCTCAAGCAGGCGACGGCGCGCGCCCAGGCGCAGGGCCTCGCCGCGGTCAGCGACGTGGCCCTGCTCAAGCGCCTGCGCAGCTCCGAGCCGTGGCTCGGCGAGCTGGCGCGGCGCATGTTCGAAGCGAGCCGCTTCGGGCGCACCGGCGTCCACGTGCCGGAGTCTCACCGCCTGCGCGCCGTCGATGCGACCACGGTCCAAGAGCCGGGCGCCACGGGGACCGACTGGCGCATCCACTACTCCCTCAGCCTCCCCGAGATGCGCTGCGACTTCTATGAGGTGAGCGACGCACGCGGCGGCGAGACCTGCAAGCGCATCCCGGTCGAAGAAGGGGACATCATCCTCGCCGACCGCGGCTACTGCCATCGCGAAGGCGTCGCCCACGTGCTGCAGGCGAAGGGCGATGTGATCGTGCGCCTCAGCAGCACGGGCTTCCCGCTGCTCGAAGAGAAGGCGGAGGTGCCCTTCGACATCCTCGCCCACCTGCGCCTCCTGGTCGGCCACGAGCCCGCTGAGTGGCCGGTGCGCTTCGCCGCCCGCGGGGAGCTCTGGCCGCTGCGCCTCTGCGCGATCAGAAAGAGCCGAAGCGCCGCCGAGCGGGCCAAAGAGAAGGCCCTGCGCAGGGCCTCCAAGAGGCAGGCCGCCGTGCGCCCCGAGACGCTCGAGCTCGCCGAGTACATCCTCGTGCTCGTCTCCCTGCCCGTCGAGCTGCTCAGCGTCGCGGAGGCGCTCGAGCTCTACCGCGCCCGCTGGCAGATCGAGCTCTGCTTCAAGCGCCTCAAGTCGCTCTTCGGGCTCGGGCACGTGCCCAAGCGCAGCGACGCCTCGGCGCGCGCCTGGATCGAGGGCAAGCTCCTTACGGCGCTGCTCATCGAGCGCCTCATCGACGAGGCGAAGCTTTTTTCCCCCTGGGGATTCGAGATCGCGCCGCCGCAGTCACTGGAGGGAGTTCCTGGAGGCGCGTGACAGCGTGCTCGCCGTGCTTGGCCGGCCACTGCTGCCCTCGCACTTCCTGCGCTCCGCTCCCCTGCTCGGCGCGCTGCTCACGTGTCCGCCACGAAAGCACCTCATGTGGAACCAGAAGGCCTGGTCAGAGATCGAATCCTTAGGTTAGTGCATATGGGCAAAAGCCCCCTGCACCCCCTCGTTGAATAGTTGAATGGGGGTAGTCGGCTAGCTCCACCGCCCACAAGATGTTGTGTTTCCTACCGCTCGCAGCTGTGAGTGACGTCAGCCTCGGTGACAGGCTTGGTGACGACAGGCGCGGCACACGAGGCGGCCCCGGCTCACCCGCCAGGGCTCACCGGCAGAGCCGCAGGCTGGGCAGACGAAGCCGTCATGCCAGCGCAGCGCCTCGACGTAGCGCAGACACGCCTCTTCGCCCGGGAACACCTCGACGAAGGCTCGGTACGTTGCGGGATAGTCGACGCCGGCAACGAGGCGATGAGTCAGGTGAGGCTTATGCGCTGAAGCATCCGCCACTACATCTTGGGGTAGGTGGAGCCCACCCTCGCATCTCATTGGGCTTGAGTCAGCGTAGGGAAGGCGCGCGCCGGCGGATCGGCGATCGCACCGTGGGCATCTCAGCTTCGCTGCGCTGATCCTCGGCGTCGACCGAGCCTTGCAGGTCAGTCGGACGGTTAGCCCAACGGGATGCGAGGGCAGGGTGGAGCTAACCGCCTACCCCCATAGTTGAATTGATGAATGGTCAGAAAGTCCGGACAGCACGCAC
>CAIOZS010000055.1 GCA_903862845.1 uncultured Thermoleophilia bacterium
CCGGCCAGCGCCGCAGGCGCGGCGAGCGGCGCGGCCACAGACGGCGGGGCGACTGCCGGCGGGGGCGGGACGGCGGGGGGCGGAGCGGCGACGGGCGGCGGGGCGACTACGGGCGGGGCGGCCGACGCCGCCGCTGCGCCGACGACGGCGCCGCAGGTCCTGCAGAAGACGGCGTCGCCGGGCAGGGCGGCGCCGCAGGATGCACAGACCGATTCCATCTCGGCACCGCAGCCCGGGCAGAACCGCGCGTCGTTTACGTTGGCGCGGCCGCAGGACGGGCAGTTCCTGGCCATTGTCCCTCCAGGTGCGATAGGCCGTGGACTCTCAGCGCCATCGTACCTGCTTCGCGTGGCTCGGCACAGGGCTGACCCGGCCGAGGCGAGCGTCACCCGGCCGCACGATGCGGCCTCGGCCGGCGCTCCGGGCTCGGCTACGCAGCGAGCGCCCGGCGCACCTTGCCGCGGCCGAGCAGCATGAGGGCGGCGGCGGCCAGGGCCGCCGCCGCCCCGAAGGCGAAGGTCGCCCATGGCCCTACGGCGCTCCACAGCGCGCCGCCGACCGTACTGGCGGTGAAGCTCGCGAGGCCCGTGGCCGTGTAGTACAGCCCGAGCGCCGAGGCGCGCTCCCCCGTGGGGATGGCGCGCCCGATCAGCGCCTTGCTCGTGCCTTCGGTGGCGGCGATGTACAGGCCGTAGGCGGCGAAGAGGCCCGCCAGCGCCAGGCCCGACCGGGCGCCGGCGAACCCGAGGTAGACGACCGCGAACACGCCGTAGCCGGCGATCACCAGCGGGTACTGGCCGATGCGGTCGCTGAGCCCCCCAAGCGGCAGCGACCCGGCCGAGTACACCACGTTGTAGAGCACGTAGAGGAGAATGACCGCCGACGTCCCCAGGCCGATGTCCTTGGCCTTGAGCAGGATGAACATGTCGCTCGAGTTGCCGACCGCGAAGAGCAGGGAGCCGGCCAGCAGCCAGCGAAAGGCCGGCGAAGCCGGCAGCGACAGGCGGAAGGCGCGGCGCTGCGGCTGCTCCCGGTGCTCGCGCACGAAGAGCATGATCGCGAGCACGCTCAGCAGCCCCGGCACCACGGCAATCGCGAAGATCCAGCGCAGCGAGACGTGCGCCTGCACCAGCGCCAGGGCGACCAGCGGTCCCAGCACCGCACCCATCGTGTCCATGCTGCGGTGCAGGCCGAACGCCAGCCCCTGCAGCTCGGGCTTCGTGTTGGCCGCGATGAGGTCGTCGCGCGGCGCCGTGCGCATGCCCTTGCCGAGACGGTCTGTGAAACGGCCGGCCAGCGCCAGCGGCCAGCCGGCCGCCAGCGCGATGACCAGCTTGCCGAGGGCGCCGAGGGTGTAGCCGGCGAGCACGAAGGGTCGCCGGCGGCCGGTGTAGTCGGCGGCCTGCCCGAACGGGTACTTGGTGATGCTGGCGGTGGCCTCGGCGATGCCCTCGATCACGCCGAGCAGCGCCACGGGAACGCCGAGCACCGTGGTGACGAAGATCGGGAACAGCGGGTAGGCGATCTCCGAGCTGAGGTCGGCGAAGAAGCTGACGAGGCCGAGGCTGCGCACGTTGGGATCGAGGCTGCGCAGGCTCGCAATGGGGTGCAGCGGGCGAAAGCGTTCCATCGCCCGATGCTATCAGTCGAGCGGCTCCAGAACGGTGAGGCCTTCGGCGCGCGCGGCCTCATTGAGCGCGAGATTGAAAGAGGCGAAGGCGACGGTCTCACGGCCGGCGCGCTCGCGAGCGGTCAGTGCCCCCGCGAGCTGGACCGCGTCGAATCCGCGAAGGCCGTGCTCGAAGGCGACATCGGCGGCGTGCACTTCGTCAAGCTCGACTACGGTGGACGCGCGCCAGAAGGCGGCGATCTCGCGGATCAGTCGCTGGGCTGAGGGCAGCGTGAGGCCGCCGGTTCGATGCCGGTGGCTGATGGCGGAGCTCGCCTCCGGCAGCGTCACCCGCGACAACGCGATGGCGTCGGCGGCGCGCGCCCAGTTGCGCGTCTCCTCGGTGTGCAGCTCGTCGACGAACAGCTTCAGCAAGCCGCTGGTGTCGAGGTACACGATCAATCGCGCTCCCGCATGTCGAGCACGGTCTGGGAGATCGGCCCGCCTTTGAAATTGATCGGTGGCCCACTGGGGATCTTCGGCTTGCCGCCGGACCATTTGACCATGCCGCTCTCCATGAGGCGGCGCAAGCCGTCGTGCTGCGCGTCCGGCGCCTGGATGATCGCGACGTCCTTGCCGCGAAGCGTGACGACCACCTTCTCGCCCTCGCCGGCCAGATGGATGTACTTGCTGAGGTGCCTTCAGTTCTCTGATGCCGGCTGTGGTCATTGTGACCCCATTCTTGGTGACAATGTGACCTCTGGACTCTGCTCGCCGCGCGCCTGGCTCGCAAGCTGACGATTCCCCTGGTCGCCGGTCCGTCGGTGAGGTTTATGATGAGAGTCGACTTGCGTCGAGACACTCGCGTCACGAGGGGGACGAATGGGTGAGGATCGCAAATACGCATTCTCGTGGGACCTGCTCGGCGATCTCGAGTTGGGGCGGCCCAATCTGGGCAACACGACCCGGCTTGAGGCGTATCGCCTCATGCAGTTCTGCTTTCGCGACGTGCTGGAGCGGCAATTCGGTACGAAAGCGGCGGACGACGTGTTCTACGAAGCCGGCAAGCTGGCTGGTGCTGAGTTCGCCGCTCACCTGCTCAGTGAGCCGGATGACCTCGGCGACTTCGTCGCCGAGCTCCAGCGCGTACTGCGCGAGATGGGCATCGGCATCTTGCGCGTCGAGAAGGCCGATCTTGAGAAGGGTGAGTTCGTGGTGACCGTGTCCGAGGATCTCGATTGCTCGGGGCTCCCGGAGACCGGCGAGTCGATCTGCGTGTACGACGAGGGGTTCATCGCGGCGCTGCTCGAGAGCTACACGGGGCGCCGCTTCATCGTCAAGGAAGTCGACTGCTGGTGCACCGGCGACCGCACCTGCCGGTTCACCGCCGAGGTCGCAGCGGCGTGACCTCGGCCGCGGACGACGCCGCGCTCGAGGCGGCGCTGGCGGTGATCCGCACCACCCTGCGCAGCGGACGCCGCGCCGCGCTGCCCGCCGGGCTCGAGGACAACGCCGAGCTCGACGAACTGCTCAATGACCTCGCCGGCCTCTACCGCTACACGCTCGCCGTCTCTCGGGGCGATCTGGAGCAGCCGCTGGCCCTCAGGGGGAGCCTGGCCGGCGCCCTCAAGAACCTCGACGCGGCGCTGCGCCACCTCACCTGGCAGACGCAGCGCGTGGCGGCCGGCGACTTCACCCAGCGCGTCGACTTCATGGGCGACTTCTCCGAGGCGTTCAACAGCATGGTCCTGCGTCTGGACGATGCGCGCACCGAGCTGGAGGCTCAGGCGGTGATTCTCGAGGAGCTCGCCACCACGGACGCGCTCACCGGCGCCCTCAACCGGCGCAAGTTCAACGAGCTGACGCAGGCCGAGCTCGAGCGCGCGCGGCGCTACGGGCACCCGCTGGCCCTGTTCATCCTCGACATCGACCACTTCAAGCGCGTCAACGACACGTATGGGCACGAGGCCGGCGACCAGGTGCTCGTCACTCTCGCCGACATTCTGCGCGCCGGGATCCGCGCCACCGACAGCCTGGCGCGCTGGGGCGGCGAGGAGTTCGTCGTGCTGTCCCCCGGCGCGACGGTCGAGGGGGCGGCGGAGCTGGCGGAGCGGCTGCGCGCCGCCGCCGCCGCCCACGATCACGTCTCCGTGGGCAAGGTGACGGCCAGTTTCGGGGTCACGCAGCACTGCGTCGGCGAGACGCCCGACGAGCTGTTCGCGCGCGCCGACGAAGCGCTGTACAGGGCAAAGGACGGCGGGCGCGACCGCGTCGAGGTCGCCGGCTGACGCATCGACCTCGCGCGGCGGGCGAGCGCCGATGGCCGCGCCGTGGCCCGGTCGGGCGACGCGAGTGTCTCAGCGGTCGCGCGTCTCGGCCGATACCGGGGGTGTGGACTCTCTACCCCAACGGCCGCTGCTTGCCCTCCTCGCCGGCGCCCTGCCGGCGCTGCTGCTTGCAGCGCTCCTGCCGGCGCCGGCGACTCGACCGATCCGGACCTGCCGCCGATGGGTCTGCGCGCGCCCGTCAAAGCGAGCTTTGACGTCAGCGGCTTCCCGACGGATGTCCAGGTGATCCTGATCGGCCTCAAGATGCACGGCATGATCGTCGCCGACAGCGGCGCCGACTGGTACGTAGGAGGCTCACCCGACCCCAGGCGGAACGACGAGACCCTGCCTACGCTGGACCTGGTGGTGGGCAGCGACTTCGAGGTCGTTGACACGAGCTCACTGGCGCCGGTCGTTGTGACCAGCGACGCGGCCCGCACTGCGGGAGCGAGCGTCGCGGTCGCCGTGGCCAACGTGGCGCCTCGGGTACGCGCCGGGGGCACGGCGAGCGAGGTCGCAGGCGCGCTGCTCACGCGCCACGGCTCGTTCGCCGACCCCGGCGCCGATTCGTGGCCCGGCGCCGCGGACTGGGGCGACGGCTCGGCGCGCACGGCGCTGCGCCTGCGCGCCGACAAGACCTTCACGCTGGCGCACCGCTTCCCTCGCGTTCACGGCCGCAGTTACACGGTCGTCGTGACGGTGCGCGACGGCGACGGTGGCCGCGGTTCAGCCCGCTTCAGAGTGGCGCTGCGCTGACGCGCAGGCCGGGCGCGCCGCCCGCTCCGCCGGGCGCGCCCTCAGAAGGCCCCGGGGCCGATGTACGGGTCGAGGTCGGCTCCGCTCTCTTCGTAGATGCCCCACACCTTCTTCACGGGGCTGAGGTTCTTCCAATACCCCGCGCTTCCCTGCGGGGTGATGAGGATGTCGCCGGGGCCGGCGGTCAGCAGTTCGCCGTCGTCGTCGGTGATCTCGACCTGGCCCTCGATGATGTAGGCGATCTCGTGGTAGGGGCGTTCGAAGTGGCGGCTCTGCGCGTCGCGACGCCACAGGCCAAAGCTGAACTTGTCGTCGACGGAGTGCGCAGCGGTGTACTCCTGTCCGGGCTCCTCTGCCTCGTCCGCGCTGCGCAGGGCCTCGTCCCAGATCACATCCCCGGGCTTGATGACGCGGATCTTGGTGGAGCGAGTCTCGCTCATGGGTCCTCCTGGCGTGGGCCGGTGCCGGTCGTCTGGGGCGAGCGTACAATGGCGCGGACCCGTTGTCGCCGTCACCGGAGGGGAGTGTGCCGTGAGCGATCCGCGTGCCGCGCTGGAGGAGAAGGTCGTCGAAGCGGCATTGGGCGCCCGCGACGAGGTCGTCGGGCTCGTCTCCGAGCTCGTCGCCTGCGACACCACGGCACGCCTGCCGGGCCGGCCGGCGCGCGACGAGGAGAAGCTGCAGCGGCTGCTCGCCGCGCGCCTCGCGCGGATCGGCGCGCGGCCCGAGCTGTGGGAGCCCGCGCCGACGGGGGCCGGCAGCAGGTTCCTGCCGGCCGGCCTCGACTTCGCCGGCCGGCCGCAGCTCGCTGCCGTTCTCCCCGGCGCCGGCGGCGGCCGCAGCCTGCTGCTCAACGGCCACATCGACGCCGTCGACGTGGCGCCGCTCGAGCAGTGGCTCAGCGATCCGTTCAAGGTCGAAGAACGCGACGGGTCGCTGTACGGGCGCGGCGTCTGCGACATGAAGGGTGGCGTCGCCTGCCTGGTCATGGCGCTCGAGACGCTGAGCCGGCTGGGCGTGCGCCTGGCCGGCGACGTTGTCTTCTGCACGGTCACCGACGAGGAGTCGTCGGGGGCCGGCGGCCGCATGGCCGTGGAACACGGCGTGAAGGCGGACGCCGGCGTCGCCGCCGAGCCCACCGGGTTCGACGCCTGGGTGAGCTGCCGCGGCACGGTGACGCCGACGATCACCGTGGAGGGCCGCGCCGGCCACGCCGAGATGCCGCAGCCCGACTGGCGCGAGGGCGGCGCTGTGAACGCCATCGAGAAGCTCGTGCCGCTGCTGAGCGGCATCCGGGCACTGCGCGAGGAGTGGCGCGGGCGCCCGGACCATAGGCACCCTCTGCTGGCCCCAGGCGACATCGTGCCGACGATCGTCGGCGGCGGCACCTGGATGGTGACGATCCCCGCCTCCTGCGACGTGACCTGCGACGTCACGTACCTTCCGGGTCACGCCGACGCGCATGGTACCGGGAAGGCGGTCGAGGCTGAAGTGGTCGATCGCCTGACCGCGGCCGTGGCCGGCGACCCGTGGTTTGCCGAACACCCGCTGCGTTTTCGCTGGACGGAGGACGTGGTGCCGGCCGAGATGCCGGCCGATCATCCTCTGGTCGTGACCGCACTCGAGTGCGCAGCCCTCGTCGGCCGGAGCGGCAAGCCCGCCGGCCTCGATAGTTGGCACGACGCCGCCACCTTCACCGCCGGCGGCACGCCTACTTTCAGCTTCGGACCCGACGGCATTGAAACCGCTCACGCCGTCAACGAGCGCGCCAGCGTCCAGAGCCTCCTCGACTTCACGGCCGCCGTCGCCGTGATGGCGATGCGGTGGTGCGGCGTGGCCGGCGCACAACTCCAAGGAGGACCCAGATGACCCAGTACCGGCTCCGCACCATCGCCCTGGATGAGGCGGGGTGTGCCGCGGTGCACGCCGCCACCATCGCGGTCCTGGAGGAGGTGGGCGTCGAGGTGCAGCACGAGCGTGCCCTCGCCCTGTTCGAGAAGGCCGGCGCGCGGGTCGACGGGACGCGGGTACGAATCCCGGCCGGCCTCGTCGACGACGCTCTGGCCGTTGCGCCCCGCAGCGTGCCGCTGACGTCTCGTTCAGGGGCCGGCGGGCTGACCCTGGAGGCCGGCCCTGTCTACTACGGCACCGGCTCGGACTGTCTCTACCTTCTCGGCCCGGGCGCCAAGGACCGGCGGCCGGTGTCGCTGGCCGACGTCGAGGACCTGGCGGCGCTGCAGGAGAAGCTGCCCAACATCGACTTCGTGATGAGCATGGCGCACCCGCACGAGCTCTCCGCGACCTTCGCGCCGGTGGCGCAGTTCGCGGCCATGCTGCGCGGCACCGGCAAGCCCCTCATCATGGTGCCGGAGCTGGCCGCCGACATCGATCTGTTCAATGAGATGGCGGCTGTCTGTGGCGCCGCGGGAAGCTGGGCCCTCTACGCCATGCCGACCCCGCCCCTAGTGCACGGCGAGCACTCGGCCGCCAGGCTCGTGCGCTGCGCGGAGCTCGGCGTCCCCATGGTCTACGCCACGGCCCTGCTGCAGGGGGCTACCGCCCCCGCCTCCAGGGCCGGCTGCCTCGTGCTCACCAATGCCGAGATGCTGAGCGGGCTTGTGATCGCGGAGCTCGCGAAGCCCGGCGCCCCGTACGTCTATGGGGTCGCTCAGGGCGGCATGAACCCCCGCACGGCGCACGTGCTCTACAGCAATCCCGAGGCGATGGCGGTGCAACAGGCCTCTGCCGATCTCGCGACCTTCTACGGTTTGCCCACGTTCGGCTACGGCGGCTGCTCCGACTCCCTGATGCTCGACGATCAGTGGGCCTTCGAGTCGGGCATGACCCTGCTGACCGCCGCCCAGGCGGGCGTCACGCTGCTGCACGACATCGGCTACGTGGCCTCCGGAACGGCGAGCTCCTACGAGTCAATGGTCGTGATGGACGAGCTGGTAGGCTGGGTGAAGGCGTATCTGGACGGCGTGACCATCGACGCAGAGGCGCTCGCCGTCGAGGAGATCTGCGCGGTCGGACCAGGCGGCACGCACCTGGCGCGCAAGTACACGCGGCGGCACGTGCGCGACTACGTCATGCCGCAGCTCATCTCGCAGGATCAGTACGACGGCTGGGCCGCTGCCGGCGGCTCGACGCTGCTGAACCGCACGGCGCAGAAGACCCGGGAGCTGCGCGACAGCGAGCCCGCCTACCGGTTGGAGCCGGACGCTTTGCGGCGCCTGGACGATCTGGTCGAGAAGGCCCGGCAGGAGCGGGAGGCCGGCTGAGCAAGCATCTCCGGCGTCCGTCGGCATGGGCTCCGCACGAGGAGACGACGTGAGCGATGATCTCATCCGGGCGCTCGCGAGCGCCCTCCCGAAGGGCCGCGTTCTGACGAGGACGTCCGAACTGCTGTGCTACGCCTACGACGCCACGGCCAGCGAGGCGCGGCGGGTCCCTGACGTGGTCGTGCTTCCCGCCTCGACGGACGAGGTGGCGCGCGTCGTGCGCATCGCCCGGGGCGCCGGGGCGCCGGTCTACCCGCGCGGCGCCGGCACGAGCCTCAGCGGCGGGGCGATCCCCGCGCAGGGCGGCATTGTCCTCAGCACCACCCGCATGGACGCCGTGCTCGAGCTCGACGCGGAGAACCACTGCGCCATCGTGCAGCCCGGAGTCGTCATCCAGCGTCTCAACGATCTGGCCGCCGCGCACGGCCTCATGTATCCGCCCGATCCGGGGTCGGTCGCGGTCGCGACCATGGGCGGCAGCATCGCCGAGTGCGCCGGCGGGCTGCGCGGCCTCAAGTACGGCGTGACCAAGCACTATGTCACGGGCCTGGAGGTCGTGCTGGCCGACGGCCAGATAGTGCGTCTCGGCGGCAAGGCGACGAAGAACGTGACCGGCTACGATCTGGTAGGTCTTTTCGTCGGCTCCGAGGGCACGCTGGGCGTGATCACCGAGGCGACCGTGCGCCTGGTGCCGGCGCCGGAGGCGCGCGCGACCATGACCGCGACGTTCGCGCAAAGCAGCGCGGCGACGCGCACGGTCGCCGCAATCGTCGCCGGCAACGTCGTCCCGGCGACGCTCGAGCTCCTCGACGCAACAACGCTGCGGTTTGTCGAGGAGTACGCGCATGCCGGCCTGCCGACCGACGCGGCGGCGCTGCTGCTCATCGAGGTCGACGGCCCTCCCGAAGCGGTGGCCCGTGAGGCCGCCTTCGTCGAGCGGGTCTGCCTGGGGCACGGCGGCGTGGTCGAACGCGCCGCGGACGACGAGGCGCGCGAACGACTCTGGGCGGCCCGCAGGGCCGCCTACCCGGCGCTCGCGCGCCAGAGCCGCGGCACGATCGTCGAAGACGCCACGGTGCCGCGCAGTCGCATCCCCGAGATGCTGGCCGCGATCGAGGAGATCGCCCGGCGCCATGACCTCACGATCGCCACGATGGGCCACGCCGGCGACGGCAACCTGCACCCGACCGTGCTCGTCGACCCAGACGACGCGGAGCTGATGGAACGCGCCCATGCGGCGATCGCGGAGATCTTTCGCGCCGCCATCGATCTGGGCGGCACGCTCAGCGGCGAGCACGGCATCGGCTCGGCCAAGGCGCCGTATCTCGGGTGGGCGCTCGGCGAGGGCGGCCTCGACCTCACGCGCCGCATCAAGGCCGCCCTGGACCCCCAGAACATCCTCAACCCCGGCAAGTTCACGGCGTGAGTGCCGCCCGCCCGCCTGACGACCTCGCTGTCATGCGCGCGCTCGCCGACGCGGTCACGATCTGCAACCGCTGCGGCGCCTGCCAGGCCGTGTGCCCGGTGTACGCAGAGACGCGCATCGAGCCCGGCGTCGCGCGCGGCAAGGTCCAGCTCGCGGCGGCGATCCTGAGCGGCGATCTGCCGGTGGACCGCGAGGCGGCGGCCGCGTTTTCCACCTGCACGACATGCATGGCCTGTGAGGAAGCCTGCCCGTCGGGCGTGCCCGTGGTAGACATCGTGGCCGCGGCGCGGGCACAGGTCGTGGAGGCGCGCGGCCTGCCGTGGGTGAAGCGCGTGGTGTTCGGCGGTGTGAGGCGGCCGCGCGTGCTGCGGGCCGCGGCGGAGGCAGCCGCGCGTCTGCAGGATGCGGCCTTCAAGCCCGCGTCCGATCGCGACCTGCGCCGCCTGCGCTTCCCCCACGGGCTGGCGGCAAGGCGCGCGTACCCGCCGCTGGCGGCGCACCCGTTCGCGCATCCGGGTCCGTTGCGGAAGGCCGGCACTGGGCCGCGCGTGCTGCTTTTCCCGGGCTGCATGGTCACCTACGTGTATCCCGGCATCGGCCACGCCTCTGTCGAGGTGTTGGAGCGGGCGGGCGTCGATGTCGTTGCCCCGCCCGAGGCGGCCTGCTGCGGCGTGCCGCTTGAGGCGCATGGCGATCTGGCGGGTGCGACCGAGCTCGCGCGGTTCCAACTCGACCAGCTCGAAGGCCTCGAGTTCGACGCGCTCGTGGCCGCCTGCCCGACCTGCACGAGCTCGTTTGTCCATCGGTACCCGCGGCTGCTCGCCGGCGAGCCGCGGTACGCCGCGCGGGCGCAGCGCCTCGCGGCCTGCGCCTACGACATCACGAGCTACCTGGTCGACGTCCTCTGTGTGGGGCCGCCGACTCGCCGGCTGGAGGCGACGGTGACGTACCACGACCCGTGTCATCTGGCGCGGGGCCTCGGCGTGACGCGGCAACCGCGCGAGCTGCTCACCGGCATCCCCGGCGTGCGCCTGAGCGAGATGCGTGAGCCGTCGCGCTGCTGCGGAGGTGCGGGGTCGTTCTCGCTCGCGCATCAGGAGCTTTCGCTCGCCATCGGCGCGCGCAAGGCCACCGACATCGCCGCCACCGGCGCCGAGGTCGTGGCCACGAGCTGCCCGGGCTGCCGGATGCAACTCGCCGATGTTCTCAGCCAGACGGGCGACTCGCGGCCGGTCGTGCACACCGTGGAGCTGCTGGCCGCCGCAGGGCGCTAAGATCCAGTTCGATGAACGGAGGCCACATGATCGTCCACCTGTCGATCCACACCCCGAAACCCGACAAAGAGCAGGACCTGGTCGCCTCGATGCATCGCTTCGGTGCGGCCGGCGCCGGCCAGCCGGGTTTCATCGAGGCGCGTATCTTGCGCGACGCCCGCAGCGGCCGCCTCGTCGGTATGGCGCGCTGGGAGGATGAAGCCTCGTGGCGCGCCGGCGTCGAGGCCATGCGCGCCGCGGTCGCCGACGACCCGTTCGACGAGTGGGAGCGCGGCGAGACTGAAGGCTTCTTCCTTGAGGAGGTCTGAGCGCTGCGACCGTGCCGGGTGACGTCGCGCCGTCGTGCGCGCCGTCGTCCCGCTACGCTGCGTCGCGTGCCGTGCCCGGCGCTCCGTCCGCCGCCGCGCTTGTCGCTGCGCTCACCGTGCGGGCGAAGCGGTAGGCGATCACGCCCCGTGGGCACCCGTCGGCGCAGCTTCCGCACATGATGCAGTCCGTGCGCCGGAGGTCGCCGGTGGCGACCATCTCGGGCACAGGCAGGCTCATAGGGCAGGTGCCGGCGCACGAGCCGCAGCCGCTGCAGGCCGCTCCACTGAGTCGCAGGCGAAGCTGCGGCAGGCGTAGTGCTCTGCCCGCGAGGCTGCCCACGATGTTGTACGGCGCGAACGGGCAGAGATACTGGCAGAAGGCGTGACGACCAATCAGCACCGCCGGCACGGCGACGATCGCGACCAGCATGGTCAGCGTGATGAGGTTGCCGGCCGCGTCGACTGAGACGACGTGAGCAGTCATGTAGAGCGGCTCGACGTGGCTGACGCCGCCGTGGCGCACCAGCAACGCGACCACGGCGCCCATCCAGGCCGCCCAGAGAACGTAGCGGAGCGCGCCCAGCCCGGGGACGCGCCTTAGGCGCCGTCCGTGGGTAACCTTGTCGCAGACGAGCTGGATGCCGTCGAGCGGGCACACCCAGCCGCAGGCGGCGCGGCCCACAAACAGCGCCACCACCGACCAGACTACCCACACAATGAAGCTGCCCGTGATGATGCCGAGCGCCGCCCCAGTCGTCATCAGGTACGGCGAGAAGTAGTTCAGGGTGACCGGCAGCAGGATCGCCGACGCGACGATGATCCGGCGGCGGAGTCGTTGACGCTTCACCGGGGTCCCCTTCGGGTCGGGCGCAGCCGGTCCACGAACGCCGCGAGGCCGGCGCGCTGCATCGCCGCGAAGTCGCCGCGGACGTTCTTCAGATGGCCGCTCTCGAGCGTGGCGAAGCCGTGGACGAGGCTCCAAAACGAGTACGCTGCGCCGGCCTCGTCGAGCTCGGGGAGCAGGCGCAGTGCGCCCTCGTCAACACCTTGCCGAACGGCGGCGACCACAAGCGTGAACGGCCAGGCGACGGAGATGTACGCTCCCCACTCCTTGGCCGGCACCGGGGTCTGAAACAGCAGAGTGAGCAGCTCTGGGCGCTCACGGCCGAAGCGCAAGTACGCGAGCCCGAGCTCCATCAGCCGCTCGGGCCCCTGACTTCCGCCGGCCGATTCCAGGTAGGTACCGAGGCGGGCCAGGGCATCCATGAAAAGCGCGTCGATGAGATGCTGGCGATCGTCGAAGTAGCGGTACAGCGCCCCGGGAGTGAAATCGGCGCGGCGCGCGACCTCGCGCATCGAGAGCGTGTCGATGGTGGCCCGCTCCAGCAGCAGGCTGCGGGCCGCCGCCAGAATGCGCTCTTCTGTGGCGGTGCGCCGCTGCGCACGGCGGCCGTCGGTGACCGGGGGCGTGGACATATCTGCGGGCACTAGCTGCTCCTCGATGAACGTGAACGACAGTTCACATAATGAACGAGCGTTCACGTAGCGTCAAGTCGGCGCCCGCACGTCGATACTGGTCGAGGTTGTGCGTGTCGCGCCACTGCACTCCATCGAGCTGCCGTTGTAGGCTTACTGTACTGTCCGCATGCGCGGACCGCCGCCTCGGGAGGTCGTCGTGGAGGGTCTTGCCGACAAGGTCGTTCTGGTCACCGGCGGTTCGTCGGGGATCGGCGAAGCGTGCGCGCGCCGCCTGGCCGTGGAGGGCTGCGCCGTCATGGTCGCGGGCCGCGACGAGGCGAAGACGCGCCGCGTCGCCGAGAGCCTGCTGCCCGCGGGCAAGCACGGTTGGGTCACGGGCGACGTCCGCGAGGTCGGCGACTGCCGGGCGCTCGTCACCGCCGTCATGGAGCGGTATGGGCAGCTCGACGTGCTCGTCCATTGCGCCGGCGTCTGGGACGAGCGCCCCACGCTCGACGTCAGCGAGGAGGACTGGGACGTCGTCCTCGATACCTGCCTCAAGGGCGCCTTCTTCACGATGCAGGCCGCCCTGGCGCCCATGGTCGCCGCCGACGGCGGCGTGATCGTCGTCATCGCCAGCGACTCCGGGCACCACGGTGAGCCCGGCGCCGCGGCCTATGCCGCCGCCAAGGCCGGGCTCATCAACGTGGTGCGCACGCTGGCCCACGACCACGGGCCCGACGGCGTGCGCGTGGTCGCCGTCTCGCCGGGCATCATCCAGACGCCGATGCTCGCCGCTGCCATCGCCGCAGCCGACGACCCCGAGGCATACGCGGCCGTACAGGCCGACGGGTATCCCGTCGGCAGGGTGGGCCGCCCCGCTGAGGTCGCCGCCGTGGTCGCCTTCGTGGCGAGCGACGAGGCGAGCTTCGTCAGCGGCGACTCGTGGCTGGTGGACGGCGGGTACAGCGCCTGAACGGGCTGCGCGCGGCGATCGGGCCTGCGAGCGCACGCGCTCTCCGCCGAGCTGCGCGGCGGCATCTCGAGCGCGCTGCACGAGCAGCGCGCTGTGCGCGCTTTCGACGCGGCCGAACCGGCTTGTCGGTCTGCGGCGTCTCTCTGGTACTCTTGGCCCGTAGGGCCGGCAGCACACCACTCCTCGGCGGGACATGGACGAGCAGCCTTCGACCGATCGCCAGACGCGCGCACCGCGCGGGCGCACGCCCGAAGAGCGCGCTGCGGCGCGGGCGCGCCGCCGGCAGCAGCTTCGCCGCCGGCGGCTGGTCGCGCTCGGCGTCCTGGTCGGCATCGTCGTCGTGCTTGTCTTGCTCATCATGCTCGTGGCACGTGGTTGCGGCGGCGGCGAAGGCGCAGCCGGCGCTTCTGCCGGCGAGCCGTCGCCGACGCCCACCGCGCTACGCACCCCGACGGCGGCCGCGCCTCTGCGGTTCGGCGCCTACGGCGAGTCGGTCGGCGGCGGCCTGCTCCTCGGCCTCAAGCTGCTCACCGAAAACCGCAAGGACATCTACGTGCACCGCTTCGTCAAGGTGGCGAGCGGCCTCACGCGGCCGGACTTCTTCGATTGGCCGGCCTTTCTGAAGCAGGACATCGACAAGCGCCAGCGGCCCTTCGAGGCGGTGGCGCTCATGTTCGGCGCCAATGACGGCCAGGACACGAAGGTCGGCGACGTGCAGCTCAACTTCGGCAGCGGCTCGTGGAAGGCGATGTACGCGAAGCGCGTCGGCGGCGTGATGGACATCTACCTCAAGCGGGGCGTCAGCCGCGTGTACTGGGTCGGCATGCCGCGCATGGGCATCGGCTGGTTCAACAAGCGTATGGAGCTCATGAACGGCATCTACAAGGCGGAGGCCGCGAAGCGGGCGCCGCGGGTGGAGTACATCGATGCGTGGACGATCGTCGATGCGCCGGCGACGACGTATCAGGCGAAGTACCGGCAGGCCGACGGCGTGCACATGACCGTCGAGGGCGGCCTGAAGGTTGCGCAGGCGGTGCTCGCCGTCGTCGCCCGCGAGTGGCACATGCCGCCGTTCAAGTAGAGCGCGGCGGGCGCGGCGGGCGGCGGGGCCCTGCGGCCCCGCCCGCCGCTCTGCCCCACTCGCGCCGCCCGCTCCCATCTGCGAGGATTGCCGAGATGGTCACTCCCGCGACGATGACGCACCGCTCGCGCCGCATGGCGCTCGTCGCCGACATCCTGCTCTTCAGCGTCGCCATCTTCTGGGGCAGCAACTTCGTCTTCATCAAGTCGGCCGTGGAGCGCACGAGCGTGATCGCCGGAGGCAGCATCGTCGCCGGCTCGATGCTCTACATCTTCCTGCGCTACGTGGTCGCCACCGGCATCTTCGCCGCGGCGCAGCCGAAGAGCTGGCTCAAGGCCTCGCGGCGCGACTGGAAGATGGGCGGTCTGCTCGGCGCCTTCTACCTGACCGCGCTCATCCTCCAGACGATCGGCTTGCAGCGCACGTCGCCCGGCGTCTCGGGTTTCATCACGGGGATGAGCGTCGCCATGGTTCCCTTCCTCTACTGGGCCGTCGCCCGACGTTCGCCGGGCAAGTGGCAGATCATCGGCGCCGTCATCGCCACCATCGGCCTCGGGGCACTCTCGCTGCAGGGGGACTCTTCCATGCGCTGGGGCGACGCCATCACCCTCCTTTCGACGCTTCTCTACGCCCTGCACATCATGACCACGGGATTCTTCGCGCCCAAGGTGGAACCCAGGACGCTGGCCGTCACGCAGATGATCGCGTCGACGGCCGCACTCGTCATCCTCACGCCATTCTTCGTCCACATCACGCTGGACCTGCCCTGGCAGGTGTGGGCCGCCATCGTGTGGACGGCCCTGAGCGGCACCATCTACGCGTTCTCCATCCAGAGCTGGGCGCAGCGCTACACGACCTCGACGCACGCTGCGATCCTGCTCGGCTTCGAGAGCGTGTTCGCGGCGCTCGCCGGCATCGCCTTCGGCATGGACTCGGTGACCTGGCGCCTGCTGGTCGGCGGCTCGCTGATGCTCAGCGGCGTGTTCATCGTGGAGCTGCTGCCGTCGTCGAAGGGCGTGGTCGACGAGATCGCGGCGGAGGAGGGGCCGACAGGCTGACGCCGACTCGACCTGTAGAATAGAGGTGAACCGGGCACGGCCTTGATGCCGCCGCCCGTGGGGCACACGTGGCGGGGGTGACATGAGCGCACCAGACGCCGTTCTCGAGCTCGTCGAGCGCTTTGCCCGCAACCGCGCCCAGTACCTGAACCCCGCGTACAACGAGACCCAGGTACGGCGTGAATTCATCGACCCGTTCTTCGTGGCGCTCGGCTGGGACGTCGACAACACCCAAGGCTTCGCGCCGCAGTACAAGGACGTGGTCCACGAGGACGCCATCAAGGTCGGCCTCGACAGCCGCGCGCCCGACTACTCGTTCCGCGTCGGCGGCCAGCGCAAGTTCTTCGTCGAAGCGAAGAAGCCGGCGGTCAATCTGAAGGACGATCCCGCGCCGGCCTACCAGCTCCGCCGCTACGCCTGGTCGGCCAAGCTGCCGCTCAGCATCCTCACCGATTTCCAGGAGCTCGCCGCGTACGACGGCCGGGTCAAGCCGGCAGCCTCAGACAAGGCCTCGGCGGCGCGCACGCTCTACATCCCCTTCGAGTCCTACGACGAGCGCTGGGACGAGATCGCCGAGGTGTTCGGCAAGGCGGCGATCTACCAGGGCTCATTTGACCGCTACGCCGAGTCGACAAGGGCCAAGAAAGGCACCGCCGAGGTGGACAAGGCGTTCCTCGGCGAGATCGAGCTGTGGCGCGACGCGCTGGCGCACACAATCGCGCTGCGCAACCCAGCGCTCAGCCAGCGCGAGCTCAACTACTCGGTGCAGGCGACCATCGACCGCATCATCTTCCTGCGCATCTGCGAAGATCGCGGCATCGAGCCCTACGGGCGCCTGCGGGGACTCTGCAACGGCGGCGGGACGTACGGTCGGCTCAGGGCGCTCTTCCACGAGGCCGACGCGCGCTACAACTCGGGCCTCTTCCACTTCGAAGATGAGAAACGCCGGGCCGGCTTCGCCGACCGGCTCACCCTCGAGCTGGCGATCGACGACAAGCCGCTCAAGGACATCCTCAAGCGGCTCTACTACCCCGACAGCCCGTATGAGTTCAGCGTGCTGCCCGCCGACATCCTCGGGCAGGTGTACGAGCAGTTCCTCGGCAAGGTGATCCGCCTCACGGCGGGGCATCGCGCCGTGGTCGAAGATAAGCCCGAGGTCAAGAAGGCCGGCGGCGTGTACTACACGCCCACGTACATCGTCGACTACATCGTGAAGCACACGGTCGGCCGCCTGCTCGAGGGGCTCACGCCCAAGCAGGCAGCCGCCCTGCGCATCCTCGACCCGGCCTGCGGCAGCGGCACCTTCCTCATCGGCGCCTATCAGTACCTGCTCGATTGGCACCGCGACTGGTACGTGGCGCACGGACCCGAGAAGCATCAGAAGCAGCTCCACAAGGGTGCCGGCGGCGAGTGGCGCCTCACCACCGCCGAGAAGAAGCGCATCCTCCTGAACAGCATCTACGGCGTGGACATCGACGCCCAGGCCGTGGAGACCACGAAGCTCAGCCTGCTGCTCAAGGTGCTCGAGGGCGAGACCGCGGAGAGCATCGATGCCCAGCTCAGCTTCCTCCGCGAGCGTGCTCTGCCCGACCTCTCCGCCAATATCAAGTGCGGCAACTCGCTGATCGGCCCGGACTTCTACGACGACCAGCAGCTCGGCCTCGCCGGCCTCGATGAGGAGGAGCGCTACCGCATCAACGTCTTCGACTGGGAGGCCGAGCTCCCCGAGATCCTGGGGAAGGCGGTGCCGGAGGAGAAGCGCGGGTTCGATGCGGTGATCGGGAACCCGCCGTACATCCGCATCCAGAATCTCAAGGAGTTCGCGCCGCGTGAGGTCGAGTTCTACAAGCGGCGCTACGTCTCGGCGAGCAAGGGCAACTACGACATCTATGTGGTCTTCGTCGAGCGGGGGCTGTCCTTGCTGAGCCAGGCCGGCCGACTCGGCTACATTCTTCCCAGCAAGTTCTTTGCAACGGACTATGGCGCCTCGCTGCGTGGTCTGCTGGCGAGCGAGAAGGTCGTCACCGAGGTGATCGACTTCGGGCACGCTCAAGTCTTCGATCATGCATCGACCTACACGTGCTTGCTCTTCCTGGACTCAGCCCGCGGCGGGGCCACCAGCTACTCGAGCGTCCAGCCCTCAGAGGTCGCTTCGGGTGACTTGCCGGCCCCACGCGCCGCGGTCCTGACGAGCGCACCGTGGCAGTTCATGAGCGACGAGGTTGCGCGCTTGAGCGAGCGCATCCTCACCGGCTCCACCCCGCTGCTCGAACTCCCGACGAGCATCTCTCGTGGCTCGAGCACCGGAGATGACGAGGTCTTCTGCTTGGAGATGAAAGACGGGGAGCTCAGGACTCGTGATGGGGAACACGTAGAGATCGAAGAAGAGCTTCTGAGGCGGCCTTTGTGGGCGACCGACTTCACGCGTTATGAGTTCCGTCCCCGCAACCAAGCAGCGCTGATCTTCCCGTACCGCGTGAGTGACGAGGGCTACTCGACGATCCCCGAGGACGAGCTCCGTGATCGCTGGCCACGCGCCTACTCCTATCTGCGGAGTCGGAAGGCGCGGCTCGAGAAACGGCGCCAGTACAAGGCGTGGTACGGGTTCAGCGCGCCGAGGAACCTCCATGTCCACGACAAGGCACAGATGGTCGTGCCTCTCTTGGCCGATCGCGGACTTGCGGCGCCCTTGGACTGCGTCCCCGGTGCATTCTGCCTGATGGCGGGGGGTGGGTTCAGCATCTGGCTGGACGGCACTCGCACCCACGTCGATCCGCTGTACGTGCTCGGGCTCGACAATTCCAGGCTCCTATTCTGGTACCTCCGGCAGATCAGCAACCGCTTCCGTGGCGGATGGATTACCTGCACCAAGCAGTACTTCGGACAGTTGCCCATTCGCCTGCCGGACTCCGAGGCGGATGTGCAGCGTGCGGCTTGCCAGGGTCTCGGCGTCCTCGTTCGTGAGCGCATCAGGCTGTCGGCCGACGGCGCCGGTGCTCTCGCGCCTGACGCCCGCATGCATCGGGACAGCGACATTGCCACCATCGAGCGTCAGATAGACCGTCTCGTCTACGACCTCTACCGCCTCACCAGCGACGAGATCGCCCTCGTGGAGGAAGGCGTCCCGCCCGCCTGAGAGGCGCCCGAGGGCCTCATCACGACGAGAGCAGACGACCCGCCGCCGCTCGAGGGCGAGAACCAGCGGCTTCCCGCAGCGGTGACCGGCCGCGTGGGGTGACAATTTGCCACGCCCCGTTGCATTACCCCCGGGGTCGGGGATAATGAGCGTGGGTTCGGGAACCCCGTCAGTCGCTGGAAACAGTGACACCGCGGCAACGCGGCCGACGGCCCGGACCCTTCTGCTTGGCTACCGCCGGCAGAACGCCTCAACCCACGATTGGCGCCGGTGAGGCCATGGGGAGACGTCGACAACGTCCACCTCGCAGTTGACCGGCGCCGTCCGGTCCGCAGGGTAGAATCAAGTTGAAGCGAACTCCGCAGGAGGCCATGAAGACCAGACCATCATCGCTCCCGTTGTACTCATTGACCGACGTAGCGCGGTATTCGAGAGCGCAGCATCAGCTTGTGCGCCGGCTGTACCTTGGCTACCGCGATGGTGACGAGGTCCGGTCACCACTGCTCACGGCTGCCGAAGCCATCGATCGCCCGGCGCCGCTCTCGTTCGAGGATCTCATCGAGACCTCGCTTATCGCTGCGCTCAGGGCGCGTCGCATCTCGCTGCAGTCGATCCGCGAGGCGCATCGCATCGCCACGCGTGAGGTCGGCGAGCACGCCTTTGCGCATCGCGACATCCTCGTTGCCGGCAGGGACATCTTCATGCATGCCGGCGAGGCAGCGGATCGCGAGAGCGAGCAGCTCGCGGCGCTCACCAAGGGCGGCCAACGCGCCCTCGAGCCGGTCCTTGCAGAGTACCTGGAGATCGTCGACTGGCAAGAGGGGTGGCCGGTAGAGTGGCGACCACGTGGCGGCGTAGTGCGGCAGAACCCCGAGATCGAATTTGGGCTCCCCCAGGTCCAGGGCGTGCGCACCGAGATCATCAGAGGTCGCTTCGAGGCCGACGAGCCCATCAAGGCCATCGCAGGCGATTTCGGACTCACTCCGACCGAGGTCGAACACGCTCTCAGGTACGAGCTCTGGTTGCGTCCCGCGGCGTAGTCTTCTTCTGCGACCGCAACCTCGGTCGCAGGGTCCCGGCCACCCTGCGAGAGCTCGGCTGGAGCATCGAGGTGCACGACGACCACTTCGCGCCGGTCACCAAAGACGTGGACCTGCTTCCGGCCGTCGCCAAGCGTGGTTGGCTGTTCCTCACGCAGGACGCGCACATCCGGTATCACTCGGCGGAGGTGGCGGCGCTGCGCGCGTCAGGGCTCGGTGTCTTCGTTGTGATCACCGCCAACTTGACGGCAGAGCGCACCGTCGAGATCCTGGAGAAGGCCCGTGCGGAAATGGAGCGGGTCGGCGGCGAAGAAGCGCGGCCGTTCATCTGGCGCGTCGCCAAAGACGGCTCGGTCAAGCCGCTGAGCTGACGCGCCTGCTATCCTGTCGGCACATGTCGCTGTCAATGACGGGCCCCACGCCCGACAAGCCATGCGAGGACATCCAGATCGAAGGGCACCTCATCGAGTTCCGGCCAGCCTATGCTCCACCCATCATCGCCGATCAGCTCGTGATGCCGTTCGTGGAGGAGTCATGAACCGCGCAGCGATCACAGAAGCTCTGGTGCGCCACATGGCCGACGAGACGACCTGTGCGCTCTTCGACGATCGTCTGGTCTGCGACACCGCGCTCTACTACCCGAACGGCGACAGCGTAGTCGTGCACGTCACCGATCACGACAGCCTGTTCGAGGTGAGCGACAACAGCGAGGGCATGGCGCTGGCTATTCAGCGGCTTCACAGGCGCAGCGGCGTGTTGGCCACGGTCGGGCAGCGCGTCTGTGCTTCTTCGGGTCTCACCTTCACGAATGGACGGGTCTCGACCGTGGTGCCGCTGGCCGATCTTGCGGACGCGGTGATGCGCGTGGCCGCCGCCTCCGCGCGCATCGCCGAGGCCGTCGACTTCGAGCTCGCAACGACCGAGCGGGCCAGGCGTGACTTCTCGCAAGAAGTCGAGCACAAGCTGGTCGAACGCAAGATCGGCGTGGAGCGCACACATACGATCGTCGGTCAGTCCGGCCACAGGCATCACCCCACTCTGTTCGTGCCGGCCGCCCACGCCTTGGTGGAGCCGATCGGCGTGGAGGCGCCGTGGACGCGGGCGACCGCGGTGTACGCCATGTTCGGCGACGTGCTGAAGGTCAGCGGCTTCTCGCGCTACGCCGTCATCGACGATCGCGGCGACCACGTCAAGGACGAGATCCAGAACCTGCTGCAGCAGGTCGGCAGCCTGGTCTACTGGTCCGACCGCGTGCCGTGGATGGAGCGAGTGGCGCTGTAGCGCAAGGTGTTGGTCGTTCGGGCTCTTGCGGATCGCATCCGTCCATTGTCCATCTTGCAAGATTATCTTGCGTGGCGCTACACTACATGCGACGCGTGGGAGGAGACACATGTCGCAGGAGATTCACAACATCGGTGCTCGCATCAAGGCTGCCCGCGAGGCAGCGGGAATGAAGCAAGAGGAGCTTGCGCGGGCAGTCGGGTTCGCGTCGCGCCAGATTCTCTCCGATCTGGAACGCGGGGTTCGCGACGTCAAGGCGTCCGAGGCGGCTCGTATCGCTCGCTTGCTGCACCTCGACCTTTCGTCGCTCTTGTCGGATCCTCAACCGAAGCCACGGGTGCTCTGGCGGGCGCAGCCGAGCGAAGGCTCCGAGCCCATCGAGGCCACATTTCTCCAGTGGTGCGATCGGCAGCGGCGTGTTCTCAGGCTGCTCGACCAGAACCCCCCCGACCAGCTGCCGAGCTACGACCGCGATCTCGCGCAGATGACGTACGCGGACGCGGACCGACTGGCAAGAGACGTCGGCCGGTCTCTGAATCTCGGGGCACGGCCGGCGCGGACACTCTGTGACGCCCTCGAATCGCAATTCGACGTGACGATCTGGTATCTCGACACACCCCCGGGTTGCGCCGCCTGCACGCGCGGAGCGCACGGCGTGTCGATCCTTGTGCCTTGCGGCGAGGCTCCTTGGCGTCGCAACTTTGATATCGCGCACGAGCTGTTCCATCTGCTCACGTGGACGGCCGCAGAGCGCGAGATGTCGGCGGATGGTACGTGTGCGCCGAGCAAGCGCACGGAGCAACTCGCAAATGCCTTCGCAGCAAGCCTGTTGTTGCCAGGGGAGCTCGTACTCAGAGAGCTGGAGGAACGCAGTGCGGCACGACGCGTGAAGCTTGCCGAATTGGTCGCCATGGCGCGCGACTTCAGCGTGGCGCTCGACACCCTCGTGTGGCGTTTGCACAATCTCGGCTGCTGGCCCGATCGTGCCGCTGTCGATGACGTGCTGCGCAATCCGCGGCTTCGCGAGTTCGATCGGGCGTCCCAAGCCGGAGAGTGGTCGCAGCCCACACGTCTGCCTGAGCGCTTCGTCCAGTCGGCGTATGCGGCGACCCTCCGCGGTAGGCTGTCCCGGACCAAGCTCGCCACGTATCTGCAGTGCGGCCTCCCCGACCTCCCGGTGTGTCTGGCCACCTACGGCATCGATGAGGGTCTTGCCGAGCTGACTTCACAGGACATCTCGCTCGAGTTCCAGACGGGCGATCTCGACGCCATCGCGATGCCCTGTGAGCAAGCGTAGGCCCCACTGTTTGATCCTTGATGCCGGGCCCATCATCGGCCTGCACGAGCTGGGCGCCTGGAAGACGTTTGTGGAGCGGTACGAAGTAGTCGTTCCACAGCTGGTTCTGGACGATGAAGCGCTCTTCCACAGCAAGGATGCCGCCACTGGGCACAGCGAGCCTATCGACTTGGTCGCTGACGTTGGGTCCGGACGCGTGCTTGTGGCAGCCGCGAGTCTCACGGCGATCTTTCGTGTGGCGTCGCGATTCACTGACGTCATCGAGCTGCACGACGGCGAGCTCGAAGCCCTTGCGCTACTGACGCAGGACGAGAGCTACCTCGGGCACGTGTTCTGCAGCGCTGACGGCGCAGCGATTGAAGGCGCGTGCATGTTGGGGCTGGCGGATCGCTGCATGTCGCTCGAGGAGTTGTTGGGCATGGTGGGCCTGGGTCGGCGAGTGTCGTGGCGCTTCACCAAGGGGTTCACGGAGCGTCACAAGCGTGAGGACGGCGAGCGGGCCGTTACCGGCTTCGGGCTACGCGACTGACCGCCAAGCCGATGGTGATGTGTATTGCCTGCCGTCGCGTCTCCGGTACGCGAGTGGGCTGCCTCGGAGGCTGAGCCGCGCTACCCGGAAGGCTGATCGCCGGTGACGCGGTTGAGCGTTTCCACCTCTTCCCCTCCGAGGTAGGCGATGGCGGCATTGTCGCCGAGAGCGAGCGCGGCGCTCGCGCCGGCGATGCCGGCACGAAGCTCGTCGGCGTGCCGTTGCGTGTACTCACCCACTGCGCGACCGACAAGCTCGGACTGCCCGCAGTTGAGCAGCGCGGCAGCGACACGGATCAGTTCCTTGGTCTCGGCGCTGACTTTGATGGGCGACACGGTCATCGCGAACTTCCCGTAGGTAGCCACCGGTACTTTGATACTTCAATCATCATGATACCAATGAACTGGGAGGCGTCAAATCCACGACCTCTTGCGGTTGGACGCCGAGCTGCTGTCGAACGTCACCGGAAGTGGGTCCCAGAAGCCGCCTTCGACAACGTCCACCTCGCGGTTGACCGGCGCCGTCCGGTCCGCAGGGTATCGCCACCAGCGACGGGACCCCGGCGCAGGGGGCGCCCCACTGCGTCCTCGCGGCGCCGTCTTGCCGTGAGCCGCTGGGGCCGCTCAGGCTCAGGCGGAACTGCGACGGCGGCGGAGCTCCTCAGCCGGCGACGCGCGCCTCCACCTCCAGCCGCACCATCCGCACGTGGATCACGCCCTGGTCGTCGGGCGGGCAAACGGCGGTGTAGGCGGCGGCCACGTCGTCGAGGAAGGCGCCTCTGAGCTCCGCCGGCAGGCGGTCGGTGTAGGGGAACCACGTGGTGCGCAGCCAGCCGAGAAGCGCCTCGCGGCCGGCGTGCCTCATGTCCTTGGAGATGAGCTCCGCGCGGCAGGCGCGAAAGCCCGCGCGCGGCAGCCACGCCGCGTAGTCCTCGGGGCCACAGAAGCGGTACGGCGGGACGAAGCCGTCGAAGGAGTCGCGCCAGCGCGGCCGCGCGATGACCTCGTCGACCACGGCCAGGGTCTCGGCGATGTTGCCGCGGCCGCCCATCTGGAACAGGAGGCGGCCGCCGGGCCGCAAGCCTCGGCGCACGCCGTGCAGCATCGCCTCGTGGTCGTCCACCCAGTGCAGCGCGGCAGTGGAGAAGGCGACATCGAAGGCGCGCGGCAGCTCCAGGCTGGTCGCGTCCATTTGCCGGAAGCTCAGGTTGGGATGGGCGGGGGGCGGGAACTGCTCCGCGGCCAGCGAGATCATGTCTGCCGACTTGTCGACGCCGAGGACGCTCCCTTGCGGGAGCCGCTCGGCGATCAACGCCGTCGCGCGGCCGTCTCCGCAGCCGATGTCGAGCACCGCTTCGTCGCCGCGCAGCCGCAGCTTCGCGATGAGCTCGTGCGCCCACTCCTGCTGCGCCGCCGAGTGGGCGACGTAGTCGCGCGCGTCCCAGTCACCATCACGGCTTGTCACGAGGAGGCCTCGTTCTCCTCGATCACCTGCGCCACGAGCGCCGAGTCGAGGTAGGCGCGCACTTCGACGATCGTCTCGCCGGCGAAGCGGCACACCCAGCAGTAGCGGTTGGCGAAGGGTTTGCCGTTCAGGGCCGTGGAAAGCGCTTCCAGCTCCACCACGGCCCAGTCACCATGCACGATCAGGTGCGTCACGCGCAGGAGCACCCCCTCGCGCAGCACCCTGTCGAGGCGCGCGAACGTGCTCCCGCGAAAGTCGGCTAGACTGTGGTACTCGCCGGCCAGCGGGTGGGTGCCCAAGACCGTCCAGCTCACGTCATCGGCCACGTGGGCGAAGAAGGCGTCGGACTGCCCGGTCTCCAGATGGACAAAGAGCTGTCGGACCTGGTCGTCGCTGAGCAACATGGCGGTCAACCTCCTCGCGCGCTCATTTCGACGAGCGCCACCACCGTGCGCCAGTTCCTGGTGGTGGCGGGCGTCCTGAGCGCGCGCTCGAAATACGCGTTGTTGAGCCTGGTGCGGCCGTAGCCGTGCGGCAGATACAGGTACACGACGCCGCCGGCGAGGCCCGGGGCGGCGGCGAGCGCCGCCAGCTCGCCGGGCTGGGCCGGCAGGCGGAGGCCGCCAAAGGCGGCCTCGTCCACCGGACTCTCCAGAAACGTCGCGTGCAGCGCCTTCTCGAGGGCGGGCACGGCAGCATCCACCTCGACGGCCGAACGCGGAGCGGCGCCGACCGCCAGGAACGGGTTTCCGGCGGCGACCCCCGACAGCTCCTCCGCCGACAGTCCGACAACCGTCACGTCGTGGCCGAAGGCCCCCAAGATCACGTCGTGGATGCCAGCCGCCTGCATCCCGACATCGTCACCCTCCGCCTCGAAAACCAGGTTGCCGCTCTGCATGAATGTCTCCACACTTCTGTAGCCCGCATCGCCGAGTGCGCGCCGCAACTCGGCCATGGGGATCTTGTTCTTGCCCGCTACGTTCACCGCCCGCAGCAGCGCGACGAAAGTCGTCATCGCCTTCTCCCGCATCGCCGGTCCTCTTGTGAGCATCCTACTCTCGACGGCTCGCAAGCCCGTAGGGCCGTAACGCCTCGTGGAAGGGGTCTCGGGCCGTGGCCGACCCGACTCGAGCGCGAGGAGCATGTCCTCGATCGAGAGGCTGGGGGCGGACCCCGGAATCTGCCCGCCGGCGCACCTCCCGGGCGGCACGCCGACGATGCGAGGGGGCCGGCAGGGTACGCGCAGTCCGCCGCGTCTACCGGCCAAACCCCTCCCGGTACCGCTCGCACAAGTCGACGTAGATCTGCTTGAACCCGAGCCAGGCGGCGCGGTACTCGTCGTCGACGGCACGCTCGAGGAGGCGCGCCGGCACGCCGGCGGCGATCCTCGCCGCCGGCACCACGGCGCGCTGGGGCACGACCGCGCCCTCGGCGACCACGCCCCACTCGCCGATCTCGGCCCAGTCGCTCACCACGGCGCCCATGCCGACCACGGCGTAGTCGCCGAGCAGGGCCACGTTGTGCACCACGCAGCCGTGGCCCAGCGTCACCCAGGCGCCGATCGTGCAGGTCTCGCCGGGGCGCGCGTGGACGACGCAGTTGTCCTCCACGGCGCAGCAGTCGCCGAGGACAATGGCACCGTAGTCGCCGCGCAGACGGGCGCCCGGCCCGATCCAGCAGCGGGCGCCCAGCCGCACGTCGCCGATCACCTCCGCCGATGGGTGGATCCAGCAGCCCTCGCCGATGTCCGGGATCTTGCCTTCGAAGCTCGTCACGGTCATGGCGTCAACACTACCGCATGTGCCCGACTCGCCGGCGCTTGTGAAGGAGTGCACTTGACCCAGCTCCTCAGATATCGTATATAAGCAAGTATGCAAATACAGGACAACACCCCAGCAGTCCCGGCGGCGGACCTTCAGCCCGTCTACCGCATGCACGCGGAGCTCTGCAAGGCGCTCGCCAACGAGCATCGTCAGGCACTCCTGCATGCGATCGGCGACGGAGAGAAGTGCGTCGGCGATCTCGCCGTCGAGATCGGCATCTCGGTACACAACGTTTCGCAGCACCTGCGCGTGCTCAAGGAGCGCCGGCTGGTCGCGTCGCGCAAGGACGGCCAGACGGTCTACTACCACGTCACCAACATGAAGTTCATCCAGGCGTGTGCCCTGATCCGTGAGGCGCTGGTCGAGCAGCACCTTGCCCAGGGCGAGTCGCTGCAGGCGGCCGAGCTCCTCGACGCCGCCAGGCAACAGCCGCCGACGGCGACCGTGGCGGCGGCTTCCGCAGCCGCGCCGGCCTGACGCGCCCGCTTCACCGAGTCAGGGGACAGACAACAGACCGAAGGTACGAACCAAGCGAGCGGCCTTCAGCGGGCCCAAGCTTGCGAAAAGGAACACAAACACAAGCGTCGTCACAGAGGAGAGCATCATGGCAGAAGACCTCAGCACAATTCAGGTAGAGAAAGTCGTCGACGCGCGCGGCACGTCCTGCCCCGGCCCCATCCTGGCCGCCAAGAAGGGCATCCCCAGCGTCTCTGTGGGCGGCATCATGGAAGTCATGGCCACCGACAGCGGCACCCAGAAAGACATCCCCGCCTGGTGCAAGAAGATGGGTCACGAGTACTTGGGCATCATCGAAGAGCCCGGCTTCATGAAGCTGTACGTCAAGAAGATGAAGTAATGACGGCCGAGCCTCAAGAACGGGCAGACCAGACGGCGGCACCGCGGATCCTGGTGTTCTCCACCAACAACATCTCGGACCCCGGCATCGATTTGGCCGGCAGCTCGCACATGCACTACTCGCCGAACGTCACGGTGATCAGCCTGCCCTGCACGAGCGGTATCAAGCCGAGTTGGGTGCTGTACGCCGTTGAGCAGGGTTTTGACGGCGTCTTCATCGCCGCCGACGGCGAGGAGTGCGCCTACCTGACCGACTGCAGCGAGCGCACCGCCGGCATCATGACGGATGCGCAGACACTGCTCGTCGAAAGCGGCTACGAGCCGCAGCGCGTGCGCATGGCCGCGATCTGCTCGGTCTGCGCCGAGCCGTTCACCAACTACATGCACGAGTACTCGACGTCCCTGGCCGAACTCGGACCCTCCCGGAAGGCGACCGCATGAAGTACGACGCACTGGTGGTCGGCAGCGGCATCGGCGGGATGGAGTCGGCGCTCAAGCTCGGCGACATGGGCTACAAAGTCCTCGTCGTCGAGAAGGACGCCAGCGTTGGCGGCAAGATGATCCTGCTGAGCAAGGTCTTCCCGACACTGGACTGCGCGAGCTGCATCTCCACGCCAAAGATGGCTGCCACCATCCACCACCCCAATATCGACGTCCTCACGTACGCTCAGGTCGAGGGCATCCGCGCCAACGGCGACGGCACCTACCACGCAAAGATCACGCAGAAGCCGAAGTTCATCGACGAGGTCGCCTGCACCGGCTGTCGCCAGTGCGAGATGGCCTGCAACGTGGCGGTGCCTGACGAGTTCAACGCCGACATGGTGTCGCGGAGGGCAGCGTATATCGCCTTCCCTCAGGCTGTACCGAAGAAAGCGGTCATCGAGCGCGCCGGCGTCTCACCGTGCACCTACGAATGCCCGGCGGGCATCAAGGCGCACGGCTACGTGGCCCGCGTGCGCAGCGGCGAATACGACCAGGCCTTCGACCTGGTGCTGGAGACGACGCCGCTCGTGGGCAGCCTCGGGCGCGCCTGCTACGCGCCCTGCGAGGACCAGTGCACGCGCGGCGAGCTCGAAGGCCCGCTGCCGATCCGCCGCCTGAAGAGGTTCATCGCCGACCAGCGGTACGGCCAGGCGGAACCCAAGCCCGTGGAGAAGCCCGAGCAGAACGGCAAGAAGGTCGCCGTCGTCGGCTCGGGCCCGGCCGGCCTCACGGCCGCCTGGCAGCTCGCGCGCCAGGGCTACGGTGTCAAGATCTTCGAGTCGGCGTCGCAGCCGGGCGGCATGCTCCGCCTCGGCATTCCGGCGTACCGCCTCCCGAACAACGTCATCGACGACGACATCGCCAACGTGACGGCGATCGGCGTGGAGATCGCGACCGACGCGCGCGTCGACGACGTCGCCGCGCTCAAGAACGACGGCTTCGACGCCGTCCTCGTGGCGACGGGAACGCACAAGTCCGTGAGTCTGCGCGTCCCCGGCGAAGAGCTGGACGGCGTCCAGACCGCGCTCGACTTCCTCCGCGCCGTCAAGCTGGGTGAGACCGTCGACGTCGCCGGCAAGCGCGTGCTGGTCGTCGGCGGCGGCAACGTCGCCATCGACGCGGCGCGCACGGCGCGCCGCCTGGGCGCCGAGGCCGTCGACCAGGTCAGCCTCGAGCCCTGCGAGGAGATGCCGGCTCACGACTTCGAGGTCGAAGAGGCCAAGGCCGAGGGCATCCTGCTGCACGACGGCTGGGGCATCGACCACTTCACCGGCGAGAGCCGCGTGCAGGGTGCAGAGATCAAGGTCTGCACCTGCGTGTTCGACCCCGACGGGCGTTTTCACCCCGAATACGACGAGAGCCAGCGTGACAGCCTCGCCTGCGACGTCGTCATTATCGCCGCGGGCATGGGCGCCGACACCAAGGCCTTCGGCCTCGAGACCAACGCCAACCGCACGCTCAAGACCGACCCCGCGACGCTGCAGACCGCGGTGCCGCACGTGTTCGCCGCCGGCGATGTCGTCACCGGCCCGACCATGATCAACAGCGCCGTCGGCCACGGCCGCCGCGCGGCCTTCATGATCAACCGCTACCTCCAGGGCGCCGAGCTCGATGCCCAAGGCTTCGACGAGATGTTGCCCGTCGCGGACAAGGCTGAGGTGCTCGGGCGGCAGGACGTCTATGACCGACGTGAGCCGTTCGAATCAAACGCCGTCATGAGCGCAGCACCGACCGACTTCAGCGAGACCGAGGGTCCAATGACCGAGGACGAGGCGTTTCTGGGCGCCGCCCGCTGCCTCGACTGCGGCGTGTGCTCCGAGTGCCACGCCTGCGTCGACGTCTGCCCTGCCGACGCGATCAAGCTCGACCAGCGTGGCGAAGAGATCGAGGCGGAGTTCGGCAGCGTCGTCCTCGCCACCGGCTTCAAGCTCTTCCCGGCCGACGCCAAGCCGCAGTACGGCTTCGGCCGCTACAAGAACGTCATCACCGGCATGCAGATGGACCGCCTGCTGGCGCCGACC
>CAIOZS010000056.1 GCA_903862845.1 uncultured Thermoleophilia bacterium
AGCTCGTGGAATGCGCGAGCTTCGCGCGCGTCCTCGATCTGCCCATCGACCATCTCGGGAGCCACAGTCCGGCGGCGCTCGCCGAGATGAAATCTCGCGAGCGCGGCGCGGCGCGCGAACTCGTCGAAGATCTCAACGACTCCTGGCGTCGCTGGGAGCGGTTTCGCGTGATGCCCGCGGCCGGCGCCGAGGTGGGGGGCAACGCCGTGCCCCGGACGTGGCCGGCCCTCGCTCCCTGCCGCGAGCTGCCGGCCGGCGGCGCCTCGGCCGCCGCCCCATTCAGGCCATCAGGAGCGAAAGGAGCGTGATGCCCGTGGCGACGCTGTACGAATCCAACGAGAGCGCCTGGAAGCTCATCAGCCGTGGCAAAGTGCGAGACGTCTACGAGTACTCCCCCAACGAGATGCTTATTGTCACCACCGACCGCCTCTCCGCCTTCGACGTGATCCTGCCCACGCCGATCCCCGACAAGGGCGTGGTGCTCACGCAGATCGCCAACTTCTGGTTCGACAAGACAAGCGCCATCGTTCCCAACCACATCGTCGATCCCGAGCCGTTCAGCACCGACCCGGAACACAGGCACCTCGCGGGCCGCTCGATCGTCGTCCACAGAGCCGAGGCCCTGCCCGTGGAGGCCATCGTGCGCGGGTATCTCACGGGCTCGGGGCGCAAGGACTACGAGAGAAGCGGCAGCCTGTGCGGCATCCCACTGCCGGAGGGGCTTGTCGAGGCTAGCCGCCTTCCCGAGCCGCTGTTCACGCCGTCGACCAAGGCGGCGCTCGGCGACCACGACGAGAACATTCCGTTCGCGAGGATGGTCGACCTGATCGGCGATGAGCTGGCCGCGAAGGTCCGCGACGTATCTTTGGAGCTCTACGCCTTCGGTGCCGCCTACGCGCTGGAGCGTGGCATCATCATCGCCGACACCAAGTTCGAGCTCGGTATCCTCGACGGCGAGCTCATCCTCATCGACGAGGTGATGACGCCGGATTCGTCGCGCTTCTGGCCGGCCGACGGCTACGTGGCCGGCAGGAGCCAGCCGAGCTACGACAAGCAGTTCGTGCGGGACTACCTCGAGACGCTGGACTGGGACAAGAAGGCTCCCGGGCCCGAGCTTCCCCCGGAAGTGGCGGCGAAGACTGCCGAGAAGTACCTGGAGGCGTGGCGCCGCTTGACGCAAGGGTGAGCTCTGAGCCGATCTTCGCCGCGGCGCGGTACTGGGACCGGCGGTACGCCCTGGACGGGCGCCTGTGGGGCGACGGCCCCAGCGAGCTCGCGCGCCTGGCCGTCGCCCGCCTGCGCCCGTACGCCACGCCGGCGCTCACGATCCTCGAAGTCGGTTGCGCGTACGGTCGCGATGCGCGGTACCTCGCGGCCGAGCTGGGCTGCCGCGTGCTCGGCCTGGACCCGTCGCCGACCGCCATCGCCGCGGCGCGAAAGGCCCTCTCGGCCGACCTCGATGTGGAGTACGTGGCCGGTGACCTGGCGTCGCTGGCGAGCGACGCCGAGCACGCCGGCCCCTACGACATAGTGCACATCTGCAACATCTACCACCTCCTGAGCCCCGGTGCCCGCCGCGAGTTCGCGGCGGCTCTCGCCACCCTGGTCCTTCCTGGCGGCCTCCTCTTTCTGAGCACGCTCTCGCCGCGGGACCCGCAGCACTTCGCGATGGGCGAGCCGGTGCTGGGTGAGGAACGCAGCTGGGTCGAGCACGTCTACCTGCACTTCTGCACAGGCGACGAGCTGATGGCCGATTTCTCAGCGTTCACGGTCCTCGACCTCGAGGAACGCTGCTACGACGAGCACAACGCGAACGGCCAGGTGCACCACCACGCGAGCTGGTTTCTGGAGGGCCGGCGGCGTTGAGGCCTGCGTGGCATCGGGCCCGCTGTCAGCTGGCGCTGAAAGGATCGACGACGCGCAGTCAAGCAAGTGATGGGGCCGTCCCGCGGAAGGTGCGGGACGGCCCCATCGAGGGAAGGAGGTTCACTCGTCCGGTGGGGGCCGGAGCGGGGGGGATGCTCCGTGGGTCAGTTGGACGCGGACTCCTCCTGTACCCCCATGCCCAAATAGGCAGCCTTGGTCATGGGGTTCTCGAGCACTTCCTTGCCCGTGCCCTCGAGCACGAGCTGCCCGGTCTCGAGGACGTAGGCGTAGTCGGAGATCAGCAGACAGTGGTGGACGTTCTGCTCGACCAGCAGGATCGTGAGGCCGAGGTCTCGTAGCTGCTGGACCACCTTGAAGATCTCCTGGATGACGATCGGCGCGAGGCCGAGGGACGGCTCGTCCATGAGAAGGATGCGCGGGCTCGACATGAGCGCCCGCGCGACGGCGATCATCTGCTGCTCGCCGCCCGAAAGCGTGCGGGCCACCTGGCTCTCGCGCTCTTTGAGGCGCGGGAACAGCGTGAACACCTTGTCGAAGTTCTCGCTGCGCTCGCCCTTCGCCCTCTTGTGCGCCGATCCCACGAGCAGATTCTCGTAGACCGTCATGTCGGGGAAGAGCCGGCGCCCTTCGGGCACCTGCACGACGCCGGCGCGCACGATCGCGTGGGCGCTCATCTTCGTCAGGTCCATGCCCTCGAACGTAAGCGTGCCCGAGGTAGGCTTTGTCATCCCGGAGACGGTGTTGATCATGGTGGACTTGCCGGCGCCGTTGGCGCCGACGATGCCCACGATCTGGCCTTCACCGACATCGATCGAGACGTCGTCGACAGCACGGAACATCCCGTACTTGACGACCATGTTCTTGACGTTAAGCAATGGAGGCCTCCTCACCAAGATAGGCCGCGTGAACGGCCGGGTTGTTGAGGACCTCCTCGGGGGTGCCTTCGGCGATCTGCGAGCCGAAGTCGATCACGATGCACCTGTGCGACAGGTTCATGACGAAGCGCATGACGTGCTCGACGATGATGCAGGTGATGCCCTCGGTGTTCAGCTGACGCACGAGCTTGAGCATCACGTCGACCTCGGTCGAGGTGAGCCCAGCGGCCACCTCGTCGAGGAGGAGCAGCTTGGGCTCGGTGGCCAACGCCTTGGCGATCTCCAGGCGTTTGAGCTGGAGCAGGGTGAGCTCCTTGGCCAGCGTGTCGGCCTTCGGAGTCAGGCCCACGCGCTCGAGCTCCTCGCGCGCCTTGGCCTCGGCCTGACGGCCCCCGCCCGTGTTGACGAAGGCGCCGATCATGACGTTCTCGGTCGCAGTGATGTCCGGGAACGGCTGCACTACCTGGAACGTGCGGGCCAGCCCCTTGCGGCAGACCTTGTTGGCCTTGAGCCCCTCGATGCGCTCGCCGTTGAAGGCGATAGTGCCCGACGAGGGCCTGAGGGCGCCGGACAGCATGCTGAAGGTCGTCGTCTTGCCTGAGCCGTTCGGCCCGATGAGGCCGATCATCTCGCCTTCGTTCACTTCGAAGGTGAGATCGTTGACCGCGACCAGACCGCCGAAGCGGCGGGTGAGCCCGCGGACTTCGAGCATGGCGGTCACGAGGCCTCACCACCCTGGCTGTCGACGAGCGGCGTGGCGCTGCGGTGCTGCCAGCGCTGACGCAGCCTGTCGGCAAGGCCCATGATGCCGAAGGGCATGAACATCATGGTCAAGACCATCACCAGGCCGTAGAGCAGAAGCTGCGAGCCCGGGAAGGAGTTGCCGAGCTGGCCACGCGTGATCTCAGAGAGAGGCACGAGCAGCACGGCTCCGACTACCGGGCCCCACGTGGTGCCGAGCCCGCCGACGATGGCGTAGATCAGGATCTGCACGGAGACGACCTCGCCGAACACGCTGCGCGGCCCGACGTACAGGAAGTACTGGGCGTAGAACACGCCGCCGACGGCGCAGAGCACGCCGCTCATCACGTTGGCCTTGATCTTGGCCTTCACGGTGTCGACGCCGAGCGCCTCGGCGGCATCTTCGTTCTCGCGGACTGCAATGAGCTGGTAGAAGAAGCGCTTGCGCTTGTACCACTGCGTGAGCAGCAGGATGAAGACGACCAGGACCACGCCCATGTAGAAGTAGCCATTCTGGCCGGCGAACTGCATGTAGGCGAGACTGTTGCCGCGATACTCCATCTGCATGCCCCCGGCGCCGCCGAGCGCGGGGATGTTGCTGACCACATAGACGGCGGCTTCGGTGAGGGCGATCGTCACGAGGGCGAAATAGGCACCCTTCAAGGCGTAGCGGAACACGATCCAGCCGATGAACGCCGCCGCCGCCGCCGAGAGGATGATCGCGACGACCAACCCCACCCACGGGGTGAGATTGAACCGGTTCACGAGGTAGGCCACCGTGTAGGCGCCGATCCCCATGTAGAGGCCGTTGCCCAGTGAGTGCTGCCCGGCGTAGCCACCGATGATGTTCCAGGCGCAGGCGAGAAACGCCCAGATGAGCACGAGGACGGCGATGTGCATGTAGAAGGTGCTGAGGACGAGTGGCAGCAGGCAGATCAGCGCGCCGATGACAACGATCCGGATGTAGGGCATCTTGAGGTTCATGTCTGCCTCTTCGAGAGGACGCCCTGCGGGCGGAACAGCAAGAAGATGATGAAGATCGAAAACGTGAACACGCGCGCCAGCGACCCGGGGAACACCGCGGCGCCGACGGTCTCGGCGAGGCCGATGACGAGCCCGCCGACGAAGCAGCCCAGGAGGTTGCCCATGCCGCCGAGCACGACCACGATGAACATGATGAGGCCCAGGAAGACGCCGACGGTCGGCGACGTGTAGTAGAAGGGGATCATCAGCGAGCCGGCCAGGCCGAGGGTGGCGGAGCCGAGCCCGAAGGCCAGCAGATACGTGCGCGGCACGTCGATACCCATGAGCGTCGCGGCCGTGGGGTTCTGCGCGGAGGCGCGGATGGCGCGGCCCGAGTCGGTAGTCTTCAGGAAGTACCACACCCCGAGGGTGCAAAGCACTGAGCCGACGAGGGCGATCAGCTGTGTCCCGCTGATCACGACCGAGCCGAGATGGATGTTCCACGTCGAGTAGCGCGTGTTCACCGACTGCACGTTGGCGCTGAACAACATCAGCGCCAGGTTCTGCAAAATCAGCGAGACCCCCAGGGTGAGCATGATCTGGTTCATGACCGGGTCTTTGAGGATCGGACTGATGGTGGCACGGAAGATCCCGATGCCGAAGAAGAACATGAAGGGCACCGTGATGATGATGGTGATGTAGGGGTCGATGTGGCCCCGGGCGACGAGAAAGTAGGCAAGGTAGAGCGCCACCATCAGGAACTCGCCTTGCGCGAAGTTGATGATCTTCATGACGCCCCAGATGAGCGTCAGTCCGATCGACATCAGGGCGAACAGCCCGCCGAGCATGATGCCGCTGGCAACTGCCTGGCTGAGCACCGCGCCTGAGAAGTTGAGGTTCATCTAGCAGCTCCCAGTTCGAGCGAGACTACCGGCACGGGCGCCGGGTCGGAGTGGACCGCGGCCCCGGCCTGCGAGAGACGGTCGCCGGGGTCGCGGTCTCTGTGCGGGGCTGAGGCGTCAGCGCTGCCTCTACCCCCGCCGATCCTCTGTCGTCAGGGCACGATCAGCTTGCCGGGCGCGGGCAGCGGGAAGAGCGTCTGGAACACGCCCTTCTGGATCTGGACCACGTAGAGCGGAGCGTCGGTGATCTCGCCGTCGGCAGTGAAGGTGATCTCCTTGGTCGGGATGACGACCCGGTCGACGCCGGCGACGAGCTTGACGTTGGCCATGGCATCGCGGAGCTTGGCCTTGTCGGTCGTGGCGGCGTCCTCGAGGGCCTTGGCGAGCACGTAGACGCCCTGGTAGCCGTCCATGCCGTTGCCGGTCATGTTGTCGCCGTACAAGGCCTTGTAGGCCGTGTTGAGGTCGATGCTCGTTTGGTTCGCGTCAGTTGAGAACTCGATCTCGGTGAGCCAATTCTCGGCAGTGTCGCCAAGGGTCTTGATGAACTGCGGATCCACGGTACCGCCGGCAGCGTCGAAGAAGAGCTGCTTCATGCCGAGCGTCTTGGCCTCCTGGGCGATGAGGATGGAGTCGTTCAGATAGGTGGTGGTGAGGACGACGTCCGGGTTGGAGGCCTTGACCTTGCTGACCTGCGTCGTGAGGTCGGCGGATGAAGCCGCATAAGCGACGTTGGCGACGACCTTGATGCCCGCGTCCGCGGCGTACTTGAGCTGGCCGGCCGAGGTGGACTGGCCGAAGTCGGTGTCTTCGTGGAGCAGAGCCACTGTCTTGACCGCGGGGCCACCCATGCTTTCCATTGCCTTGCAGAAGTTAATCTGGTCCCTGGCGTACCACGACGCCAGGTCGCAGATGCGGAAGATGTACTTGTAGCCCTTCTGGGTGATGGCGTCGGCGACGGCCGTGGTGATCAGCATCGGCGTCTGAAAACGCTCCGCAGTCTGAGTCGCCGGCAGAGCCACGCTCGACTGATAGGTGCCGAGGATGGCCGTGACGTTGTCCTGCTGGCAGAGACGCGTGATCTCGCTGATGCCGACGTCTGGCTTGCCTTGGCTGTCTGCCTCGACGAGCACGAGCTTGGCGCCGCCCATGGACTTGATGCCTCCGGCGGCGTTGATCTCATCAACGGCCATCTTGACGCCGCTGATGCACTGGTCACCGAGCTTGGCGAGGTCGCCGCTGACCGGGTAGAGCGTGCCGATCTTGATTTCCTTGACCGAGCTGCTGCCCGAGCTGCCCGAGCTGCTGCTCGAGCTGCCGCACGCGGCCACCCCGGCCGCCACGGACATGGCGAGCATGGCGATGAGCGCCACTGCCCAGATTGACGTGCGATGCTTCATGACTCCCCCTGTTGGTCGACACGGCGCCCTCTGCGCCGCTGCTGTGGCCACGACCCCGTGACGGAAATGCGCACGAGGAATGCGTGCGTGGGATGAAAGCCGGGGACCAGGCACATGGATGGCCTGCCAGAGGTCGTGTGGCCTGCGGCATCGGGAAAACCGACATCCGTGAGCTTGCTCGGTCTGCTTCGGCCTCTTGTCACTCGCGACCGTCACGGCCCCCGGCTGGTTCCCCCATAAGGGACAATAGGCCAGCCGCCACTCGGCCACATCGGAGTGTGGCGGCAGTATGGGTCGGGGCTAGCCGTGAATCTGACGTTGTCGGCGTCGGGGAATGCCGGTAGAACGAGCGCGGGTCAAGCAGTAGGCGGACTACAGATAAACCCCGAGCGGCAGGAACGCCGCCGCCGGCTCGGCGACCTCAGTCCAGATGGATGATGCCGCGACGCAGGGCGTACTTGACGAGCTCGGTCACATCATGGAGCTCGAGCTTACGCATGATGTTGGCGCGGTGCGTCTCGACGGTCTTCTTGCTCAAGAAGAGATGCACGGCGATCTCGTGGTTGCTGTGGCCCTCTGCCACGAGCGCGAGGATCTCCTGCTCTCGTGGCGTGAGCAGCTCCTTGGGGTCGCTGGCGACGTCGCCGCGCACGCGGCGCACGTAGTCCTCCACGAGCTTTGCGGCGATCGCCGGGTCGACGAACGACGCCCCCTCGTGCACCGCCTTGATCGCCTGCACGAGGTCGTCGCCGGTCACCCCCTTGAGCACGTAGCCCGACGCCCCCGCCTTAATCACTTGCTGCACGTACTCGTCGTTGTCGTGCATGCTCATGACGAGCACGACGACCTCGGGATGCCGCTCCTTGATCCGCACCGTCGCCTCGAGCCCGCCGAGGTTGGGCATCACCATATCCATGAGCACGACGTCGGGCCTGACAGTGTCCACCTGAAGAACGGCGGCCTCACCGTCTTCTGCCTCGCCGACCACCTTGATCCCCGGCTCGCCGGCGAGAAGGGCGCGGACGCCCTCCCGCAGGATGCGGTGGTCGTCGACAAGGAGGACGCGGATGGGCGGTGAGGTGGCGCCGGCGTCAGGCACTTCTGGCCTCCGCGGGTAGGGGGATGAGCACCTGGATCTGCGTGCCTCGGTCGCGTACCGAGTATACCGTCACGCTGCCGTCGAGCGCTTCGACCCGCTCGCGGATGGACAGCAGGCCCACGCCGGAGTGCCCGTTGCTCGCGCGCGCCAGGGTCGCCGGGTCGAAGCCGATGCCGTTGTCGCTGACCGACAGGGAGACGTGATCGGGCGTCGTGTTGATGTGGAGTATCGCGCGCGTGGCGTGCGCGTGGCGCTGGACGTTGGACAGCGATTCCTGCACGATGCGGTACACGGCGGTCTCGAGCGTGGGCGGCAGACGTTCTTCGACGCTGTCGATGTCGGTGACGACCCGCAGGCCCGATGCCTGCAGGTGCGTGTCGACGTACCAGTGCACCGCCGGGGCGAGGCCGAAGTCGTCGAGCATCGATGGCCGCAGGTCGTAGACCAGCAGGCGAAGCTGCCCGAGGCAATGGTGCAAGATGTCGCGTGCCGCGGCGACCTGCTCGAACGATGCGGAGTCGGGATCTATCGTCTTCTCGGCGACGTCGAGGTTGAGCAGTGCCGCGGCCAGCGACTGGCTCGTGTCGTCGTGCAGCTCGCGACCGATGCGTCGGCGCTCGTCCTCGATGCTCTCGAAAACCTTGGCCGAGTAGGCGCGCGATTCCAGCGCCATGCGATCGAGCATCGCCGAGAACGACTCCACCACGGAGCGGAAGTCGGGATCGGGCATCTCCTCGGCGGGGATCGGCTGGTCCTTGGCGGGTCGGCTGATGCTCGCCATCGTGTGGCTGAACTCGAGCAGCGGGCGAAAGGCGTTGCGCAGCACCAGGTAGTTGGCGGCGGCCATCACGCTCACCATGATCAAGAAGTAGGCGCCGGCGATGAGGCCGGGGCTGACCTGCGGGAAGCGCCTCACAAGGAGCGTGTCCAGGACCGCGCCAAACAGAATGACCGCAGCGTTGACGGTGACCACTTTCTGGAGCGTGGATCTGCCGCTGCGCTTGCGCACCCGTCTGCCTTCCTGTGCGGGTCAGGGTCGCTGGTGTGTGGCGGCACACTACCTCATGGACCGGCGCCGCGCACGTTCGGGCGGCCGGCGCAGCCCCACCGGCTCAGAGGTACGTGGCGCGAAAGGCGACCGCGCTGGCCGCCTCGGCTGCGGCGACGAGCGCGCGCAGCCGCTCAAGCTCCTGCTCGTGCACGAGCAGCTCGACGCCGTCGACGCTGCCCACGGGGACGATGCCGCGCACGCTGCTGGTGAGCAGCATGCCGTCGTCGGGGCGCAGGTCGGCGACCCGTGCAAACGCCTCGACCACCGGGATGCCGTGCGCGCGCGCCAGCTCCTCGACCTTGGCGCGCAGCACGCCCGGCAGGATGGCGCCCTCAGCCGGCGGCGTCACGAGCCCGCCACCGCGGACGAGGAACATGTTGGAGGTGGCGCCCTCGGAGATCCGGCCCTCGTCGTCGACGAGGATGGCGTCGTCGGCGCCTGCGGCCGTCGCCGCGCGCTGGGCGAGGTATGACTGCATCACGGTCATCGCCTTGAGCTGCGCCCGCACGCGCACTCCCAGATAGCTGATCACGCGGAGGGGACGCGCCGGGAACTGCCGCCGGTCGGTCTGGATGAGCAGGCCGGGCTTGCCGTGCGGCGGCCCGGCCGTGACCAGCACGCGGCAGGCGCCGTCCGGCACGTCGTCGGCCGCGGACAGCCGGCAGATCTGCGCGGCCATCTCGACTCTGGAACAGGGGCGTTCGAGGCCGAGCTCCTCGAGGCCGAGGTCGAGGCGCGCGACGTGCTCCTCGAAGAACACGGGGAGGCCGCCGACCAGCTTGAGAGTCTCGTAGAGGCCGAGACCGTGGGTCAGGGCGCGGTCGGTGGCCGGCAGAGTGGCCTTCTCCGGCGCGATGAGCGCGCCGTTGAGCATGAGGACGGTCATGACCGAAGTGTATCTCGCCGGTCGCGCCGGCGCACGGCGGCCGCGCTCAGCGGCCGGCGGGCGCTCAGCCGGCGCGCTCGGCGATGCCGGCGCTGACGGCGCGCAGCATGCCGGCCGCTTTGTGCAGCGTCTCGCGGTGCTCGCGGTCGGGCACGGAGTCGGCGACGATGCCCCCGCCGACCTGGAGGAACAGCCGGTCGCCGACGCGCACCAGCGTGCGGATCACGATGTTGAGGTCGAGGGCGCGCGCCGCGATCCAGCCGAACGAGCCCGTGTACGGCCCGCGGCGCACCGTCTCGAGCTCGTCGATGATCTCCATGCAGCGCACCTTGGGGCAGCCGGTGATGGTCCCGCCGGGGAACATCGCTTTGGCGAGGTCCACGGCGTCGCGGCTCGGGTGCAGGTGGCCGCGCACGTTGCTCACGATGTGGATCACGTGCGAGTAGTACTCGTTGACCATGAGCTCGGAGACGCGCACCGTGCCGTACTCGCAGACCTTGCCCAGGTCGTTGCGCTCAAGATCGACGAGCATGACGTGCTCGGCGCGGTCCTTGGGGTCGAGGTTGAGATCCTCGGTGAGCGCGTCGTCCTCGGGGCGCTGGTCGCCGCGCGGGCGCGTGCCGGCTATGGGCCGTGTCTCGGCCCAGCCCTCGCGGTCCAGGGAGACGAGGCGCTCGGGCGACGACGAGATGAGCTCGTAGTCGCCGAAGTGCAGGTAGCCGGCGAAGGGCGAGGGATTGACGGTGCGTAGCGTCTGGTAGAGGTGCAGGCTCGGCAGCGCGTAGAGGCCGTCGAGGCGCTGTGAGAGGTTCGCCTGGAAGATGTCGCCGGCGTAGACGTACTCGCGGGTGCGGGCGACAACCGCCTCGTACTCGGGGCGCGTGAAGTTGGAACGGAACACGGAGAGATCGTTGCCGTGCAGGGCAGCGGGGGCGGGGCAGCGCGCGCCGACGAGGGCCGCGCCCACGCTCGCGCCTGTCTCCCGCGCCCGCGGTTCGTCCGCCGAGAGGCGGTCAAGCAGAAGCGCTTCGCCGCTGACCATGTCGCAGCGCAGCAGCCTGCCGGGCAGGAAGAGGTCGATGTCCGGCAGGCGCAGATCGTCGCGCGTCGTGTCTGGAAGGCGCTCGAGATACCGCACGGCGTCGTAGGCCAACAGACCGAACAGGGCCTCCGCCTCGGGGAAGTCGGACGCGATGCCGCGAGCCTGCTCCGGCTGGGCGCGTAGCAGATCGACGGACTCGGTGCCGGCCGGTCCGCGCGGCCGCAGGTCCGCAGGGAGCGCGGCCAGCCGCGCCGCCGCGCGGACCGCCTCAAAAGGCTCGAGCTCCTCGAGCGCGCGCGCCCGCTGCGCCAGGTCGCGCGCCGCCTCGTGCCAGTGCGTGCCGGGCTCCGACGTGACCCTCACGGCGCCGCCGCGCACGCGCAGGCGAAAGATGGGGTCCCAGGCGAGGTAGTGCCGGCGGGCGAGCTGCGCCGACCCGCCGGCCGAATCGAGCAGCACCACCGGCGAAACCCCCTCGAGGCGTATGCCGCGCAGCAGCGCGACGGGGTCGAGCGGCGGGGCCGGAAAGGCGGTGAGGTGAGGGCTCATGCTCTTGGCCGGCGGCGCCGGGCGCGGCGCGCTACTCCGCGCCGTACTCGAAGTCCTCGGCCTGGCTGAGCGTGCGGAACTTCGTGTAGTCGCGCACGAACCCCAGCCGCACCAGACCGGTGGGGCCGTTGCGGTGCTTCGCGATCTTGAGCTTGACGACGCCCTTGGAGGCCGGATCGCTGGGGTCTTCGTAGATGAACATGACCATGTCGGCGTCCTGCTCGATGGCGCCCGACTCGCGCAGGTCGGCGAGCTGCGGCTCGCGGTCGGCGCGCGCCTCGGGGGCGCGGTTGAGCTGCGAGACGGCGATGACCGGCACGTCGAGCTCGCGGGCCAGCTGCTTCATGGAGCGGGAGATGTTGGAGACCTCCTGCTGGCGGTTCTCTGCGCGGCTGTCGCCGGACATGAGCTGCAGGTAGTCGACGATGACCAGCGACAGGGCGTGCTTGGCCTGCAGGCGGCGCGCCTTGGCGCGCAGCTCGAACATGTTGAGGCCGGCGGTGTCGTCGATGAAGATGTCGGCCTTCTCGAGCTCTCCGGCCGCCTGCACGAGCTTCGCGTAGTCGTCGCCCGACAGGCTGCCGGTGCGCACCTTGTGCGAGCTGACGCGCGCCGACGAGCACATCATGCGCTCGCCCAGCTCTTGCGCACTCATCTCGAGGCTGAAGATGGCCACCGGAGCCTGGCCTTGCACCGCCACGTGCTGGGCGATGTTGAGGGCCAGGGACGTCTTGCCGACGCCCGGCCGCGCCGCGAGGACGATGAGGTTGGCTTTCTGGAAACCGCCGGTGAGCCTGTCGATGCCCTCGAAGCCGCTCGCCACGCCGCTCACGTCGTGACCGCGCTCGATGGTGTCCAGTCTCTCGAAGTTGCGGACCAGGACTTCCTTGATGTGCTGGAACTCGGCCACGCGCCGCTGCTGCTGGATGGCAAAGACCTTCTGTTCGCAGCGGTCCAGGAGCTCGTGGGTGTTGCCGGGATGCTGATAGCCGAGCTCCGCGATCTCGTTGCCGACGCGGATGAGGGCGCGCAGCACGCTCTGCTCGCGCACGATGCCGGCGTAGTGGGCGGCATTGGCCGCCGCCGGCACGAACTCGGCCAGCGTATGGACGAGCTCGCGGCCGCCGGCGCGCTCGAGCACGCCGTCGCGCTCGAGCTGAGCGCTGAGGGTGACCACGTCGACCTCTTCGCCCCTGTCGAACAGGGTACGGACGGCGCGGTAGATGAGGCGGTGCGTGTCGCGGTAGAAGTCGTCGGCCGAGAGCGACTCGGCGACCGCCGTGATGGCGTTGGGATTGACGAGCATGGCTCCGAGGACCGACTGCTCGGCCTCGACGTCGTGAGGCGGGAGATGGCTGGTTGCGGTCTCGAGGAGCGGGGCGGCCATGTAGTCTCCGGGGCGGTGCGGGCGGACTTGAACCCGCAGTGTACGCGACGCGGCACCATCATGGTAGCGCCGCCTGATGACGGAAAAGAGCGGCGCAAGAGCGCCGGGCGGGGGCGGCTGAGCCGCCCCGCCCGGCGGGGAAGACGCTGGTCTGTCAGGCCGCTATTCGGCCGTGACGATGGTCTTGACCGAGGCGACGAAACCGTCGGCCACCTCGACGTCGACCATGAAGGTGCCGAGCTCCTTGATGGGCTCCTCGAGAAGCACCTTGCGCTTGTCGATGCTGAATCCGCGCGCGCCCTTGATGGCGTCGGCGATGTCGGCCGCCGTGACGGAGCCGAACAGGCGGTCGCCTTCGCCGGCCTTGGCGACCAGCGTAAGCACGGTCTTGTTGAGCGTGGCCGTAAACTCCTCGGCCTGGACCGCCATACGGGCGTCGCGCGACTTGCGCTCTTCTTCGCGGCGCCGGAACTCGGTGATCTTGCCGGGCGTGGCCGGCTCGGCCAGCTTGCGCGGGATTAGGTAGTTTCGCGCGTAGCCTCGGGCCACGTTGGCCAGTGAACCTTTTTCGCCGAGGTTCTCGACGTCTTGGAGCAGGATGACCTCCATGCAGCCCTCCTCAGCGGCTTGCGTTGGGCAGGAGCGCCATCTCACGGGCGCGTTTGACCGCCACGGCGACCTGGTTCTGGTGGCGCTTGCAGGTGCCGGTGACGCGGCGTGAGCGGATCTTGCCCTTCTCGGACATCAGGCCGCGCAGGGCCGGGAAGTCCTTGAAGTCGACCTCGCCGGTCTTCTTCTGGCAGAAGGAACAGGTGCGGCGCTGAAGCGAGCCGGCGGCACTGGCCCCGCTCTTCTTATCGCGCCGCGGCGTTGAACTGGAACTCGGCATGCGTGTGCTCTCCTCGTCGCGCTCCGCGGAGCGCCGTCACCTTGAGCTTAGAACGGGATGTCGTCGTCGCCCGACTCGGCGAAGTCGCCCTTGGCGGGGTCGAGGCCGGCTTTGTTGAAGCCGGGCCCGCTACTTTGGCCGCCGCTCTGGCCGCCGCCGCTCCATGCGCCGCCCTGGCCGCCGCTCTCGCGAGGGCCGATGAACTGGACGTTGTCGGCCATGATGGAAACCGCTTGGCGCTTCTGGCCGTCCTGCGTCTCCCACTCGCGCCAGCGCAGTCTGCCGGCAACGCCGACCTGACGACCCTTGGCGAGGTACTGCGCGCAGCGCTCGCCCTGGCCGCCGAAGACATCGACGTCGAAGTAGTTGGGCTTGTCGCCCCACTCACCCGTGGTTGGATCCTTGACGCGGTCGTTGACGGCGACGCGCAGGCTGCACACGCTCGTGCCGCTCGGCGTCGCCCGCAGTTCGGGGTCGCGAGTGAGATTGCCGACGATGACGACGCTGTTGATGGACCCGGCCACGGTGGGCTCCCTTCGCTCGAAAAGACGGCTAGGACTTCAACCGAATGGTCATGAAGCGCAAGACCTCGTCGGTGATGCCCAGGACGCGTTCGACCTCGGCGAGGGTGGCGGGAGTGGCCGTGAACGTGATGACGGTGTAGACGCCTTCGGGTTCCTTCTTGATCTCGTAGGCGAGCTTCTTCTTGCCCCACTCGTCGACGCCGGCAATGTTGCCATTGTCTTTCTCGACGGTGGCGCGAAGCCGCTCCACGATCTCCTTCTGGCGCTCCTCGTCCGCGTTCGGGTTCACGATGAGCATGAGCTCATACTTGTTGATCGCGATCACCTCCTATGGTCTTCGCGGCCCCAGCCTCGGATGCTGGAGCAGGGGTGACAAGCTGCCTTCCGGCAACGTGAACGGGCACTCTACCAGCCCCCGGCGGGTGCAGGCAAACCGTACCGCACCGCGAGGACGGCGTGAAGGGTGACGGCGGCGGCGTGCGGTGACGTTGCCGGCGGTCCCGCGGTGACGTTGCCGGCGGAAGGCGGGCGGCCGCGCAGCGGCTGGGTCGTCAGGCCTCGGCCTCGAGGCGGCTGGCGGCCGGCGTGCCGGTGTCCACTTCCGCCAGCGTGAGCTCGCCGGCGACGAGACCGGCGATGCTCCAGATAGCGGCGAGGCGCGGCCGCCCGTTCTCGTCCGAGTGCATGTGCACCAAGACGGGCTTGACGCGCCCCACGAGCTCGCGGGCGTAGGCGTCGTCGCCGCCGAAGGCCGCGACGATCGCGTCGACGGCCCGGCTCACGCTGTCGGCGCGAAGGGTCGCCATGCCGCCGATGCGGGGGTCCTCCGCGAGCAGGCTGAAGAGCTCACGGACCTCGGCGCGATGGATCTCGCCGACGACGAGCCGCCCGGGGTCCATGCGCCGAGCCCTGGCGAACACGGAGGGGACGTCGCTGTCGGCGTCCACGCCGAGACGCACACAGAACGAGCGCTCCTTCAAGGCCGGCAGGTCCGGGCCGCGCTCGATGGCGACGAAGCGGTCGTCCACGGAGACGAGCTCGAAGAGCGAGTTGAGCAGCGTGGATTTGCCGGTAGCGCGCTCGCCGAAGATCAGCAGCGTGCGGCGGTCACCGATGAACTGTGCCAGCTTGGCGCCCTGGCCGACAGTGAAGGTGCCGCCTTCCAGGAGGCCGCGGAACGTCGTGGAGAGGACCCCGGGCGCGCCGACCTCGCCGGCGTACATCACCGAGGTGTGCGAAAACAGCGTGGCGCGCCGCGCGACGAAGTGATCGAGATAGGCGCTCACCTGCGCCTTAAGCAGGCTGCGCAGGATCTCGAGATGCTCGCGCGTCGCCTCGCCGATACGGGCGCGTTCGAGCTTGCTGATCGCCTCGTCTATCTCCTTGATCAAGGCGACCTGGACGGCGCGCAGTGCGGCGTCGCGGCCGACGGCCGCGACGCCCGGCGGCGCGCCGTCCCCGCCGTCCTCCGCAGCAGCCCCCCTGTGGGCTCCCGCCGCCTCAATGTCGTCGTCTGCCGGCATCCCGCTCTCCTCTCCGCGTGCGGCGCGGTCGGCTACTCTATCGGCAGGAGAGGGGTAGTCGGTTAACTCCACCTGCGATACCCTGTCAGCAGGCACCGGCGAGGACGGGACTCATGCGCCGCATGGTTGGGCGCTGGCCGGGGCTCATTCATTCCCGTCCACCCGCAGTCCTGCTTTGGGGCGTTGACGTTCCGTTTCGAACGAGGTGACTGCAGCAGTCGTGAGCGCGTGGTTCGTCACCCGGTCGAGCCAGGCGTGGTCGCCGGGCCGCTGACCGCGGCTGAGTCGGCGCGCGCCTGCAACTGGAGCCGGAGCCCGGGAGGACGAGCGGACCCGTCACGCTCCTCGACGCGAAAGGATGGTGAGGTGGTGAGCGATGCGATGAAGCCGTTCGTCCATCCCTATATCCCCAACTCGGTCCCGGAGGTCAAGCGGGAGATGCTTGCCGACATAGGGCTCAACGACGTCGCGGAGATCCTCGCCGAGATCCCGCCCGACCTGCGCCTCGACCGGCTGCTGGACCTGCCCGCGCCGTTGATGTCGGAGCTCGACCTCAAGCGGCATGTCCAGGGGATCCTCGAGCGCAACACCTCGTGCGTCGATAATCTCAGTTTCCTCGGCGGGGGGTGCTGGAGTCACTTCGTGCCCGCGGTCTGCGACGAGATCGTCAGCCGCGGCGAGCTTCTGACCGCCTACAGCGGAAGCAGCTACTCAGATCTCGGCAAGCACCAGGCTCGCTTCGAGTACAACAGCCTGATGGCCGAGCTGCTCGATTACGAGGTCGTCGTCGAGCCTACATACGACTGGGGCTCCGCGGCAGGCTTCGCGGCGCGCATGGCCGCCAGGATCAGCGGCCGCCGCGAGGTGCTCGTCCCCGAGAACCTGGGCCGGGAGCGCCTCTCCATCATCCGGGAGCTCTGCGAACCAGACTACATGGAGAGGCATCTGCCTGTCCGCCTGGTGGCGTGCGATCCGCTGACCGGGCGCCTGCTGCTCGACGACCTCAAGCGGTCTCTGTCTGCGGCCACGGCGGCCGTCTACTTCGAGAACCCGGGCTATCTGGGGCAGCTCGAACCCGGCGCCGCCGACATCTGCGCGCTCGCGCGCGCTGCCGGCGCCGTGTCGATCGCCGGGGTCGACCCCATCTCTCTGGGCATCGTTTCCTCCCCGGGCAGCTACGGAGCCGACATCGCCGTCGGCGATCTGCAGCCTCTCGGCATCCATATGAGCTGTGGCACGGGACTTTCCGGCTTCATGGCGTTCCGCGACGACGACCGCTTCATCGCGGAGTGCCCGTTCGCCATTTACACGATCGTCGAGACGGATGTGCCGGGCGAGCACACCTTCGGCGAGCTGCTGAGCGGGCGCACATCCTATGGGCAGCGCGAGAAGGCTCCCGACTGGGTCGGCACCCAGACAGGGCTCTGGGCGATCTGCGCCGGCGTCTACCTGGCGACGATGGGGCCGCAGGGAATGCGTGAGGTCGGAGACACGATCATCCGCCGCGCCCACTATGCGGCCCGCGCGCTCGAGCGCATCCCGGGAGTGACGCTGCCGATGGCAGACGCCTTCTTCAAGGAGCTCCCCGTCTGCTTTGACGGCTGCGGCGCGACGGTCGACGACGTGAACAGGGCTCTTCTCGAGCGTGGCCTGTTCGGCGGCCGCGATCTGTCCGGCGACTACCCGTGGCTCGGGCAGAGCGCACTGTACTGCTTCACCGAGGTCCACACCCGCGCCGACATCGATCGCTTGATCGCGGCTCTGCGGGAGGTGCTGAGTTGAGTGACGCACGAGAGAAGCTCGAGAAGAATGCCCGTCTGCGCCGCGAGGGCGGCCTGCTGCGTGACTTCCGGGCGATGCACTGGGATGAGCCCTTGATCATGGAGATGGGGCGCTCCGGCGAGCGCGGCGTCATCCCCCCTCAGGCGACGGATGTGGCTGAGGTCGTCGCGCCGGCGGAGGATCTGCTCCCCGCGACCCTCGTGCGATCGTTGCCGCCGGCTCTTCCCGAGCTCAGCCAGCCGCAGGTGCTCCGTCACTACACGCGTTTGTCGCAGATGACGCTGGGCGTGGACGTGACGATCGACATCGGTGAAGGCACGTGTACGATGAAGTACAGCCCCAAGGTCAACGAGCAGCTCGTGCGCTCTCACAAGGTCCTCGAGCTTCATCCCGAGCAGCCCGAAGAATCGCTTCAGGGCATCCTCGAGATCTGCCATCGCATGGCCGGGATGCTGGGCGAGATCTCCGGCATGGACGACTTCTCGTTTCAGCCTGGCGGGGGCTCCGCGGCCGCCTTCGGTTTCGCCGCCATGGCGCGCAAGTACTTCCACGAACGGGACGAGGACCGGCGCGACGAGGTGATCACCACGATCTTCTCGCATCCCTGCGACAGTGCCTGCCCGGCTACCGCAGGCTACAAGATCATCACGCTGATGCCCGCCGCCGACGGCTACCCCGATCTTGTGGCGCTGAAGGCGGCGCTGAGCGAGCGCACCGCCGCCATCATGATCACCAATCCGGAGGACACGGGGATCTTCAACCCGGGGATCCGTGAGTTCACGCGGGCCGCCCACGACGTGGGCGCGCTCTGCTACTGCGACCAGGCTAACCTGAACGGGCTGCTCGGCGTCAGCCGTGCTCGCGAGGCCGGGTTCGACGCCTGCCACTTCAATCTCCACAAGACTTTCAGCAGCCCCCACGGCTGCAAAGGGCCGGGCGCCGGTGCCCTCGGGGTGACGGCCGCACTTTCGCCATATCTGCCTGCGCCACACATCGTCGCGGTCGAGGACGGATCGGCGGAGAACGGGATCCGGTACCGCCTCGATGCGCAGCGACCCCACGCCATCGGCAAGCTGCGCGCGTTTCTCGGCAACCTGGCCGTGGTCGTGCGCGCCTACGCGTGGACGATGTCCCTCGGCGCCCGCGGCCTCAGAGAGGTCGCCGAAGTGAGCATCCTCAACAACAACTACCTCGAAGCCCAGCTCCGCGAGATCCGCGGCATCAGCTATCCATACGTCGGAGGCCATCGGCGCCTGGACCAGATCCGCTACAGTTTCGAGCGCCTGAAGGAGGACACCGGCTTCGGCACGGAAGACATGAAGGCGAGGTTCTGTGACTTCGGTCTTCAGACGTGGTTCACGAGCCATCACCCCTGGATCGTCCCTGAGCCGTTCACGCCGGAGCCCTGCGAGACCTACTCCAAGGAGGATCTCGACCACTGGGCGGCGGCGATGAAGCGCTCGGTGGACGACGCCTACGATAAGCCCGAGCTCGTGGCGTCGGCCCCTCAACGCCAGGCGTGTGGCCGGATCCGCACGTGGGAGAGGTTCGTGGAGCCCGGGGAGTGGGCGGTCACGTGGCGCGCCTATCAGAGGAAGCACGGCTGCGGCGGGCTGCGGGACGAGCAGGACGCGTCCGCCCTCGATGAGGCCGGCGGTTGACGACTCTCGCGAGGCGGCCGCAGCCTGCGCGTTGAGGTGGCGCGAGGAAGCACACCGGCGACTTCGCTGTGCCTGCGTGGAGCGCCGGGCTTCGGGAGCAGCGATCGGGTGGTACAGTCGGGGCATGATGACCACGACGGGCACCATCACCGCACGGCTGTTCGCCGGCCTCGAGACGCAGACCGCCGAGCGACGCACTCAGCACGCGTTCCTGCTGGCCGAGACCCCCACCGTGGACGCGGTCGTCGAGCGCCTCGGTCTCAAGCCGGGCGCCACCGGGATCGTCCTTGTCAACGGCGTGCACGCCGGCGGCGAGCGGGTGCTCAAGCCCGGCGACGAGATCGCACTGTTCCCGCCGCTCGGGGGAGGGTGACGTCTCGGCCGCGCTCGAGTCTCGTCTGACGGAGGCCGCAGCGGAGAAGCCGCCGCGGCGGCACCGCTTTGCGGCGGCGATCGTCGGCCTGCTTCTCGGCGCCTCCGTCCTCTGCGTCGGTCTTGTGACGGCGCGCATGGCGTATTCGCACTCCGTGCACTACTGGTTTCTCATCTGGAACCTGGTGCTGGCTTGGGTCCCGTTCGTCTTCGCCGGGGTGGCCTATACTCTGGCCTCGGCGCGTCGCGCCGTGCTGTACGCTCTCATTGTCGTCGCGGCGCTGGTCTGGCTCGTCTTCTTCCCCAACGCCCCGTACATCCTCACCGATTTTCTGCATCTCGGCAGCATGGGCGACATCGTCCCCGGCTGGTACGACGTTCTCATGCTGTTCTGGTTCGCGTGGACGGGCCTGCTCCTCGGCGTCGTGTCTCTCTACTTGATGCACGAAATCGTCGCGCGCGCCTTCGGCGGCGCGGCCGGCTGGGCCTTCGTGGTCGCCGCCGCCGCGCTCGGCAGCTTCGGCATCTACCTGGGCCGCTTTCTGCGCTGGAACAGCTGGGACCTGCTGCGCCGGCCGATGCCGCTGGCCGGAGAGCTCTACGGCAAGGTCACCGATCCCGCTTCGCAGCCCCGGCTGCTCGGGTTCACGCTGCTGTTCGCCCTGCTCTTTCTGTTCATCTACGCGGCCGTGTACATCTTCGCGAAGCTCACCAAGCCGAGCGCGGACGTTGGCCAGCGGTGAGCGTCCGCGCCGCGCGTCTATGACGGCGTGCCGTGTGGGGGGTTGCCGTCGGTCTCCGCGGTGCTACACTCGCCGGCATGACCGCAGGCAACATCCCCCGTCTCATCGAGACCCTCAAGACCCAGGCCGGCGACGAGAAGCGCCTCGCCTGCGCCGAGGCGTTCAAGATCGCCCGCGACCTTGACGTCCCTCTGGCCGAGGTCGGCCGCACCTGCGACGAGCTGGGCATCAAGATGATGCGCTGCCAGCTCGGGTGCTTCTAGCCGAGAGGCCGCGCGCGGCGGCTGCTCGGCGGGCGCCGCTTCTCCGCGGTCTCGCCTTTCGCGGCGACTGCGGACAAGTCGTTATCCCGCGCCCCCCGGTGGGAATGAGCCCGGCATGAGTCGTCACGGGCGCGGCTGCGCCGCAGGCCGCGGAGCCATGGGAGCCGGGAGGTACGCACAATGAAGCCGCACGTCGAGGTCCGGGTCAGCGACCTCATCCAGCCGGGGCTGACGATCCGCGGACCGTACGGAAGCGGGGAGCCGATGGTGCTCCGCGCGCCGTGGGACGGCGCCGAGCTGGCGCGGATCCCCACGGCCACACTCGAGGACATCGACGTCGTCCTTGACCGCGCACGTGCGGCCGCGGAAGCGTACCGCTGGTTCCCCGCGTGGAAGCGCGCGGCGATCCTGGAGCGCGCCTCGCACCAGATCGAGGACAATGCCGAGCAGATCGCGCGCCTGATCGCGGCCGAGGGCGGCAAGCCGCTCAAGGATGCGCGCGCCGAGGCCCTGCGCGGCGCCTCCACCTTCCGCTGGGCGAGCGAAGAGGCCAAGCGCACGGCCGGCGAGCTCATTGAGATGGACGCCGACCCCAGCGGCGAGAACCGCTTCGGCTGGACGATCCGCGAGCCGCGCGGCGTCATCGCCGCGATCTCGCCGTTCAACTTCCCGCTCAACCTTGTGGCGCACAAGGTGGCGCCGGCGCTGGCCGGCGGCAACGCCGTCGTGCTCAAGCCGGCCTCCAACACCCCACTGACCGCGCTGCGTCTGGCCGAGCTCCTGGCCGCGGCCGGCCTGCCGGACGGCGTCCTCCAGGTCGTGGTCGGCTCCGGTGCGACGATCGGCAACAAGCTGGTCATGGACGCGCGCACCAACATGGTGAGCTTCACCGGCAGCCCGCCGGTGGGCCGCCAGATCGCGAGAGACGCCGGCATGAAGATGGTGACGCTCGAGCTGGGCAACAACTCGGCGACCATCGTCGAGGACGATGCCAACCTCGACCTCGCCGTGCAGCGCATCGTGGCCGGCGGGTTCGCCAACTCCGGCCAGATCTGCATCTCGGTGCAGCGCGTCGTGGTGCACGCGGCGGTCTATGACCGGTTCCTCGCGATGCTCGTGCCGCAGGTCGCGGCGCTCAAGGTTGGCGATCCGCTCGACGAGACGACCGACGTGGCGACGCTGATCAACGACGGCGAGGTCGCGCGCGTGAAGGCGTGGATCGAGGAGGCGCTCGAGCAGGGCGCCACCTTGGCGACAGGCGGCGTCCGCGACGACGGCCGCCTGCTGCCGACTGTGCTCACCGACGTCACTCGCGAGATGAAGGTCTGCGCCAGCGAGGTGTTTGGCCCCGTCCTCAGCATCCTCAAAGCGCGCGACCTCTGCGAGGCCATCGAGATCAGCAACGACAGCACGATGGGGCTGCAGGCAGGAGTGTTCACGAGCGACTTGAACAAGGCATTGTACGCGGCCAAGCGCCTCGAGGTCGGCGGCGTGATGATCAACGAGGTGCCCACGTTCCGCGTGGATCACATGCCGTACGGCGGGATCAAGGGCTCCGGCATCGGCCGGGAAGGATTGAAATACGCGATTCGGGAAATGACTGAGCTGAAGATGGTCGCGATCCGCGAGATGGATTGGCAGACCGGAGGACCGCCCACCGACGCCTGCCTGCGCGAGCCGCTTGGCCCGTGAGGGCCGCGGGGCTCGGACGGGCAAGCGGCCGGGAGCACCGGTGACTCAGCCAGCCCGGTGTGAGACGGTCGGGAGCGACGAGGAAAGGAGGCACGCGACATTGATTGACTTACGAGGTGCGGCGCGCTAGAGCGTCCCGCATGCGGTGCGACTGCGCGCCGCACCATAGTCTGGGGCGGCGGGCCAAAGGGCCCGCCGCCCCTCTTGCGTACGGCGGGGGCGGCAGGCCACGCACGAGCGACACGGAGGCGCGCCCGTCACGAGCGATGCTGGGCGGCGGGTGCCCGACTGGGCGTCCGCCGCCCAGCAACTTCACGCCGGCGTCAGCGCGCCAAACGTCACCGGCGTGCCGATGGCGAGGCTCAGGGTCTCAGAAACGAGTCGAGATGGCGAACGCATTGGGGAAGAAGAGCGGCTGGCCATACGTTGACTTGCCGTAGGCGCCGATGGCTTGCTGGCCCTCGTAACTCACGAGCCAGGCGGCCAGCCACTCGGCGCCGGTGGAGGCGACCTGGTCATGCATGATCTGGTTCAGGAGCAGCACGGAGTACTGATTCTTGAGGTCTTCCTTCTTGGGCAGGGTCATGACGAGCGGCGCGAGGGTGCTCCGGTTCTTCAGCCAGGTGGCGGTGTCTGTGAGCGTGTAGGCGCCTTTCTCGGCCGTGACCTGGAGACAAGGCAGCTGGCCGCCGGCGGCTGTGATGTACCAGGCCCCGGTCGGTGCGGTGGCGGCGGACGTCGTCACGCCGGCTGCGTGCCAGAGCTGCAACTCCTTCTCATTGGTGCCGGAGGCGTCGCCGCGAGACACAAAGGCGACCTTCCCGGCGGCCAACTTGGCGCCGTAGGCGGCGATGCGCTTGAAGGCGTCGGCGGCCGACTTGGCCTTGGCGACCTTGGCCGGGTCGCCCTTGGGTCCGACGATGGTGAAGTAGTTGTAGGCAAACGGGAGGCGCAGGGTGGCGACGCCGTCGGTCAGCAGCTGCTTCTCGTCGGGGGGCGAGCACACGATGATGACGTCGGCGAGCCCGTCGCGGGCCGCCTGGATGGCCGCACCGGAGCCCACGTAGGTGGGGTTCACGGTGATGCCGGGGTGGGCGGTGTTGTAGGCGGGCAGCACGACGTCCTGCATGAGGCCGGAGTCGTGCACGCTGGTCGCGCAGTAGACGACGAGCTTGGCGTTGTTGGGCGCGGACTTCCCGGCAGCGTGGCCGCTGCCGTCGGCGAAGCTGGCCCCGACCATCGCGGCGGCGGCGAGCGCCACGAGGGCGAGCACGAGCAGACTGCGTCTCACGAGCATCTGTGTCGTACTGCCGAACATGGTACCTCCCTCGTGTCGCTTCACGGACCTACTTGGAGTGCGTCGGAAGCCTGGTGCCGGTGGCGGGAGGTGCGGGTCGCGCCGGGTCGGACAGAGGGTGGAGAGCCCAGACGAGCGCGAACAAGCGAGCCTCTCTTCTTTCCACCATCGGGGACGCGGCCGTTGCGCGCTGTACCCTGCCGGCGCAAGCTCCATGGGCAGCGCACCTGCCGGCAGGACTCCAGCGCTCGAAGAGAACTGACACAGTAGCCGAAGCCTCTGTGGCGGGTCAAACGGCGCCGAGATCTACCTATGCACCAGATCAGATGCCGGGGCGGGGCATACGGGGTGTTGGATGGTGATGCGCGGCCGGCGCGCACCCCTGAGGGCGCGCCTGCATCTCCTCGCCCAGGCCACGATGCACGGCTCGAGAGCATGCGCTCCGTCCCGGAACGAGACGGCATGGGCCAACATGTCCAGACGGCGCGGCCGCAGTACGGACACGGCGACCTTGTGCCGCAGGGCACGCTCGGCTAGAATCCGGCTGCTTCTCCGAGTCTCGGATTCCTAAGGGCATGAAGCCTATGGAGCCGAAGCCGGAAGGGTACAGCGGGAAACCGCCGTGTCTCCCAGTGCGGAAAGGAGAGCGCGCCTCGCCGGGCCTCTCCGTGTGGATGGGCCCTTTTCGTGGCCTCCCACGCGGTTGCGGCGTGACGAGGCTCCTTCGGTGTCTCGATCGCGCCTCGCCGCCCGCGGACACGGCTCTCTCTCACCCTTCCTCGGAGCTGCATGTATGGGAGCCTAGGGAGGAGTGGGACCATGATCAGGAAGCTGACCTTGACCGCCGCAGCCGTGGCGGTCCTCATGCTCGCGCTGGCGGTGCCGGCCATGGCGATGCGAGGCACCGCCGCCGAGCCCTACGGCTGGGACCTGCAGCTGCGCAACACCGTGACCGCCAAGTACGGCGCCGACCTGACCTACAAGGCCTTCGCCGCCTGGGTCGCGAAGGCGAACCGTCAGGTGACCGTCACGGACAGCAGCGTTCCCGCCGACACGGTGATCTACAAGGGCGTCGCCCTCAAGGCCCTGGTCGGTTACTTCGACGACAACGACCCCAACACATTCAACGATGAACTGGCCGCGGGCGGCTACAACGTCGTCGTTCTGGGCATGGACGGGTTCGCCGCGACGTTCGCGAGCGCCGACATCGCGAGCCTCGGCGACAAGGTCATCATCGCGAACCTGGCCAACGACGCGCCGCTGCTTGTGTCCAAGGCCAAGCTCAGCAACGGTGCGGCGAGCTGGAAGCCAAGCTGGCCGCTGAAGGTCGTCAGCAACGACCCCAGCGTCACCGGCAAGATGAAGCCCGGCGGCATCGTGCGCCTCAGCATTGTGCCGGCCGTGGCACCGGCCGCCGCCGCCGAGCCCTACGGCTGGGACCTGCAGCTGCGCAACACCGTGACCGCCAAGTACGGCGCCGACATGACGTCGTCGCAGTGGGCCGCCTGGGCCGCCAAGGCGGGCAGGACGGTGACGATCACCGACAGCAGCGTCCCCACGTCCACGGTGACCTACTCGGGAGTGTCCCTCAAGAACATCGTCGGCTACGTCGACGACAAGAACCGCAGCACGTTCAATGCGAAGCTGGCCAAGAAGGGCTACTACGTCACCATCCTCGGCATGGACGGCTTCTACGAGACGTTCGCGAGTGCCGACATCGCCGAGCTCGGCAACCAGATGATCGTCGCGAGCCTGGGCAACGGCCAGCAGCTCCCCGTGCCCAAGCCGTTCGTCGACAGCAGCGGAGTGGCGCAGTGGGTGCCGAACTGGCCGCTCAGGGTGGTCAGCAACGTCCCCGCCGTCGCCCCGGCCACTCAGACTCGGGGCGTCGTGCGCATCAGTATCGTGAAGTCGTCGCCGGTGGGGGCAGCCCCCTTTTGACCAGACCCGCACCGCGGGCAAGAGAGGCTGGACGCTGACGCTGCAGGGCAAGCTCAAGAAGGTGCTGCCGATCGGCAAAGTGCCGGCGACCGTGGCTTGGTACGGCAACAAGGCCGGCAACATCAACCCGTCGCTGCGCTACGTGTACAAGGGTCAGACACTGTACAAGCTGGTCGGCCTCGTGGACGACAAGGATCCCGGCTCGTTCAACGTCGCTCTGGCGAAGAAGGGCTACCAGATCCAGTTCTTCTGCCGCGACGGCTACAAGCCCAAGCTGCCCAGCAAGTGGATCATCGGCAAGAAGCGGTGGATCGTCGCCAAGATCAAGGACGGCAAGCTGCTGACCGGCAACGAGGCGCCGTTCCGCTTCGTTGGCGGCCCGCCCATCACGCAGCCGTTCAACAACAAGTTGTCGGCTTTTGGCGTCACCAAGATCCGGCTCATCTTCTGAGCCGTCCGCGGCCCGGCTTGCGCGCGGCGTGGCGGGGGTTTCTCGCCCATTCTCCCCGCCGCGCCGCCGCCGGGAGCGGAGCAGGGCGGCCGGCCGGGGCCGGCCGCCGCAGCCAACCACACGAGGGGGCATCCATGAACAAGCCGAGGATCTGGGTCGGAGCCGTGGTCGTCGTGATTGTGGCGCTCGTCGCCGTTGTCCTCGCCGGCGCGGTCGTGCCGGGCGGCACGCCGCAGGCGGCTGCCGCCGACCCGGTGGTGCTGACGGTGACCGGCAACGGCCAGACGAAGACGTTTACGATGGCCGAGCTCCAGGCCCTGCCGGTCTACTCCGGCTACTCCGGCATCATCAACAGTGCCGGCACGGTCACCCCGCCGATCGCCGTCAAAGGCGTGAAGCTCACCGATCTCCTCGCGGCGGTCGGAGGCATCCCCGAGCTCCAGTCGACCGACATCACAGCCAGCGACGACTACGGGATGACCCTCACCTATGACGAGGTCGTCAACGGCAACATCCTCATGTACAACGCCACCACCAAGCAGGAGGAAGCCGCCAAGGCCCCGGCGTCGGTCGTCCTTCTCTACGAAGAGCACGGCGCGGCGATCGCGCCCGGTCCGACCGGCGACGGGCCGCTGCGTCTCGCCGTCTGCCAGCCCACCGACGAGAACCAGGTGGCCGCCGGTCACCTCTTCGTCAAGTGGGTGAACCGCGTCAGCCTGCGCGACGCCGTGGTCCCGTGGACCGTCCAGATGTACGGCCTCAAGGGCAAAGATGGCAAGCGCCAGACCTACACGCTGGACCGGCTCTCGTACGACTCGTGTGCGACGCCCGGCTGTCACGGTTCGGCGTGGACCGACACGGCGACGCAGAAGACGTGGTCCGGCGTCCCGCTCTTCCTCTGCATCGGCAAGATCGACGGCGGCAAGGGCCACGGCGGCTACGGTGCCTACAACGAGGCACTGGCGCTCAAGGGCTACCGCATCAAGCTCACCTCGGCGAGTGGCGCCACCGCCATCATCGGGTCCCGCACGATCCGCAACCAAGACAAGATCATCCTGGCCAACAAGCTGCAGGGGTCCGAGCTGACGGCGGACTACTATCCGCTGCGGCTGGTCGGTCCGAAGATCGGCAGCAAGAGCTTCGTCGGGCAGATCGTCAAGATCCAGATGCTGCCGAAATGATGGAAGCGGGGGCGCCCGAGAGGGCGGCGTCGTGAGACGCCTCATCGTGCCGGCCCTGGCCGGCGTAGCGCTGGCCGTGGGCCTGGTCGCCCTTCTGGCGGCGTGCGCAGGTTCGCCCGGCACTCAGCCAACAGGCCAGGCCTCCCCGGCCGTCAGTCCTTCTGGCCCCGTCGTCCTGACTCTCGTCGGCGAGAAAGGCGAGAAGCAGTTCACGCTCAACCAGCTTGAGGCGCTCCCGGCCTACACCGGCTACGCGGGCATCAAGAGCAGCACCGGCGTCGTCACGCTGCCCGCCGAGTACACGGGCGTGCGCCTCAGCGACCTCACGAACATGGTGGGCGGGATCACCAAGACCAACGGCGTCACGCTGGTGGCCAAGGACGGCTACGGCATGACGTTCTCCTACAACATGATCATGGATCATGCCTTCACGGCGTACGATCCCGCGACGGGCGCCGAGCAGACGCCGTCGAAAGACCTCACGGTCATCGTCGCCTACGCCCGCGAGGGCAAGCCGCTCGGCGACGACGAAGGACCCCTGAGGCTGATGGTCGCCACGCCGCAGCCGGGCGGGCAGGTGGTGGACGGCCACTGGTCGGTCAAGTGGATCGAACGCATCTCCGTGACCAAGGCCTCGGCCGAGTGGAAGGTCCAGCTCGAGGGCGCGGTGCCGGGCAAGCTCGACAAGCCGACCTACGTGAACTGCGCCTCGCCCGGCTGCCACGGCTCCGGCTGGGTCGACGCGGCCGGCAAGCGCTGGGAGGGCGTTCCGCTGTACCTCGTTGCCGGACTGGTGGACGACAAGAAGGGGCACGGCGCCGGAGCCTACAACGCAGCCCTGGCGCGCAAGGGCTACGACATCGTCATCGAGACCGCGACCGGCAAGGTCGTGACCATCGACTCGCGCGACATCGCCGGCAAGCAGAACGTGATCCTGGCGGGAAAGGTCGACGGCGGCGAGCTGCCGGACGAGCTGTTTCCGCTGCGGCTGGTCGGCCCGGGCCTGAGCGAAGCACAGATGCCCGGCGGCATCGCGCGCATCGTCGTGCGAGTCAAGAAGTAGGCGAACGGGATCGTGCGGCGCAACGAACGCTCCGCCCTGAGGAGCGGTTCGGCCGCGGCCGCAGCCTTGGCTGTGGCCGCGGCCGTCGCCTTGTGCCTGCTCGTCGCCCTCGCGGGCTGCGGAGGAAAGCAGCGCCAGGTGAAGCTCATCTACGCCGGCAGCCTCATCGTGCCGTTCGAGCGGTTGGCCACGGAGTTCGAGCGCACGCACCCGGGTGTGGAAGTGCTCACCGAGAGCCACGGCAGCATCCAGGTCCTGCGCCACGTCACCGAGCTCGGCGACCGCTTCGATCTGGCCGTCAGCGCCGACGAGCAGCTCATCCCGCCGCTGATGTACGACCGCGTGGATCCTGACACCGGCAAGCCGTACGCCTCCTGGTACTGCACCTTCGCCACCAACCGCATGGTGCTGGCGATCTCGCCCAAGAGCCCGTTGGCGGGAGAGCTCACCGCCGAGAACTGGTATGGCCGTCTGACCGGGTCGGACGTCCGCTTCGGGCTTGCCGACCCACGCTTCGACGCCGCCGGCTACCGCGCGCTTATGGTGCTGCAGCTTGCTGAAGGCGAGTACGACGATCCCTACCTCTTCGAGGACATGATGATGGGGCGCTTCACCTCGCCGGTCACCGTCACCCGCGACGCCAGAGGCGTCGATGTGATCGAGATCCCCGAGATCCTCGAGACGCAAGCGGGCAGCGGCGTGGTGCTGCGCGGCGCGAGCATCCAGCTCGTCGCCCTGCTCGAGTCGGGCGATCTGGACTGCGCCTTCGAATACGAGAGCGTCGCCCGGCAGCACGGCCTCAAGTACGTGAGGCTGCCGTCCGCCATCGACCTCGGCGAGGCGGCCCGTCGCGCGGCCTATCGGCGCGTCGAGGTCAAGCTCGACTCCCGCCGCTTCGCCAGCGTCAAGCCGGTGTTCCGCGGCGACGTGATCCGCTATGCGTTCACGATCCCGGCGAACGCGCCGGACCCGGGGCTGGCCGGCGATCTCGCCGCCTTTCTGCTGGGGGCGCACGGACGCCGCATCCTCGAAGCGGACTTCCAGCCGGTGCTCACACCGCCCACGCTCGATCACGCCTCCGCCGCGCCGCAGGAGGTGAGGCAGGCGTGCGGGGGGTCAAGGTGAGCGTCCGCAGGGATTACAGGCACCCGGCTGATCCAGGGCCCCCCGCACGCCTGCCTCACGTGCCGTGATGCGCGGTCGCCGCCTGTCGCTTTTCTGGGCGGCCTGCGCTGTGGCCGGCGCGCTGCTCGTCGCGTTCGTCGTGCTGCCGGCGGCGAGCATGATCGCCGGCGCCGGCGCCGGCTTTCTCGGCGAGGCTCTGCGCCAGGGCGACATCCGCCGCTCGCTGTGGCTGACGGTGTCGGCGGCGCTGATCGCCACGGCGATCGCCTTCGTCGTCGGCGTCCCGCTCGCGTATCTGCTCGCGCGCCGCGATTTCGTCGGCAAACGCGCCATCGAGGGCATCATCGACCTGCCGATCGTCTTCCCGCACACGGCCGCCGGCATCGCGCTGCTCATGGTGTGGGGCCGCGACGGCATAATGGGGAGGCTTCTGGCGCCCTTCGGCATCAGCTTCACCGAGACCGTCGCCGGCATCGTCCTCGCGATGCTGTTCGTCAGCCTGCCGTTCCTTGTCGACACCTCGCGCGAGACCTTCGCCCTTGTGGACGAGCGCTACGAGCACGTGGCGCGCACCTTGGGCTCGTCGCCGGGGGGCGCCTTTCTTCGCGTCACTTTCCCGCAGGCGTGGCGCGGGGTGCTCGCCGGCGCCGTCTTGATGTGGGGCCGCGGCATCAGCGAGTTCGGCGCCGTCGTCATCCTCGCCTACAACCCCAAGGTCATCTCGGTGCTCACGTTCGAGCTGTTCGAGGGTTTCGGCCTGCGCGCGGCGCAGCCGCCGGCCGTGCTCATCGTGATCGTCGCGTTCGTCGTCTTCCTGGTGGTGCGCACGGTGCTGCTGCCGCGGCGCGGCCGGTCGCGAAAGGGTTCCGCATGATCGGCCTGCGCGGCGTGGAGGTCGCCGCCGGCGCCTTCTCGGTAGGGCCACTCGACCTCGATGTGCCCGCCGGCGAGTACGCCGTGCTGCTGGGCCCGAGCGGCGCCGGCAAGACGCTGGTGCTTGAGGCGCTGGCCGGCGTGCGGAGGGTGCGCGCGGGACGTCTGTTCGTGGACGGCGCCGACGTGACCCGGCTGCCCGCGGAGCGGAGGCGGGTCGGGCTCGTCTTTCAGGACGGGCTCCTGTTCCCTCATCTCAGCGTCGCCGCCAACGTCGCCTACGGCTTCCACCGCGGCAACGGCGAACGGACCGGGTGGCTCCGCCGGCCGTCCGCCGAGCGACTCGCACAGCTCGCCGAGGAGGTGGGCATCACGCATCTGCTAAAGCGACGGCCGCAGACGCTGTCCGGCGGCGAGCGTCAGCGCGTCGCGCTGGCGCGGGCGCTCGCCGCGCGGCCCCGGGCTCTGCTTCTCGACGAGCCCCTGAGCGCCGTCGACGTCGAGGCGCGCGAGGAGCTTCAGGAGGTGCTGCGAAGCGTTTGTCGGCGAGAAGGTCTGACGGTGCTGCACGTCACGCACGATCGCGCCGAAGCATTCGCGCTGGCCGACACGTGCGCGCTCCTCGTGGACGGCACGCTTCGGCAGACCGGCCGGCCGCAGGACGTGTTGCGGTGGCCGGCCGACGAGGCGGTGGCGCGTTTCCTCGGCGCCCGCAACGTGGTGCGCGCCGTGCGCGACGAGTCCGATGCGCGCCTCGCGCACCTGGCCACGGGCGTCGCGCTGCGCGTCGCCGACCCGTTGCCGGCGGCCGCCGTCGACCTTGTCGTGCGGCCGGAGGACGTGGAGGTGTGGCCGGTTGGCGCCGCGCCCCCAGGGGCCGCCAATCGTCTCCGCGCCACCGTGGTGCGCCTGGTCCTCCAGGGTGGCCACGTGCTGGTCGGCGCAGAGAGCCCCGCGCCGATGGAGGCCCTGGTCACGGCGCGCCGCGCGGAGGACCTTGGGCTGCGCGTGGGTGCCGCGGTCGAGCTCACTGTGGCTCCCGCCTGCGTCCACTCCATTCCGACAACGTGAGCGGCCGTTTGCCGAATGCCGCGGCGGGAATGAGCTTCGGGACGGGCCGCGTCGGGCGGCGACGAAGCGAAGGAGGCAGCCATGACCTTGAGTGCGCGCAACCAGCTCCCGGGCGTTGTCAAAAGCGTGGTGCTCGGCACCGTGATGGCGGAGGTCGTCGTCGACGTCGCGGGTCACCAGGTTGTGTCGGTGATCACGAGGCACGCCGTCGAGGCGCTCGACATCAAGGCCGGCGACAGCGTCAAGGCCGTCATCAAATCCACCGAGGTCATGCTCGAGAAATGACGCCGCGGGGATGGCCCGCTACACTGGAGCCCGCGTGAACGCCATCCCCGACAACTCTCAGGGCAGAGTCGACTACCTGCGCCTCTCGATCACCGACCGGTGCAATCTGCGCTGCACGTATTGCATGCCTGCCGAAGGCGTGCCGGCGCGTTCTCACGACGACATCCTCAGCTACGAGGAGCTGGCCGCGTTCGCCCGCGTGGCCGCCGGCTGCGGCATCAGCAAGGTGCGCATCACCGGGGGGGAACCGCTGGTGCGGCACGGCAGCGCCGACTTCGTCGGCATGCTCGGCCGCACGAGCGGCATCCGCGACATCTCGCTGACGACCAACGGGGTGCTGCTGCCGAGGCACGCGGCCGCTCTGCGCCGCGCCGGGCTGCGCCGGGTCAACATCAGCCTCGACAGCCTTGACCCGGCGCGCTTCGCGCGGATCACCCGGGGGGGGCGGCTCGCCGACGCGCTCGCCGGCCTTGACGCGGCCTTCGCCGCGGGCTTCGCGCCGGTCAAGATCAACGCGCTTCTGCTCGACGGCATCGAAGACGAGCTCGACGACTTCGTCGCCCTGACGCGCGAGCGCGAGGTGCACGTGCGCTTCATCGAGTTCATGCCGCTCGACCGCCGGCTCGGCGGCCACGGTCATCTGGTGCCGGCTCCCGAGATCCTGCAGCTCCTCAAAGACCGTCACGAGCTGGTGCCGCACGAGGGCCCTTACGGGCACGGCCCGGCGCAGTATTGGCACGCGCCTGGGGCGCTCGGCACCATCGGCTTCATCGCCGGGGTCTCCGAGCACTTCTGCGAGAGGTGCAACCGCCTGCGCCTCACCGCCGACGGGCGCCTGCGCACCTGCCTGTTCTCGGGCGATGAGGTCGCGGTCCGGCCGCTCATCGCCCATCCCGCCGAGCTGCGCGACGCGATCGGTGCCGCGGTGGCGGGCAAGAGCTTCGACCGCTGCCGCGAACAGCGCGCCAACGAGCGCGCGATGTCCGAGATCGGCGGCTGAGGCAGTGAGCGAGCTCAGCCATCTGGATGCGCGCGGGCGCGCGCGCATGGTCGACGTCGGCGGCAAGGACGAGACGGCGCGCGTGGCGCGCGCCGAGGCGCGCGTCTTCATGGCGCCCGCCACGCTCGCCATGATCCAGGACGAAGCGGCGCCCAAGGGCGACGTGATCGCCGCCGCCCGTCTTGCCGGCATCATGGCGGCCAAGCGCACCCACGAGCTCATCCCCCTGTGTCACCAGCTCAACCTGACCTCCGTGGCCGTCGAGATCGAGGCGGACGCCGCGCTGCCCGGCCTGCGCGTCGTCAGCGAAGCCCGGCTGCGTGGCCGCACGGGTGTGGAAATGGAGGCGCTGGTCGCCGCGTCCGTGGCGGCGCTCACCATCTACGACATGTGCAAGGCCGTCGATCGCGGCATGGAGATCACGGCCGTGCGCCTGCTCGAGAAGAGCGGCGGGCGCAGCGGCGAGTGGCGGCGCGAGGCGAGCGCGGAGCAGAGCGGCGGCGAGCCGTGAGCCGGCAGGCCGTGGACGGCCGCATCGTGTCGGTCAACGTCGCCGCCGAGAAGGGCGTGCGCAAGGAGCCCGTGGAGTCGATCACCCTGGTGGTCGAGCATGGCGTCGAGGGCGACGCGCACGCCGGTCCGTGGCACCGCCAGGTGAGCCTGCTGGCCGGCGAGAGCATCGAGAAGATGAAGGCGGCGTGCCCTACGGTCGGGCCGGGCGCCTTCGGCGAGAACATCACCACCGAGGGCCTTGTGCTCTACGAGCTGCCCGTCGGCGCGCGCCTGCACGCCGGCGAGACCCTGCTCGAGGTCACCCAGATCGGCAAGGTGTGCCACGACCGCTGCGCCATCTTCCGCCAGGCCGGCGACTGCGTCATGCCGCGAGAGGGCATTTTCGCGCGCGTCGTCGAGGGCGGAGAGATCGTGCCGGGTCAGGGCATCGTGCTGCTCAAGCCGAGCCTCATCGTGGCCGGCGTGCTCACGGTGAGCGATAAGGGCTCGCGCGGCGAGCGCGAGGACGCCAGCGGCGACGCCCTCGAAGTGGCGCTGCGCGCCTTGGGCGTCGCCTCTGTGGAGCGCGCCATCGTCCCGGATGAGGCCGACCAGATCGCCGCCGAGCTACGGCGCTGGGCCGACCAGAGCCCGGTGAACCTCATCCTCACCACGGGCGGTACCGGGATGACCACGCGTGACGTGACGCCCGAGGCGACACTCGAGGTGCTCGAGCGTCAGGCGCCGGGCTTCGCCGAGGCGATGCGCGCCGGCTCGGCCGCCACGACGCCGCACGCGATGCTCTCGCGCGCCGTGAGCGGGATGCGCGGCAAGACGCTGATCATCAACATGCCGGGCAGCCCGCGCGCCTGCCGCGAGCAGTTCGCGATGATCGCGCCGGCGCTGCCGCACGCCGTGGAGAAGCTGCTCGACCTGGGCGGCGACTGCGCCCCGCCCGAACCGCCGCCCGCGCCGCTGGGCTGACGCCGGGCCGGGTCGGCAGGCAGCCGGTCATGCCCGTCAGGGCGTGAAGCGCTGCCGGCGGAAATAGCTCAGGTACAGGGCGACGGCCGCGTCCGCCTCTGCCACCTCGCGGCGGTGACCGGCCGTGAGGCGATCGCCCACGCTCTGGCGCGTCACTCCGAGCCGCTGCGCTACTTCGCGCTGGTGGCCGAGCTCCCGGTAGGCCGCGATAGCTTCCCACTGCTTCAGCGTGCGCGCCCGGATGAGGGGGTCGACGAGACGACTCAGGGCGCCCAGCAGCACGTCGCCGGCGTCGCCGGTGCCGAGGTAGCGACAGAGGCCGTCGTCACGCACGGCGAGCCGCAGGGCGCGACGGGCAAGGGAGTGGCCGTCGCGCCCGTCGGTCGCCGGGTCGCGGGCGTGCTCGACGGCGCCGATGCCCGCGCCGAACCGCAGCTCCAGTGGAGCAAGACTCTCGCGGAGCACGCTGATGCAGAGCGGCGCCTGCGCCGGGTCTGCCAGGGCGCCCTGGGCGCGACCGTCGCCGGTCACGGCGAACGGTTCGGCGACGGCCGGTGCGAAGAGCTGGTTGAGACGCTCGAGGGCGGGCTGCAGGCGGCGACCGGCATCCGCCTCGCCGGCGCCGGCGACCTCGGCGCAGATCACGGCGATGAGCTTGCTCTCACGGCGTTTGTCGATGGACATGCCGCAAGCTACGCCGTCGGCCGTCGCCCTCCTTCACACGACTTAATCATGCTGCGGACAGTGGAAATGGCGTGAAGCCCGCTCGTGGGCTACACTATGGGGCGCCGCTCGCACAGCAACCGGGGGTATCCGCGTGAACAAGAAGTCTCGAACGCGTCTGCTCATCGCTACCGGCGTGATCGTCGTGGTGTTCGTCATCGGCGTGGTCTTTCTCGTGCAGAAACAGGGCGCCTACTACCGTCAGGTCTCCGATCTCACCAGCGGCCAATACGACGGCAAGAACGTCAAGGTCGGCGGCAAGGTGCTGGACGGCACGATCAATCGCGACGCCGGCGGAGTTCATTTCACCATCCAGGACCTCACGGGCAAGTCGCAGACGGTCAAGGTCACGTACAGCGGCCAGATGCCCAACACGTTCGACAGCGGTGTCGACGTAGTGGTCATCGGCAAGTACGCGGCCACCGACGGCACGATCAGCGCCGACCAGCTCCAGACCAAGTGCCCGAGCAAGTACAAGGCGCAGGCCTCCACCGCGCCCTCGCCGGCCGCGGCGCAATGAGGCCGCGCGGGTGCTAGAGCTCGGCCGATACTCGCTCTGGGCCGCGCTCGCCTTCTCCATGGCGAGCGTTCTCTTCCTTGCCCTCGGCATGCGCTGGGATCGCGAGGACCTGCTGCGCAACGGCTACTACGCGGTCTACGCGTTCTTCCTGAGCACCGTCGTCGCCGGCGCCGTGCTTCTGCAGGCCTTCCTCAAGAAGGACTTCGGTTTCGGCTACGTCGCCGAGAACTCCGCCGCCACCTTGTCCACGTTCTACCGCATCGCCGGCTTCTGGGCGGGGCAGCAGGGCTCGTTCCTGCTGTGGCTGCTGCTCATCGCCGTGGTCGCCGTGGTCATCGCCCTCATCGACCTCAACAAGGTCGAGCGGCTCACCGGCGGCGCCGTCATGGTGCTGTGCATCGTCGGCGGGGTCTTCGCCGCGCTCATGGTTCTCAACAAGGGCTCGAACCCGTTCGTCGCGGCCGCGCCGGGCACCACGCCCTTCGGTCTCAACCCGCTTCTCCTGCACCCGGCCATGGTGCTGCATCCGCCGGCGCTGTTCATCGGCTATGTGGGCCTGTCGGTGCCCTTCGCCTTCGGCATCTCCACCCTGCTCCTCGGCAGAGGCGACAAGCTGTGGGTCCTGCTGTCGCAGAAGTGGGCCGTGGCGGGCTGGCTCTTCCTCTCGCTCGGTATCGGTCTCGGCGCCTGGTGGGCCTACGTGGTGCTCAGCTTCGGCGGCTACTGGGGCTGGGACCCTGTCGAGAACACCTCTCTCGTGCCCTGGCTCACGGCCACGGCCCTGCTCCACGCCTTCACCCTGTACAAGTCGCGGGGCTTGTTCAAGCACTGGGCGCTGGGACTGGCGGCCGCGACGTTCTTCTTCACGATCCTCGCCACCTGGACCACGCGGACCGGCCTGATCCAGTCGGTCCACGCCTTCGAGAAGAACTCGCTGCTGGTCTGGATCCTCTCCGCGTTTCTCATCGCGACGGCGGCCGCCAGTATCGGCCTGATGGCCTGGCGCTGGCGGCGCTTTGCGAGTCACGACCAGGTGGAGTCGGTCCTCTCACGCGATTTCCTCTACTACCTCACCGACCTGCTGCTCGCGTTGTTCGCCGTGGCCGTCGCCTTCGGCACGGTGGTCGTACCGCTGACCATGAACAGGACCGTTGGGCCGACCACCTACAACGCCATTGCCCAGCCTCTCGGCGTCGTCATGCTGGCGCTCCTCGCCGTCTGCCCCCTGCTGGCCTGGCGCAAGACCGAGGGCGCCGAGCTGCGCAAGACCCTCATTCTCCCGCTGGTCACCGCCGTGCTGTCTGTGCCGCTCTGGCTGTACCTCGGCTTCCAGTCCAACGTGTGGGGCTTCGTCGGCCTCGTGGTCTGCGGCTTTGCCGTGGGCGCCGTCATCCAGTTCGTGCTGCGCGCGGCGCGGCGTGCGGCCGGCCCCGAAAGGAGCCTCTGGGCCGGCATGGGCCGCGCCTTCACCGGCAGCCGCACGCGCACGGCTGCGTATTTCGTGCACTTCGGGATGATCCTCGTGGTCGCCGGCCTGATCGGCTCCAACGTGTACAAGCACGAGGCCACGGCGCTGGTCAAGGTCAGGGCCGGCCAGACGGCGAGCATCGCGGGCTACACCCTGACCTACAAGGGCATGACGGGGAACACCGGCCCGCAGGACTCAACGCGCTCGATCGCGACGTTCGCCGTGAGCCGGGGCGGCCGGCAGATCGGCACCCTGGCGCCGCACACAGACGTGTATCCGATGAGCGGGGCGGCCGTGCGCGCCGTGATCCTCGGGCGGCCGTTCGAGGACCTCTTCGTGGTCGCCGACGACCCGTTCGACAGCACGTCGACGCGCATCGCCCTGCGCATGGTCATCTTCCCGCTCATCCGCTGGGTGTGGATCGGCTCCATCCTGCTGTGCGCGGGCGCCGCGGTGTCGCTCTGGCCCAAAGCGCGCCGGCAGCAGCAGGAGGCGCGGGTCGCGGAGGGGAACGCCGACAACGGCGATGCCGCCCGCCCGCCCGGCGCCACGGCCTAGCGGAGGGCGCCCGGTGTCGGACCCGGCAGACCGGCGGGACGGCGCGACCTCCCTCGAGATCGAGGTCGCGGGCCTGCGCAAGACGTTCGGCCGCCGCGAGGTGCTGAAGGGCCTGTCCTTCAGCCTCGAGCGCGGCGGCTTCCTCAGCATCTTCGGCCCCAACGGCGCCGGCAAGACCACCACGCTGCGCGTGCTTGCCACGCTGCTCACGGCCGGCGCCGGCACGGTCCGGGTCGCCGGCCACGACGTGCGCGACGACCCGATGCCCGTGCGCCGCACCATCGGGCTCATCTCGCACAACCCCATGCTGTACCTCGACCTCACGGCCCACGAGAACCTGCGCTTTTACGCCGACATGTACGGGGTGGACGACCGTGAGGCACGCATCACGGAGCTCCTCGAGCGCCTCGAGCTCAGCCATCGCCGCCACGACGTGGTGCGCACCTACAGCAAGGGCATGCGCCAGCGCCTGGCCATCGCGCGCGCAATCCTGCACCGGCCGCGCGTGCTGCTGCTCGACGAGCCGCACTCCGGCCTCGACCCGCGCGCCGTCGACATCCTCGACGGGCTGCTCGCCGAGATCCGCGACGAGCACACCTTCGTCATGGTGACGCACAACATCGCGAAGGGCCTCGACTGGGGCACCGATCTCATGATCATCGAGGCCGGCCGCATCGTCTACGAGCACGCGGCCGGCGTGGACCACGCTTCCTTCAGCGCCGTCTACCGCGAGCACGTGCACGACGGGAGCGTGCTGTGAACGGCCGGCGCCAGTTCATGGCCATCCTCCGCAAGGACCTCATCCGCGAGCTGCGCACCCGCGAGATGATCATCAGCATGATCCTCTTCGTATTGCTCGCCATGGTCATCTTCCACTACGCCTTCAGCGTCAAAGAGGACGCCGACCTCACGTATTTCACCGGCGGCATGCTGTGGGTGACGTTCATCTTCGCGATGCTGCTGGGGCTCAACCGCTCGTTTGCCCAGGAGAAGGACGAGCGCTGCCTGGACGGCCTCCTGCTCTGCCCGGTGGACCGGGTGACGATCTTCCTCGCGAAGACGGCCGGCAACCTCATCTTCCTGCTCATCATCCAGGTGGTCGCGGTGCCCGTGTTCACGCTGTTCTTCGTCTCGAGGAGCTACGTCGGCGACCTGCCTCAATTTCTCGTCGTGCTGCTGCTCGCCGACCTGGGCATCTGTGCGTTGGGAACGCTTCTGGCGACGATCTCGATGAGCACGCGTTCGCGCGATCTGCTGCTCCCGATCATCTTTCTGCCGCTCATCGTGCCGGTGCTGATCGCCGCGACAGGGGCGACCACGCTGATCTTCGCGGAGGGCGCCGGGTTCGGCGACCTTCTCGCCCGCGTCCTGTTCCTGCTAGGCTTTGACGCCATCTTCATGGTGGCGGCGTACGGCACCTACGACTTCGCCATAGGAGAGTGAGCGTGAAGCAGCTCGTCAGCGCCCCGATGCTCTTCGTGGGGGCCGGCATCTTCCTCATCGTGGGGCTCCTGCTGGCCTTCCTCTACGCGCCCATCGACGCCTCCACGATGGGCTACAGCCAGAAGATCTTCTTCTACCACGCGCCCATCGCCGAGACCGCGCTCGTGGCCTTCGGCGTCGCCTTCGTGGCCGCCATCCTCTACCTGCGCAGCCAGGACCCCAAGTGGGACCGCCTCGGCGTGGTCTGCGTGCGCCTCGGCCTGCTCTTCAGCGCGCTCGTCATGGCCACCGGCATGATCTGGGGCAAGGCGGCCTGGGGCACCTGGTGGGACTGGGAGCCGCGGCTCACCACCTTCCTCCTCGTCTGTTTCCTCTACGTCGCCTACTTCGTGCTGCGCTCCGTGGTGGAGGAAGAGGAGCGGCGCGCCACCTTCGCCGCCGTGTTCGCGATCATCGCCTTCATCGACGTACCCATCACGTTCTTCGCGACGCGCTTCCTGCCGGCCGGCATGCACCCCACGGTGATCACGACCAGCGGCACCGGCATGCCCGGCAGCATGTTCGTGAGCTTCTTCATCAGCATGATCGGCATGACCCTGCTGCTGGTCGCGCTCATCCGCAGAGACCTCGGCGTCGAGGAGCTCAAGGACCGCGTGGCCGACCTTAAGAACTCGATCGGAGGCTGACCCGATGACCATCGAAGAAGGCGCCAAGTTCGTGGCCGCCGCCTATGCCATCATCCTGGCGGTGCTCGTGCTGTACTACTTTCTCAGCGCGCGCCGGGTGAACGCTCTCACGCGCGACGTCACGCTCCTCGAGCAGGAAGTCCGGCGGCGCCGGGGCGAGGCCGGCGGCGAGTGAGCCGCCGGCGCCACCGGCGTTAGGCGAGGCGCATACTCTTCACTATGGAGCACGCCTCGGTCATCTTCCTCTGGATCGCCTACCTGCTCTACGCGGGGGCGTTCGCCGTCTTCGTGGTCCAGTTCCTCACCAGAAGCCCGACGCTGACCCGGGTCGGCCTGGTCGTCGCCGCGGTGGGCCTGGTCTTCCAGACCGTGGCCATCATCTTCCGCGGCTTCAGTGCCGGTCACGTGCCGTTTGCCGGCGCCTACGAGTCGCTGGTCATGGTCGCCTGGTCCGTCGCCCTGGTGTGGCACGTGCTGGAGTCGTTCACCAGGATCCGCGCCGTCGGCCTGTACGTGCTCCCCGTGGTTCTCATTCTGCTCACCGTCGCCTGGGTCGAGTACAAGCCGCCGGCGCAGCTCGTGCCGGCGCTCCGCAGCGACATCGTCATCCTGCACGTGATCGTGATGCTCACCGCCATCGGCTGCCTGTACGTGGCCGGCGGCGCGGGCATCATCTACCTCATCGAGGAGGCCCTGCTGCGACGCCGCAGGGCGGGCGGCGTGCTCGGACGGCTGCCTTCGCTGGGCGCTCTGGAGAAGCTCATCTACCACGCCACGCTGCTGGGGCTGCCGTTCCTCACGGCGGGCATGCTGGCCGGCATCATCCGCGCCGAGACCTTCAACGTCCCGAGCTGGTGGATCGATCCCATGGTGTTGCTCGCGCTCTTCGCCTGGGCGCTCTACGCGGTGCTGCTCTGGGGCCGCGTGCGTGCCGACTGGGTCGGCGGCCGCCTCGCCTGGCTGGCCGTCACCGGCCTCGTCGTGCTGCTCGTGATCCGCTTCGCCGCCGTGCCGTACTTCAGCGGTTTCCACACCTACGGAGGCTGACCGGGTGCTCGTCGTCGTCACCGGCATCTCGCACAAGACCGCCTCGCTGGAGCTGCGCGAGCGCCTGGCGCTCGACGAGGCCGGCGCCCTGCGCATGGCCCGCGAGCTGCTGGACGGCGGGGCCGCCTGCGAGGCCCTCGCCCTGAGCACGTGCAACCGCACCGAGCTGTACCTGTACGGCCGCGACTCGCCGGCGGCGCGCCGGGCGGCCGTCGAGCGCCTGGCGCAGCACGCCGGGGCCGCCGCCGCCGAGCTCGAGCCGAGCCTCTACAGCTACTCAGGTGACGCCGCCATCGCCCACCTCTTCCGCGTCACCTCGAGCCTCGACTCGATGGTCGTCGGCGAGGCGCAGATCGTCGCCCAGATGAAGGCCGCCTACCAGCAGGCCTGCGAGGGCGGCTGCACCAGCGTCGTCTTCAACCGCCTGTTTCGGCACGCCCTCGAAGTCGGCAAGCGCGTGCGCACCGAGACGGCCATCGGCGAGCGCCCGGTGAGCGTGAGCTCCGCGGCCGTCGAGCTGGCTCTCCAGGTGTTCGGCAAGCTCAAGGACCACACCGTGCTCATCGTCGGCGCCGGCGACACCAGCGAGCTCACGGCGACGCACCTCAAGGCACACGGCATCGAGCGCATCCTCGTCACCAACCGCACGTTCGCCGCCGCGGAGGAACTGGCCCGCCGGGTCGGCGGCCGCGCCGTGCCCTTCGAAGATCTCGAAGGACACCTGGCGGCCGCCGACATCGTCATCAGCTCCACCTCGGCGCCGCACTTCGTTGTCACCCGTGAGCTCGTCGAGCGTGCGCTCAAGCGTCGGCGCCACCGGCCCATCTTCCTTATCGACATCGCCGTGCCGCGCGACCTCGATCCCGAGATCGACCGCGTGCGCAACGCCTACCTGTACGACATCGACGATCTCCAGCGCGTGGTGGAGCAGAACCGCGGCGAGCGCGAGAAAGAGGCGCACCACGCCGAGCGCATCGTCGCGGAGGAGCTGCGCAGCGTGAACGACTGGCTGCGCAGCCTCGAGGTCGTGCCCACGATCGCCACCCTGCGAGGCGCGGTGGAGCAGATCCGCCGCGCGGAGCTCGAGCGTCTCGGCGGCAAGCTCGCCGACCTGAGCGACGAGCAGCGCGCCCGCGTCGATATGCTCACGGCGAGCATCGTCAACAAGATCCTCCATATGCCGACCGTGAAGATGAAGGAGGTCGCGGGCAGCCGGGACTGCGCTTTGTACGTCGACGCCGTGCGCACGCTCTTCGACCTCGGCGGCAACGGATCGGCGCAGGAGAGCCACGACGACGTTCCTGAGGGCGCCGCCGCGGAGGATGCCGCCGACGTCGGAGCGTCCGCGGTTGCGCACGACCTCGACACCGCGGCCGGCGGGCCTCCCGGTGCCACCATCCATCACCTACGCGGCACCGGCACGGACGACGCGTGAGCGGCGTGCTGCGTATCGGCTCCCGGGGCAGCAAGCTCGCCCTCATCCAGAGTGAGTGGGTGAGGGACCGGCTCGTGCGTCTGCATCCCGACCTGCGCATCGAGATCGCGGTCATCCAGACCAAGGGCGACAGGCTGCAGGACGCGCCGCTCGCCAAGATCGGCGACAAAGGCCTGTTCACCAAGGAGCTCGAGGCGGCCATGCTCGACGGCCGCACCGATCTCGCCGTGCATTCGGCCAAAGACATGCCGACGGAGGTCCCCGAGGGCCTGGCCATCGTCGCCTTCACGGCGCGCGAGGACGTGCGCGATGTGTTTGTCGGCGCAGCCTCCTTCGCGCCGCGCACGCTCGACGACCTTCCCCGCGGCGCCACCGTCGGCACCTCCAGCCTGCGGCGCCGCTCGCAGCTCCTTGCGCTGCGTCCCGACCTCGATCTGGTCGACATCCGCGGCAACGTGCAGACTCGCCTGCGCAAGCTGGAGGAGCAGGACATGGCCGGCACGATTCTCGCGGCCGCCGGCCTGGCCAGGCTCGGGCAACCGGAGCTGGCGTCTTTCGCCTTTGCCTTCCGGCAGATGCTGCCCGCCGTCGGGCAAGGCTCGCTGGCCCTCGAGGCGAGGGCCGGCGACGGACGCATCGCGGCGCTCGTCGCCCCGCTGATCCACGAGCGCACTGCTCTGGCCGTGCGCGCCGAGCGCAGCCTCATGCGCGCCTTGCAGGGCGGCTGCCAGGTGCCGGTCGCGGGCTTCGCCGAGGTGTCCGAACTGCCGGACGAGCTGGGCGTCGACCGGCTTCTGCTGCGCGCCTTCGTCGGCTCCCTCGACGGCACGAAGACCGTGCGCGGGGAGCTTGCGGGCCCCGCGCAGGCGCCCGAGGGGCTCGGGATCGCGCTCGCCGAGGATCTGCTCGCGCGCGGCGCCGACGCGATCCTCGCGGAGGTCCGCGGTGCCGCCTGACCTGACGCGCGGGCGGCCGCTCGAGGGCAAGACCGTCGTCGTCACGCGCCCGCGCGTGCAGGCCGCCTCTCTCGTCGAGCCGCTTCGGCATCTGGGCGCCGAGGTGCTGCTGGCGCCCACCATCCGCATCATGCCGCGAGCGCTCGACGACGAGATCGTGCGCGTCGTCGTCAACGAGCTCGCGGGCTACCAGCTCATCATCTTCACCAGCGCCAACGCCGTGGAGGTGTTTCTGGGCTATCTCACGGAGCTCGGCCTGCCGCTCGCGTCGCTCGACGACGCCGTCGTCGCGGCCGTGGGGCCGAAGACCGCCTCTGCCCTCGAGGAACGCGGCGTCGCCTGCGACGTGATGGCCGGCGACTTTGTCGCCGAGGGTCTGCTGCACACGCTCGAGGAGCGCGCCGTGGCGCCGGCGGGGACCAGGGTTCTCATTCCGTCGGCCCGCCTGGCGCGGACGGTGGTCCCCGACGCGCTGCGCGCGAGCGGCGCCATCGTGAGCGTGCTGCCGGTCTACGACACGGTCCCCGCGAAGCGGCTGGAGGTGCCGGCCGCACGGATCGAGAGAGCGGATTTCATCACGTTCACCTCCGGCTCGACCGCACGGCGGTTCGCCGGGCTCATGGATGCGGCCGGGACGGCCGGGACGGCCGGCGGACCCGGCGCCGGCCGGCCGCTCGCCGAGCGGCTCTCCGGCGTCGCCCTGTGCTCCATCGGTCCGGCAACCAGCGACACGCTTCGCGAGCTGGGGCTGACGGTCGCCGTGGAGGCCTCCGAGCACACGGCCGCAGGGCTCGTGGCGGCGATCGCCGCCACCGCCTGCGGTCTCGCCTGAGCGCGCTCGTCTGTGCCCATCGGGTCGAGGACATGGTAGTGGCGCGGCAGCGCTTCTTGCGGGCCACGCGCGCGGCGACGCGCTGGGCGCAGCCCCGGCCCGACCGATTGCCGGCCCCTTTCCCACAGCGTCGTCCGCGCCGACGACGCTTTACATCGGCGCGCTATTGTGTTACATAAGTTATGTGCTTAAGATACTGGAGCACGAGGTCATAGGCGGCACACCGGTCGCCGGGCCGCTGATGAGGGAGGCAGCCATGAAGTCCGCGGATGCAGGTGACGAGAAGCTCGGGCCCGACGCTTTGCGCGGTGGCGAGCTGGCAGACGACGACCTTGAGGGATTGGCCGGAGGCTGCGCCCCCGTCCCCGAGCCGACGGCCGCCAAGAAGGACGCACCGCCCCCTGAGATCATTTAGGCAGGTGAGCGGGCAGATGCGGGCAGGACCAACATCATGACCAGGCCAGCCAATCCGCAGTTGGTGTCGGCCATGGTCAGAGGCGCCTCCGGCCTCATCGCCGAGAAGGGGGCAGATGGGGTCAGGCTCAAGGATGTCGCCGGGCAGCTCGGCGTCACGACGACTACGGTCCACTACTACTTCGGGGGCAGGGATGGCCTGATGGCGGCGGTCAGAGCCGCGGCGCTGGCGGAGCTGGCCGAAGCCCTGGCTGCGGTGGGCGCGCCCGACGCGCCCGCCGCCGCGCAGCTCCGCGCGGTGGGTCGGGCGTTCGTTGGTTGGGCGCGCGAGGCGCCGCATCGATACGCGCTCGACTTCGCGGTCGCCGCGGCGGGCACCGGCGAGCCCTCCGGCGAGCCGGCCGACGCGCGCTGGATGCTGCGCGCGCGTCTCCGCGAGATCCTCGAAAGCGGTCGCCGGCGCGGCGAGCTGACCTTCGACGATGCGGAGCTTCAGGCCTCGCTGGCGCTGTGCTGGCTGGCGGGGGTCGCCAGCGTCGATTCCATGCGCGGCCTGCCCTCTGCAGAAGAGCGAACCGCTGCCGACGCGCTGCTCGACGGCGCCCTGTCGGCGTTTCTGGCCCTGATCTCGCCGCGAGTAACGGCCTCCGAGCCTGAGGCGGAGCAGGTCGCCGAGGTGGCGGATCTCAGCTCACGGAGGCCGGCAGAGGCGCGCGAGCTCAGCGACGAGGAGCTCGAGCACCTCGCGGCGGCCGGTCTTGAAGACGGATCCTTCCCCGACTCTCGGCAAGGCTCACCGTGAGCTTGGCCGCGGCAGAACGGCGGAGCGGATGAGCGCGGCGGGGCCGGTGAGCCCGCGCTTCGCGGTGCTGCGCCCGGACTGGCTGCTGCGCGGCTACAGCGACCGCCCCGGGGTGCTTGCCAACTGGCGCACCGGGGAGGCGCGCCCGCTCGCGGCGGCGGGCGCTTACGTGGCGCGCGCCTGCGACGGTCATACCGACTTCACGTCGCCGATCTTCCTGCCCAAGCACCAGGCCACGCTCAATCTCATGCTCGCAGAAGGCTTGGCCGAAGAATGCGCCTACGGTGCCGAGCTGGATCCGCGGCAGCGCTTTCGGGAGGCGCCGAACCGCTACATCCAGTACACGCAGTGGGCGGTCACCGGGCGCTGCAATCTGCGCTGCCGCCACTGCTACATGGACGGTCCGACGGGCCGCTACGGCGAGCTCCCCCACGACGTGGCGCTGGGGCTTGTCGAGCAGTTCGTGGACGCCAACGTGCAGCGCCTCCACCTGACCGGCGGCGAACCGCTGCTGCGCGCGGACTTCTGGGAGCTGGCCGGCGCCTTGACGGCGCAGCGCATCGCCATCCACCAGATCTCCACCAACGGCGTGCTGCTGGACGACGAGGCGCTGCAACGCCTGCGCGACCTCGAGGCCGACCCCATCCTGCATTTCAGCCTCGACGGGGTCGGCACCCACGACGCCATGCGCGGCTGCGACGGCGCCGAGGCGGCGGCCATGAGCGCTATCAGGCGGGCCGTCGACGCCGGCTTCAAGGTCTCTGTCACGAGCTGCCTCGACGGCGTGACGAGGGACGGCATGCTGCCGGCGCTCGACCTGCTGACCGACGCCGGCGTCCGCTCCTGGCACGTGACCGCCCCGCAGGCGATCGGCTGCTGGACGACGGCGAGCACCGGCCTCTCCCTCGACGAGCAGGCGGCCGTGTGCGAACCGATCCTGCGTCGCTGGCTCGCCCTGGGCCGCCCCATGCTCGTCACCTTGTGTGGCATCTACGCCGGCGCGCCCGGCGAATACGTGCCGCCGCAGGAGCCGCTGCACCGCTGCACACCCGACGACCTCCATTGCGGTGCGCTGTTCGATGACACCGCCTACGTGATGCCGAACGGGCGGCTGATCCCGTGCCCGCGCTTCATCGGTACGCCCTTCGAGACGGCGCTGCCGTCGTTGCTGGACGTCAGCCTCAGCGAGGCGTGGGCCAATGAAGGGCTTCGCGCGTTCCTCGGTGTCACCAAGTCCCAGGTTCTCGCGCACAACGAGGAGTGCGCCGCCTGCGACGAGTTCGGCGAGTGCGGCGCCGGCTGCTGGGCCATGGCCTACGCGGCCAGCGGCGACGTGTTCGGCCGCGACCCTGTGGCGTGCGACCTATGGAAGAGCCCGCACCGGCGGCACCTCGCAGGCATCGCCGCCGGCACTGCATGATCGAACAAGGAGAGACAGCATGCCGATCGACGACCTGAAAGCCTTCTTCACCAAGCTCGAGACCGACGCTGCCCTGCAGGAGCAGGCACGCGCCTTGCAGGGCAGCACCGACGACGAGCGCGTGGCCGGACTCTGCGCTCTCGCGGCGGACGCCGGCTTCACGGTGACCCCCGAGGATTTGAGCAGCGCCGCCGCCGGCACGGCGGCAGCCGAGCTCGACGACGAGTCGCTGCGCGCGGTCGTCGGCGGCGGCTGCGAAGTCACGGGGGACATCGCCCCGCTCTTCGGCCGCGAGTTTCTTGGGGGCTGAGCGCCTCGACACCAGACCAGCCACGAAAAGGAGGAACCATGCCAATCGGCGACCTCAAGGCCTTCTTCGCCAAGCTCGAGACCGACGCTGCCCTGCAGGACCAGGCACGCGCCCTGCAGGGCAGCACCGACGACGAGCGCGTGGCCGGACTGTGCGCTCTCGCGGCGGACGCAGGCTTCACGGTGACCCCCGAGGATTTGAGCAGCGCCGCCGCCGGCACCGCTGCGGCGGAGCTCGACGACCAGTCGCTGCGCGCGGTCGTGGGGGGGATCTGTGAGAGTACGGGTTTCTTCGCTCCACACCTCGGCCGCGAGTTTCTTGGGGGCTGAGCGCCTCGACACCAGACCAGCCACGAAAAGGAGGAACCATGCCGATCGACGACCTCAAGGCTTTCTTCGCCAAACTCGAGAGCGATGCGGACCTGCAGGCCAAGGCACGTGCCCTGCAGGGCAGCGCCGCTGACGAGCGAGTCGCCGGGCTGTGCGCTCTCGCGGCGGACGCAGGCTTCACGTTGACCGCCGAGGACTTGAGCAGCGCCGCCGCCGGCTCGGCGGCGGCCGAGCTCGACGACCAGTCGCTGCGCGCGGTCGTCGGGGGCCTCTGCAGTTCGCCTGGGCTTGTTACCGGCCCAAGCTCCGAGCGCGTGTTCCCAGGGTAGGCTTCACGCCTCGAGTCCCGTCTGACGTTCAACGCGCCGCCGACGTGGCGCGCGGAAGGAGACACCATGCCGATCGACGACCTGAAAGCCTTCTTCGCCAAGCTCGAGACCGACGCTGCCCTGCAGGACCAGGCACGCGCCCTGCAGGGCAGCACCGACGACGAGCGCGTGGCCGGACTGTGCGCTCTCGCGGCGGACGCAGGCTTCACGTTGACTCCCGAGGACTTGAGCAGCGCCGCCGCGAGCACGGCGGCAGCGGAGCTCGACGACCAGTCGCTGCGTGCGGTCGTCGGGGGCGTCTGCGAGATCACGGGGACCGCCGCCCCACAGTTCGGTCGCGAGTTTCGCGGCTGAACGCCCTGCCCTCCGACTGACGACAAGCGGCGTTCCCGCGTCGCGCGAAAGGAGCACCATGCCGATCGACGACCTGAAAGCGTTCTTCGCCAAGCTCGAGACCGATGCGGACCTGCAGGAGCAGGCACGCGCCTTCCAAGGCAGCCCTGACGACGAGCGCGTGGCCGGACTCTGCCGCCTCGCGGCCGACGCCGGCTTCACCGTGACCCCCGAGGACTGGAAGAGCGCCGCCGCCGGCTCGGCGGCGGCCGAGCTCGACGACGAGTCGCTGCGCGCGGTCGTCGGGGGTTGGTGCAGTTCGCCGGGAGGCTTCGGCCGCCCAAACACCGAGGGCGAGTTCCCGGGCTGACCGCCCCGAGAGCAATGTGTCTGCCGGCTTGGGCGAGATGTTTGCCCGCGGGTCGAGCCCCGTCGTCGCCGGCCTGTTGCGCCGCCACAGGCGACGTCGTAGGTTGTGACCATGACCAGGCCCATCTGCTTCGCCAGTGACTACGGCCACGCCGACGACTTCGCCGGCGTGTGCCGCGGCGTCATCGCGCGCGTCGCGCCCGAGGTGCGCGTCATCGACGTCACTCACGGGCTCCCGGAGCGCGACGTGCTGGCCGGGGCTCTCGTCCTCCGCAACACGTTGCCGTACATGCCCGAAAGAGCCGTGCATCTCGCGGTGGTCGACCCCGGGGTCGGCGGGCCCCGGCGGGCGGTGGCCCTGCGCAGCGGCGGCGACCGCCTCTTCGTGGGCCCGGACAACGGCCTGCTCACCCTGGCCGCCGACCGCGATGACGGTGTGCAGGCGGCTCACGAGCTGACCAACGAAGACCTCTGGCTGGCGCCCCTCTCGGCCACCTTCCACGGCCGCGACATCTTTGCCCCGGTCGCGGCTCGGCTGGCCGCCGGGCTGGCGCTCGACGTCGCCGGGAAGGCGATCGATCCGGGCGGCCTCACGCGACTTGAGGTCCCCGAGCTGCGCAGGCACCGCGACGGCCTGACGACCACGGCCCTGCTCGTCGACCGCTTCGGCAACGTGGCGCTCAACCTGCGCGCCCGGCAGCTCGAGGCGGCGAAGTTCGGCGACACTGTGGAGCTCGTCTGCGGAGACGAGCGCTTTCTGGCCAGGGTGGCGCGGACCTTCGCGTCTGTGCGCCCCAGCGATATCGTCGTGCTGGTGGACAGCTACGGGCAGGTGGCCATTGCCGTCAGCGCCGGGTCCGCCGAAGAGGTGCTCGGCCTCGCACCCGGCGATGAAGTGCGTCTGCGACGCCTCGACTGAGGGCTGGATTGCCCGCGCGGCCGCCCCAAGTGGATCTTGTGCGGCCCGTCGCGGCTCCGATGAAGACTGGCGACATGCGAGCCGAGGGGCCGGTCAAGCGGCACGCGGACGCCGCAGGCGCGAGCGGCCGCTTCGCGGTCCTCGCGCCCGACTGGCAGCTACGCGGCTACAGCGATCGCCCCGTGGTGCTGGTGAACTGGCGCACGGGGCGGACGATCCCGCTGTCGTCCACCGGCGCGTACGTCGCGCGGTCCTGCGACGGCGCGACCGATATCAGCCCGCCGCTCTTTCTGTCCCGGCACGTCGCTACGCTCGCGCAGATGGTCGAGCAGGGCATGGCGGTGGAGTGCGCCGCCGGCACCGCGCTCGACCCGCGGCAGCGCCTGCGCACCGCCCCGAACCGTTTCCTGCGCCTCGTCAACTGGGGCGTCACGGGGCGCTGCAACCTGCGCTGCCGGCACTGCTACATGGAGGCGCCGGTCGCCCGCTACGGGGAGCTGCCGACCGAGACTCTCTTCGGCCTCATCGACCAGTTCGAGCGCGCCAACGTGCTCCGCGTGCACCTCACCGGCGGCGAGGCGCTCCTGCGCCGCGACTTCTGGACGATCGCCGAGGAGCTTCTGCGCCGCCGCATCGGCATCCACCAGATCTCGACCAACGGCCTGCTGCTGGACGACCGGAGTCTGGTGCGGCTCCGCGAGCTCGGCGCCGAGCCGATCTTCCACTTCAGCTTCGACGGCGTCGGGACGCACGACTCGATGCGCGGCGTCGACGGCGTCGAGGCGGCCGCCCTCGACGTGATCCGAAGGACGGCGGCGGCCGGTTTCCGCGTCGCCGTGACGAGCTGCCTCGACCGCGAGACGCGCGCCGGCATCCTGCGCACGCCCGAGGTCCTGGCCGACGCGGGCGTGCACACGTGGCACCTGGACGCCCCACTGCCGATGGGCCTTTGGCCGGGCTCCGACACCGAGCTCCCGCTCGACGAGCAGGTCGCTGTCTGCGAGACGATCCTGCGGCGCTGGCTCGCCCTCGGCCGCCCCTTCCGGGTGACGCTCTGTCGGCTGTACTCGGGCTCGCCCCCGGGCGACGACGAGTGGGCGGCCACGTCCCGCGGCGACGCAGCGGATGAGGCGCCGCCCGGCTTCGCGCCGGACGACCCGCACTGCGGCGACCTGATGAACGACGTCGCCTACGTGCTGCCGGACGGCAGGTTCATGCCCTGCCTGCGCTTCATCGGGACTCCGGTTCACGAGGAGATGCCGTCGCTGCTCGACGTGGACCTGAGCGAGGTGTGGGATGACGAGGAGCTGCGCGCGCGCTTCTCCGTCACGAAGGCGCAGGTCCGGGAGCGGAACTCGGAATGCGCCGCCTGTCCCGAGTTCGGGGTGTGCGGCGGGGGCTGCTGGGCTCTCGGGTATGCGGCGACCGGCGACCCGCTGGGCCGCGATCCCCTGGCTTGTGTCGTGAATAAGAGTCCATACAAGAAGCGGCTGGCGGAGATCGCCGCCGTGCTGTGACCGCGAAACGAGGAAAGGACGTCCCATGTCGATCGAGGATCTGACCGCATTCTTCGCGAAGCTGGAGAGTGACCAGGCCCTGCAGGACCAGGCGCTGGCACTGCAGGGCACACGCGGTGAGGAACGGCTCGCCGGCCTCACGAGCCTGGCCGCCGAGCACGGCTTCACCGTAGGCGCGGCCGACTGGGAGCACGAGGCCGCCGGCCCTGCGGTTGCCGCGCTCGAGGATGAGAAGCTGCGCGACGTCGTCGGCGGCGGCTGCGGCGACGCGGTCGGCTTCAGCCAGGCGCAGGGCGGCAGCCTCGGCAAGGCCGAGGGAAGCTGCGGCTGCGGCCAGGGGGTCGGCGCCTACAGCGCCCAGGGGCAGAGCCTCGGGCTCGCGTCCGGCGGCTGCGGCTGAAGCGCTGAGTGCGGGCGCGCCGCCGCGCCCGCCCTCACGTGCCTGGAGCCGAGCGCCGCAAGGAGCCCGCGCCGCCCGCGCCGCCTCGTCTTGCATCGCCAGGCGTGATTGGCTATAGTTCGCTTTCGCGCGTCCACGTGGGGCGCGCGTTCTGTCACCGACACGAGTGAGCGCATGAAGACTTACGTCGCCAAACCCTCCACCATCGAGAAGAAGTGGTACATCGTCGACGCCAAGGGCCACACGCTGGGCCGCCTTGCCACCGTCGTCGCCGACTGCCTGCGCGGCAAGCGCAAGGTCACGTACACTCCCACCATCGACACCGGCGATTTCGTCGTCATCATCAACGCCGAGCAGATCGTCGTCACGGGCAAGAAGCCCGAGCAGAAGATGTACTACCACCACTCCGGCTATCCCGGCGGCATCAAGAGCGAGTCGTACGCCAAGCTCCAGGCCCGCCGGCCCGAGGAGATTCTGCGCCACGCCGTGCGCGGCATGCTGCCCCACACCAAGCTCGGGCGCGCCCAGCTCCGCAAGCTCAAGATCTACGCGGGCACGGAGCATCCGCACGAGGCGCAGATGCCCGAAGTGCTCGAGATCAAGGAGTAAGGCGTGCCTGATGCAGTCACCTACCGGGCGACCGGCAAACGCAAGACCAGTGTCGCCCGCGTCATCCTCAGCCCGGGCGTCGGCACCGTCGTCATCAACGGCCGCGCCATCGACGCCTACTTCGGGCGCAAGGTCCTCGAGACCATTGCTCAGATGCCCTTCGAGACCACGCACACCGGCGGCAAGTTCGACGTCAAGGCCAATGTGCACGGCGGCGGCATCTCGGCGCAGGCCGGAGCCGTGCGTCACGGCATCGCCCGGGCGCTCTGCGAGGCCGACGAGAACCTGCGCACGCCGCTCAAGCGCGCCGGCTTCCTCACCCGCGACGACCGCAAGGTCGAGCGCAAGAAGGCCGGTTTCCACAAGGCGCGCAAGAAGCCGCAGTTCAGCAAGCGCTAGCGCTTCACGCCACACCAGATCACCCCGACGGGCTGCCTTACGGCGGCCCGTCGTCGTTGGGGCGGCTATGGCCGGCGGGGAGACGTCTTCCGCGGTCCGCCATCACGTCAAGGTGCTAGGATGAGCTGCAACCGCACCTGAGGAGCAGGCGATGGCAAGAAGAACCACGAGGGCCATGAGGCCGCCGAGAAACACGGCGCCTGGGTGGAAGAAGGCCGCCGTCGTGTTGTCCGCACCAGTCGCCGTAGTTGTCGTGATAACCCTCTTCGGCGCCTCCAAGTGGTCGTTCCTTCCGTTCCTGGTGATGATCGTCGTCGTGGCTGCCGTCGCAGTCTGGCTCATGGCCAAGCTGCTGGGGGTCCACCTGAGCCTGCGCAGCTGGGACTAGCTCGCAGAGGATCCCGGCGCGGGCCGCGCACCATGACTTGAGTACCGGCGCAGGCGCGCCAAGCCCCACACGAGAACGGAGTCGGCTCGCAGCATGGGAACGTATTTCGGCACTGACGGCATCCGCGGCGTAGCCGGCGAGCTGCTCACGCCCGAGCTCGCCGTGCAGATCGGGCGCGCGGCGGCGGTCGTGCACGCCCAGAAGGTCGGCCCGCACCCGCTGTTCGTGATCGGCCGCGACACGCGTCTGTCGGGGCCGATGCTCGAAGCGGCTCTCACCGCCGGCCTCACGAGTGGCGGCGCGCGCGTGGAGATCGCCGGCGTGATCCCGACGCCGGGGCTCGCCACGCTGGTCCGCCAGCGTGGCGCCGACGCCGGCGTCGTCATCAGTGCCTCGCACAATCCCTTCGCCGACAACGGCATCAAGTTCTTCTCCGGCGCCGGCGTCAAGCTGAGCGACGACGAAGAAGCGGAGATCGAGGCGCACATCGCGCACCACGATCTGCAGTCGCTGGCCGGCGACCGCTTCGGCTCCGCCGAGTATCTGGAGGGGGCCGTCGAGGGATACGTGTGGGACGTCGTCAAGCGCATCCCGCTCGACCTGAGCGGCATGAAGATCGCCCTCGATTGCGCCCACGGCGCCATGTCGCTGGCAGCGCCGCTGGCGCTCGCCGAGTCGGGCGCCGACGTCACCGTGCTGTTCGCCGAGCCCGACGGGACCAACATCAACGCGGGCTGCGGCTCCACGCACATCGGCGCGCTGCAGGAGATCGTCGCCGCCGACGGCTTCGATCTTGGTCTGGCCTTCGACGGCGACGGCGACCGCGTGCTCGCCGTCGACGCCGCCGGCGAGCTCGTGGACGGCGACTTCATCATCGCGATTTTGGCCCGGCACCTGAAGGCGCAGGGCAAGCTGCGCGGCGACACCGTCGTCACGACGGTGATGACCAATCTGGGCTTCCACCTCGCCATGCAGCGCGAGGGCATCGAGGTGCTCGTCACCGACGTCGGCGACCGCTACGTGGTGGCCAAGATGCTCGAGGGCGACTACCTCCTGGGCGGCGAGCAGTCGGGTCACATCATCAACCGCGACGTCTGCACTACCGGTGACGGTCTGGCCACGGCACTGCTCCTTTTGCAGGCGCTGCGCGAGATGGACGTTTCGCTCGCCGAGGCGGCTCGCGTCATGACGCGTCTGCCGCAGAAGCTGGTCAACGTGCGCGTGCGCGACAAGCGCGAGCTGGACGGAGCGGCCGCGGTGTGGGCGGCGGTCGACGAAGAGACCCGCCGCTTGGACGGCAACGGCCGCATCCTCGTGCGCACCTCCGGCACCGAAGAGCTGGTGCGCGTGATGGCCGAGGCGCCCACGCACGAAGAAGTCGAGGGCGCCTGCGCGCGCATCGTCGCCGTTGTCGAGGAGCATCTGGGCTGACCACGCCGGCGGCCCCCGCGTGGGGCCGCCACTGTCAACCCTTCAGCTCCACCAGCTCGATGTCCGTGCGCGCGAAGTCGTGACCGATGGCGAGCAGAGGCCGCCGCGCCGCTCGCGCCAGCGCGTACGAACAGCAGTCGAGACTGTTGAGGGCGGCGGGATGACGCCCTTTGCCGAAACGCCGCCAGGCGTCGCCTGCCACTGTCGCCTGGTCGGCAGTGAACGCAGAGATCTCCACGCCGAAGGCGTCCAGAAGTCGCTCCAGCTCGGCCTGCCCCTCGGGCCCGAGCCGCGACTGCGCCACAATGGTCGCTTCAAGCAGACTGCACGACGACAGCAGCGCATCGTCCGCCTCGGCCAGCGCGACGAGCACGGCATCGCGCTGCGGCTCGGCGAACAGCGCGGCGAGCAGTGCAGAGGTGTCGACGACGAGGCCGCTCACGGAAGGCCGCGCTCGTCGTACCCGACGATCTCATCTGCGGACCGGTGGTCGTGGACCGGCAGGGCGTCGACGCGGCGCAGCACGGTGCGAGCCAGAGCGAGCTTGTCGGCAGGGCTGCGCCGGCCTTCCACACGGGCCAGCCGCTCCTCGAGGGCGCGCCTGATAGCCGTGGTCAGCGACTCGCCCGTCTCGCGCGCCAGCTCGCGGGCGAGGCGCTCCGTCTGCGCATTCTTGATGGAGATGCCCATACCGAGATTCTACCATTCGAGAGGGATTCTAGCAGGCAGCGGCCGCCTCGCGCCCATTGCGGTCGCCGTTCAAGGCTGGTCGACATACCTTGCGATTTCACCAGCACATGGTGAACGTGCAGGGTCTCGCAGCGTTCGGCTGTCAGCTTGCCTCGCGCGGCCAGTCAAGAGAGGCGCCGACGCCGGAGCAGCCGGCCCGCGCAGCGGGATTCAGGCCGAGGCAGCCGGCTGCGGCGGTTTGAAGCAGCATGACCATCCGCTGCCCTCCGGTTCTGCGTTCAGCCTCCAGATCGACGAGCGGCGAGAAGGCGCACGTGGCGCGTCGCACGCGCCGCAGCCGTGGGAGCTGCCGCAGCGGGGTAGTGCTGTGAGGGAAGATAAGAAAAGTCGGGCGGATCCTTGTCTTCCCCCCGGCAAACGAGCCTGTGGACCGCCGCGGGCGAGGCGACAGTCAAGGAATCCTTGTCTTCCCTTTTCGCACTACCCCGCGCCGCAGCCGCCGGGCTCGCCGCGGCCGGCCGCGCGCCCGCCGCGCCCGCCCGGCGAGGAACCGGTGGCCTGAACGAGCGCTCTGCTTCCGTCAGGAATCGGCCTTTCCTTGCCTTCCCCCCTGGCAACCGAGCCTGCGGATGGCCGTGCACCCGCCAGGCGCCCCATTCATCGCTCACCGGCGCCCGAGCGACGGGGATGCTCATGTGAAGCAGGACGTCGCACCCTTCTCCGCCTCAGCCTCTGCCCACAACGCGGCCGCCTCAGCCGGCGACGAGCTCGACGGACACCCGGTCGATGCGTTCGACGCGCTCGCGCACGGCCGCCGCCGCTCCCGCGGCCGAGCGCTCCGCCCCGGCAAGGTCGACCTCGTCCGGTACGATACGCAGGGTCACGAAGCGGTAGCTGCCCGAGTTTCGGCCGAGGACGGCGGCGACGCGTTTCACGCCCGGCTGTGACTCGGCGCACGTGCGCACCTCCTGGAGGACGTCCTCCTCCAATGAAGCGTCGAGCAGCACGCGCAGGCCGTCGCGGAGCACCTGGACGCCGCTCCACGCCAGCAGCGCCGCCACCACCAAGGCGGCGATGCTGTCCATGTAGGGGACGCCGGCCCACTGCAGGCCGACGCCCAGGGCCACGCCGGCGCTGGCGAACACGTCGGTCCAGGTCGCGCGGGCGTCGGCCTGGAGACTCGGCGAGCCGTTGGCCTTCCCCACCCGGGACTTGTAGATGGCAAGACCAGCCTTGGCAGCCATCACTCCCGTCATCACGACGATCACGAGCAGCGGGCCCTCGATCTTGTCCGCTCCCGAGAGGATCCGTCCGATGGCCTCTCGCGCGAGCTCGTAGGCGCTGAACAGGACAAGCACGCCGATGCCGACGGCGATGAGGTTCTCCAGTTTGTAGAGGCCCTGCGGGAAGCCTTTGGTATGCCGGGCCGCAAGCCGCATGCCGGCCAGCACGATCAGTGAGGTGACGACGTCGGTCACGCTGTCGGTGCCTTCGGCGAGCACGGCGACGCTGCCAGCGCTCGTGGCCACGGCGATCATCGCCGCCGCCATCCCGGCGGACGCGATTACCGAGACGACCTCCGCCCACTCGGTGGGCTGGAGGCGCAGGCGCCGGGGCGCGGCTGCGGCCGCCCCGGCCGGCGAGCCGGCGATGGCCCCGGCGGGTGCGGCGACGGTCCCGACGGGCGCCGCGATGGCCTCGGCCGCCACCGCGGCGGCAGCCGGCGCGCTTGCCGCGGGCTCCGCACCGCCTGGCGCCGCGACGAGCTCCACGACGACCTCGTCGACGTTGCGGATCCGGGCGCGGACGGAAGCCTTGACGCTCGCCGCCACCGCCTCCGCTTGCGCGACATCGTCCGTCACGGTGGCGAGGCGCAGCGTGAGGAAGCGGAAGCTGCCGGAGTTGCGCCCGGTGACCGCGAGCACTTCCCTCACCCGGGGGTCTGCGGCCGCGATCTCGCGGACCTCGTCAAGCACGCTGCGCTCCACCGAGGCGTCGAGCAGAACCCGGACGGCTTGATAAGCGATCGACCCGCCGGCCCAGAGGATGCAGGCCGCCACGACCACGGCGGCCACGGAATCGGCGATCGGCACGCCGGCGAGGTCGAGGGCAAGGCCTGCGCACAGCACGGCCCCGGCGGCGAAGTCGACGAAGGAGTGGCCGGCGTCGGCGCGCAGGGCAACGCAGTCCTGCAACCGGGCCACGCGGAGCTTGTAGATGCCGAGCGCCAGAGACAGCAGGGTAGCGACCCCGATGAAGACAAGGGACTGCCCGGGGTCGGGGATGAGATCGCTCCCCTTCAGCGCGGCCGAGAACGCGTAGCGGCCGAGCTCGTAGGCGCCGCCGGCGATCAGCACGCCGATGACCAGGGCGAGGAGGTTCTCCAGCTTGTAGAGGCCCTCCGGGAAGGTGCGTGTGTGGCGGCGAGAGAGACGGACGCCGGCGGCGACGAGGAAACCGGTCACGGCGCGTGACGTGGTCAGGGACGCGCCGACGATGAGGATCAAGCTCGGTTCGATCGCGACCAGGGCCCAGAGCGAGACGGCGAAGACCGCGCACGCCGCCCCGGAGATGGTCGCGGCCCTGAGTGCGCGCTGGAGCCCGGGCGTCTCGCCGCTCGGGGCGCCCGGCGCTGCGGCCGCTGCGGCCTGGCTCAGCCCCACGTCTCGATCAGCGCTGCCCACCCGGGACCCCCCCGTGCATCTCCCGCCCCCTTCAAGGCGCTACCACCTACATCGTAGCAGGCGCCTTCGGCAGGGCAACCTCGCGGCCGCCTGCCGAAGAGCACCGTGGCCGCTGTTTCGAGGCCCGCTCGCCCTGATCGTCGATCGCCTTGGCGTCTTCAGAGTCGGCGGGCACCTCGCGGCGATCACGAGTTGGACCGAACCCACGCGTCGCGATTGGCGGTGAAGACGATGTCGGCAACACCGCCGCTCGTTGTGCCTGCCGGGTCGCCGGCGGCGGTAGCGTCCGTCTCGGGCTGGTCGCTCAGGCAGCGAAGGCCCAGGCGCAGCGTCTCCGAGAGGGTGAGTCGGCGGGCCTCCGAGAGGGCCGTGAGCAACTCCATCTCCTGCGGCTTGAGTCGCACCGACACGATGCCCCCGACGCGCGCGCCGGCCTTGACGTCGACAACCTCAAAGTCAGCGATTGCGTCCTGCGGCTGCTTCTTCGCAGTCATGGTCACCCCCCGGCAGACCTGAGTGCCCTCGCGAGCCCTGCTTGCTCGGCCTGGCGTTTCGTGTATGATGTGTCATACAAGGTATGACAAACTCGACGTGAGGTCAAACCATGAGCGAGCCCGACAAGGTGAGTCTCGACTATCTGCTGGTCGCGGACGGCGCGCAGGTCGTGGGCGGCAAGCTCTATCTGCTGGGCGGGGGCTGGGACAGGGTGGTCGTGCCGCAGCTTCCCGGCCGCCCCGCGACTCCGTTTTCGGTCGCGGTTGGCATCAACGTGCCCTGGAGTCTCACCAACCGCAAGATGACGTTCAGCGTCGACGTGCTGGATGCCGACGGCGGGCACATCGACACGCTCGCCGCCGGCGGCTTCGAGGTGGGACGCCCCACGGGTCTGCGCGCCGGCGCCTCGCAGCGCTTTCAGCTCGCCGGACCCGCCGCACCGGTGTTCCCGACGGCGGGTCGCTACGTCGTGCAGTGCGCTGTCGATGGAGAGGTGCTCGGCCACACGGTGATCGAAGTGTCGGCGGCGAGCCCGGCCGCTTCACCAGCGTAGCCGCAGGACGCGGCCGCGGGAAGGCGGGCGATGCGCCGTCTCGCGGCCTCGCCGCGGCGCCAGCGCCGGGCTGACATACCGTGCAATTCCACCAACATGTGGTGAAAATGCTAGGTATGGACACGATTGCTCGCCATGCCACACAGGCTGTGCTGTGGCGGCTCGGGTTCTTCCGCGTCGTGGTCGTGACCGGCGCCCGGGATCTGAGTGGCCTGCGCGCCTTGCGCGCCGACTTGGGCCCTCGCTTCAAGCTGGGCATCCTCGCGTACCTCGGGGAGGAGGCGCGCGTTCTCGACCCCACCCTCGTCGCCGTGCCGCTGGCCGCGCTGCTCGGCGTCGGCGCCTTCCCTCCATCCGACCCTGATGGTAGCCTCGCGACGTGAGCGACGCGCGCAACACCCTGTACTACGGCGACAACCTCGACATAATGCGGCGCTACGTCGCGGGCGAGTCGGTCGACCTCGTGTACCTCGATCCGCCGTTCAACAGCAACGCCACCTACAACGTGCTCTTCGCCGAGCACCACGGCGAGCAGGCGGCCAGCCAGATCAAGGCATTCGAGGACACCTGGACGTGGGATCTGTCCGCCGAATGGAGCTACAAGAACACCGTCGAGGCCGGCGGCCAGGTGAGCAAGGCCCTGCAGGCCTTTCACACGCTGCTCGGCCCCAGCAACATGCTCGCCTACCTCGCGATGATGGCGCCGCGCCTCGTGGAGCTGCGCCGCGTGCTCAAGCCCACCGGCAGCATCTACCTGCACTGCGACCCGACATCCAGTCACTACCTGAAGCTTCTGATGGACTCGGTCTTCGGGCCGGACCACCTTCAGAACGAGATCGTCTGGCGCAGGACTTCAGCGCACGGCAACGCCAGCCTCAAGTTCGCAGCGGTGCACGACATCCTGCTCTTCTACGCAAGAGGCCGGAGAACCACGTGGAACCAGCAGTTCGAGCCGTACACGGACGAGTACATCGCGACGCACTTCGTGCACGTTGACCCGGACGGGCGGCGATTCCGCCGGGTGGACATGCGCAACCCCGGCGTCCGACCGAACCTCCACTACGACTACACCGCCAGTAACGGCATCACGTACAAGCCGCACGACAACGGCTGGGTGGTCGACCGCGACAAGATGGAGGAGCTGGACCGGGACGGGCGGCTGTTCTTCCCGCAGAAACGGGACGGGCGGCTGCGTCGCAAGCTCTACCTGGACGAGAGCGCAGGCGTCCCCGTCTCGGACAACTGGATCGACATAAAGCCGATCTTCGCCACGGCCGCCGAACGCCTCGGCTATCCAACTCAGAAGCCCGAGGCGCTGCTCGATCGCATCATCAGCGCCTCGTCCAACGAGGGCGACGTCGTCCTCGACCCCTTCTGCGGCTGCGGCACGGCGACGGTCGCGGCGCAGACGCTCGGCCGTCGCTGGATCGGCATCGACATCACGCATTTGGCGATCACGCTCATCAAGACGCGGCTCAAGGATTCGTTCGGCCTGGTCGCCGGCAAGGACTACGAGGTGCAGGGCGAGCCGGTCTCGGTGCCCGACGCGCAGACGCTGGCGGCCACCGACCCGTGGCAGTTCCAGTGGTGGGCGCTGGGGCTGGTGGGCGCCCGCCCGACGGAGCAGAAGAAGGGCGCCGACAAAGGCATCGACGGCCGCCTCTACTTTCACGACGAAGCCGGGGCGCAGACCAAGCAGGTCATGCTCAGCGTCAAGGCCGGCCACACGAGTGCGCCGCACGTGCGCGACCTGCGCGGCGTGGTCGAGCGCGAGGGCGCCGCCATCGGCGTGCTCATCACCATGCAGGAGTCCACCTCGCACATGCGCACCGAGGCCGCCGCGGCCGGCTTCTACGACTCACCTTGGGGAGGCAGCTACCCGCGCATCCAGATCCTGACCGTGGCCCAGCTCCTCGCCGGCGAGCGCATCGACTACCCCAACGTCGAGGGCATGGACCGCACCTTCAAGAAGGCGCCCAAGGCGCAGCGCAAGGGCGCCGACCACCCCGAATTGCCGCTGGGAGAGTGAAGGCGCGGGCCTGACGAGAGCGCCCCGCTCTGGTATTCGTCGTCATGACTATCCCCTTCCGTCCGATTGCGCGTTCAGCCTCCGGATCGACGAGCGTCAAGAAGGCAGACATGGCGCGCCGCGGCTCCCGCGGCCGCCGGAACCGCCCGCGCGAGC
>CAIOZS010000057.1 GCA_903862845.1 uncultured Thermoleophilia bacterium
GCCGCACGTCCTTCTTGAACTGGTGCGTGTAGCTCGGCGCCCGCATCAGATCCCGAGGCGCCGGAACATGTCCTTGACGTCCTTGCAGCGCTCAAGATCCTCCCCGGCGTCTGTCTGCGCAAAGACGTGCCGCGTCGCCTCGTTCGGCAGGCGCAGCTCGAAGGGTAGTCCTCGGTACCACTTGACCTGGAGGTAGAAAAGCGTGATGGCCTGGGTGGCGGAGAGGCCCAGGTCGGCGAAGACGCTCTCGGCGTCTTCCTTGAGCCCCGGGTCGACGCGCGCGCGGATCATGGCCGACTTCGTCATGAAGAACCTCCGTATTCAGCGACTGGTGTACCACAAGCGGGATACAGAAACCCAAGTAGTCACGGTGCTGATGGGAGAGTATCGCTCGTTCGAGCCACCGCTTTCTCGCCGGGCGTGCCCGGCGGGCACGCGGGCGGCTGCGGCGGGTGCGGCGCGCCGTGTCCGCCTTCCCGCCGCTCTTCGATCCGGAGGCTGAAGCCGCAACCGGACGGAAGGGATGGTCATGTCTGGACAACCTGGCGCCCTTTCGCTCCCTGAAGCAAGCCCAGAAGGCCGCGGGCAGACCCTCATCGCCAGCCGCAGTCCAAAAGCCGCGCCACCAGGCACACGCCGTCCCGCGCACGCGCATCAGGTCGGGCCTTCTCCCGATCGTGGCCCGGCAGGCTGTTGGCCCTGCTGGGGCGCAGGCGCCCCCGGAACACCGCCACGAGCGCCGGAAGACGGCGCGGCTCCCGGAGGCAGCCCCCCGCTAGTCACGAAGCGGCTCGTCCTCATGGCGGTGAACGACCAGAGGCCCAGCGCGAAGCAGGCCACGATGGCCGCGCCGGCGAGCCGCCGTGGTACGCGTACCAGCGGCCACGCCGCGAGGAGCGCGATGGGGGCGAGCGCCGGGACGAAGAAGCGCACCACCTGGAGCGTGCTGCCCGGGCCGGCGCTCGTCCGGGCCGTCCAGTAGTACATGGCGTAGAGACCCCAGAGGCAGAACCAGCCGACGGCGAGACACGCCCCCACGGCCAGGTCACGGTTCGCCGCCGCGAGCGCAGCGGGCCGGTGGTCGGTGCGCGCCGAGCCGTGCAGCCGGACGTTCCGCGCCACGATCCAGACGATTCCCACGAGGGCCAGCCAGAAGGCCGGCATCGCCCTTGTGAGATGGAGAGGCATGTGCGCGAGGTTGCCGCTCAGCGCCCCGAGGCCGAAGGTGATCACGCCGGGGGCGTAGCCGGTCGAGAGCGCGCTGCCGTACACGAGACGGTCGAAGACCAGCACGAGCAGGCCGAAGACCACGGCCGACCCGACCCACCAGAGCACGGCCCCGCGGGGGAGAGAGCGAGGCGCGATTCGCCGGACCAGCAGGACGGCGGCCGCGCCGCAGGCGAGCACGACGACGTCGGTGTAGCGCACGAACACCGCCCCCTCGAGGGCGAGAAAGCCGAGGAGGCCGACGAGCGTCCTGCGGCGGGCGCCGGCTTCGCCGGCCGGCACGGCCCACAGGATCGCGCCTATGCCGGCGGCCAGCAGCGAGCTCTCTGTGAAGGTCGGCATCGTGTCGCGCCAGGCGAACACCAGAGCGGCTCCGGATGAGCAGAAGAGCCCGACCGCCCAGGCGCCGCCCCCGCGCCCCAGCCAGCGCCGGCCACCTGCGAAGAGGCCGGCGCAGCCGAGGGCGCCGTAGAACAACGGCGCGAAGCGCAGCAGGCCGAGTTGCTGAAACGGCGCGGCGAAGAAGGGGTACCCCGGGTTCTTCTCGCTGACCCACCGCCCATCGGGGAGACGGACCCACTGCCCGATCCCGGGGCCGTGGCCTCCGTCCGCGGCGATGAGCCGGCTGCGGAGCTTCTCATACTGGCTGTTCGAGAGGGTCACGTGGCCGTGACTCAAGGCGATGATCGAGGCACGGTAGGCATAGGCGTCGTGCTCAACCAGTCTGGCGGGGTGGCTGAGAGCCGCCCCGCACAGAACGAGGAAGCAGGCGAGGGCCACGAGAATCTCGCCGGCTCCGAGCCCGTGCAGCCTCGCGGAGTGGGGCAAGGCCGACGCGCGCGGCCCGCCGCTACGTGACGGGCAGCTCTCGGGACCGTTGGCGGGGGCTGGTTCTGCGAGATCCGTCACGGTGGCCTCATCCTCCCGGGAAGAATCGGGCGGCGCGGCTCACGCCGGGGCCCGTGACTCCGGGGGCGCTCGCCGCCTGACTGACAGCGGCAGTATCGGCGGCCGCGGCGACACCTCGGTTGTGACCGGGTTTCAATGTTGGAACCCGCGCTGAGGTTGGGAACGCTGCCCGCGTCGCGCCCCGGGCTTTCGCCGGGCGTCCGCAGACGGAAGCTCCCGGAACGACCGCGGGCCCCGCAAATGCGACGCGCGCTTGTGCCCGTTGCCCGATACACTGGTAGGCGCCGGCGGGCGCGCAGTCTGACCGGCGCTCGGAAGGGAGGACGTGGTGGCCGAGGCAGAGCAGCTGCTGCGCGCGTTTGGGCCGTTCGGAGTCTCGGTCTGCAACGGCCCCTACGGCGTGTTCAAGTGGCAGAAGACCAACATGACACGCATCGAGCTGACCGACACGTGCATCAGGGCGGTCATCCAGCTCGCCTTCGGACCGTTCGGCGGGCGGCGCTCGCGCAAGGCTCCGCTCTTCGAGATACCGTATGCGTCGATCGTCTCGACGACGCTGCTGCCGCACCCCGCGAGGTTCGGCCTCCAGCAGGTGCTCGACATTGTCTACCGCGCGGGCGACGACACTCATGAGGTCTCGATCGCGGCCTACAACGCTCCGGCCAAGGAGGCGTTCGCGATCCTCCAGCGCTACGCGCCCAGGTGAGCCGGCAGGCGCTCACGCCCGGCGCACCCGAAGGCGCGCGAACTGCCTCCGGCGCGCGCCCGGCGGGCGCCCGCGGCTTCGCCCGCGACCTCTTCTCGCGCGAGCTGCTTCGCTACCTCGGGCCGGGCTTCGTCGTGACGATCGGCTTCATCGACCCCGGCAACTGGGCGACCAACATGGCCGGCGGCAGCGAGTTCGGCTACACGCTGCTCTGGGTGATCACCTTGAGCACGCTGATGCTGATCTTTCTGCAGCACATGGCTGCGCGTCTCGGGGTGGTCACCGGACGCTCGCTGGCGGTCAACGTCCGCGCCCATTTCGCGCGGCCGCTGGTGTGGCTGTTCGGTCTCAGCATGGTCCCGGCCCTGGTCGCCACCAGCCTCGCCGAGATCCTCGGCGGCGCGCTCGGCTTTCAGATCCTCTTCCACATCCCGCTGTACGTCGGCGCGCCGCTCACGCTGGCCCTGGTCGTGCTGGCCATCCTCGGGCAGCGCTACGACCAGCTCGAGCGGCTCATCGTCGTCTTTCTCGCCTTCATCGCCGCTGCCTATATCGTCGAGCTCTTCATCGTGAAGCCGGACATGGCGGCGGCGGCGCCGCACTGGCTGATCCCGAGCCTCTCCGGCGCCTCCATCTTCGTCGCCATGGGCATGCTCGGCGCCATCGTCATGCCGCACAACATCTACCTGCACTCCAACACCATCCAGTCTCGCGAGTGGGATTTCGGCGGCGCCGACCAGGCCCGGCTGATGCGCTTCGAGCTGATAGACACCACGCTGTCGATGAGCATGGGCTGGCTCGTGAACTCGGCGATGATCCTCGTGGCCGCGGCCGTCTTCTTTCGGCACGGCATCAGCGTGAACAGCATCCAGCAGGCGTCGCAGACGCTGAAGCCGCTGGCCGGCCCGCTCGCTCAGCTCATCTTCGGGCTCGCCCTGCTCGTGGCCGGCCTGGCCTCCTCGATCACCTCGTCGCTGGCTACCGCCAACGTGGTCACCGGCTACCTGGGCCGGCCCGAGGATCCCCACAGCCGCGTCTACCGGCTGGGTCTCATCGCCTTGGCGCTGCCCGCCGTGGTGCTCATCGTGATCGGCCTCAACGCTTACCGGGCGCTGATCCTGAGCCAGGTGGTGCTCAGCGTGCAGCTTCCGCTCACGATCATCCCGTTGCTGATCCTGGCGCGGCGGCGCACGGTGATGGGCGACATGAAGATGGGCAGGCTGGGCACGGTGACGGGCTGGTCGGTCGCAGCCCTGGTGATCGGGCTCAACGCCTTCCTGCTGTACCAGACGTTCGCCGGCGGCGTCCCCGCCACCGGCTCCGGAGGAGCATGACCATGGCACTGTACGAGCGCATCCTGGTGACCCTCGACGGCAGTTCCGTCGACGACGCGCTACTCGACGACATCGAGCTGCTGGCCGAGGCGCTCGGCGCGACGGTGCTCCTGCTGCGCGTCGCGCACTTCCATACGCGCGACTCACGCGTGGCCGAAGAGGACGAAGCGCGAGCCGACCTCGCGCGCGCCGCGGCCCGGCTCGGGGGCCACGGCTTCGCCGTGGAGACCGTGCTCGGCCGCGGCGAGCCCGCCGAGGTGATCGTCGCGCAGGCCGAGGCTCTGGGCGCCCAGCTCATCGCCATGGCGACCCATGGGCACGGCTGGCTCGAGCGCCGGGTGCTCGGCAGCGTCGCCGACTACGTACGCCACCACAGCGACGTGCCGCTGCTGGTCGTCAAGGGTCGGCCCGCCGGCTGAGGCCGCCGCGCGGCGGTTCCCCCCGGCGGCGGCCCCCCGACCGCGCCTGTGAAACGGGCGACAAACTCCTCCCGCCGACGTAGACTGTTGGGTAAGGACTTGGGGAGTCTCGTGGAGGAGCCAGCCGTGCCAGATAAATCCGTGGCGCCCGACGCGTCGCCGCAGCCCAAAAAGCAGGCCAAGGGCGACCCGGAGTGCTCGTGGTGGTCACGCTGGTGGAAGCGCATCGCCATCGTCGTTCTTGTCCTCGTCGTGCTCTTCGTCGGCGGCTCGGCTTTTGCCGCCAAGTTCACCGAGAACAACAAGTTCTGCGGCACGGACTGCCATGAGATGTGGCCGTACCGCGACACGTGGGTGAAGTCGACGCACAAGAGCGTCGACTGCGTGAAGTGCCACATCGCGCCAGGGCCGGTGAACTTCGCGATCACCAAGCTCGCCGCTTCGAGGGAGGTCTGGGTGCACCTCACCGGCCTGCCAAGGAAGCCCTTCACCGTCACTCGCCACATCCCCAACTCCGCCTGCAACCGCAGCGGCTGTCACACCAGCTCGCAGACCAGCAAGACGATCTCGCTGGGCACGCCGGCGCCGGTGACCTTCCAGCACGGCAGCGAGGGTCACGCGAAGCAGCAGTGCATCGCCTGCCACGCGGCCCTCGTTCATGAAGGCGCTCCGGGGATCACTGCGGCACCGGCTCGTTCCATGCCGACGTGCTTCACCTGCCATCCCGACGGCACGAAGAACTGCTCGTACTGCCACAAGCCGCCGCATGCCGACCGCGGGCCATGCCAGAACTGCCACAATCTGGGCGCCTGGTCGGGCGGCAAGAACTTCGCGCATCCGCAGCCGCTGGTCGGCAAACATGCGCAGATCTCCTGCCAGACCTGCCACACGCAGGGCGTAGCCATCAAGCCGGACGGCTGCATCAACTGCCACGGCGATCAGCACAACGGCCTCAAGAACTGCGTCGACTGCCATACTCTCGCGGCGTTTGTCCCGAGCACCTTCCAGCACCCGCAGGAAGGCCCGCACGTGCCCAACGGCGATGAGAAGCTGCAGTGCAACGCCTGCCACGCGACCGGGTTCGGCCAGAAGGCCACCTGCCCGTGCCACGGCAACAAGCCGCCCACGGGCGGAGGATGAGCGCCGCCTGAAGCACTCCGATCTGCCCGGAGGGGGCGGATGGGCGCGCAGCGCGCCTGTCCGCCCCCTCCGTCTATACTCCCCTCCGTGGAACGCCTCGTCCTCTTCGACATCGACTGCACGCTCATCGACGGCCACGGCGCCGGCGGACGCGCCATCATGCGCGCCATCAAGGACGTGTACGGCGTCGAGGGCGAGCTCGGCGACTACAGCTTTCACGGCCGCACCGATCCCGGCATCGTGCGCGACCTCGCGGACCTCTGGGGTGCCGGAGACCCCGAGGCCATCCTCGGCCGCTACGAAGGCGAGACGCAGCCATATGTCGTGCACGATCTGGCCGAGCGGCTGGGCACCCCCGACGACATGCTCGACGCGCTCGTGGACCGGTGCGTGGCCCGCTACGTGGAGCTCATCAGCGACGAGGTCGGCAAGGTGCACATCGAGGTCCTGCCCGGCGTCAGAGAGCTGGTGACGGAGCTGGCCGCCGACCGGCGCGTGCTCGTCGGGCTGCTCACCGGCAATGTCACGGAGGGCGCCCGCATCAAGCTGGCGCCCACCGGGCTGTACCCGCTGTTTCGGGTGGCGGCCTACGGCTCCGACTCGGCGCTGCGGGCGGAGCTGCCCGCGGTCGCCGTGGCCCGCGCCGAGAAGCTCACCGGGCGGCGCTTCGCCGGCAAGGAGGTTGTCGTGATCGGCGACACGCCGGCCGACATCGAGTGCGGTGCCGGCCTGGGCGTGAAGACGATCGCCGTGGCGACCGGCCGGCACAGTCTGGACGAGCTCGCCGCCCACGAGCCGGATTACCTGTTCGCCGACATGAGCGACTGGCGCGTGGTGCACGAGGCTATTCTGGCCTGAGTCGGGCGGGAGGGGCTTGCGATGACCGTGCTTCTCAGGCGAAACGGGATGGCGAGAGCGGCGCGAGGTCCAGAGACGGCGCTCTGCCGCCGGCGAGCTCTGCGACGAGCTTCCCGGTGATGGGTCCGAGCGACAGGCCGAGCATGCAGTGGCCGGTGGCCAGGATCACGCGCTCGCGCCGCGGCACGCGCCCGACGACCGGCAGGCCGTCGGGCGTCAGCGGCCGCGGCCCCCGCCAGATCTGCCGCAGCGGCCCATCGTCGGGGATGCCCATCACCCGCTGCGCGGCGCGCCGCAGCCCGGCGACGCGCTGGCGGCGGATCGTCATGTCCCAGCCCGAGAGCTCGAGGGTGCTACCGAGGCGCAGGGCGTCGCCCAGCGGGGTGAGCACGCAGTGAGCGTCGCCCAGGTACAGCGGCAGATCGGGGAAGTCGGCCGGGCGATCGACGTCGACGCTGTAGCCCTTGGCCGGCTCGACGGGGAGCGCGAGCCCCAAGCCCTTCGCGAGGGCCGGCGTCCAGGCGCCGGCCGCCAGCACCACCTGGTCGGCGACCAAGTCGCCGCGGGTCGTGACCACCGTGACGGCGCCCGCTGCGGCCGGCTCGAGGGCGATGGCCTCGGTCCCGCGACGCACCTCGGCGCCGGCCGCCATCGCCTTGTCGGCCATGGCGCGCGTGAAGAGCGCCGGGTCCATGTGCCCGTCGTCGGCGAAATAGAGCGCCCCGGCAAGCTCGCCGCGCAGGCCGGGAAACCGCGCGCGCACGTCGGCCGGGCCGAGCACGTCGGCGCGCACGCCGAGCTCGCGCGCCGCCTCGGCTCCCCTTGCTGCCTGGTCCATGGCCGCCGGCGCCTCGTAGGCCTGGACGAGGCCGTCGTGGTGGAACAGCCAGCGCTCGCCGCCGTCACTGGCGAGCGCGTCGTGCAGAGCGACGCTCGCCGCGTGCAACGCGTGCAGCACGGGCGCGGCGGCCCGCGCTCTCGCCGGCGTCGCGGCGGAGCGGTACATCCAAAGCCAGCGGAGAAGAGCGCCGCTGGGGCGCGGGGCGATGTAGAAGGGGCTCGCGCTGTCGAGCATCCAGCGCAGGCCCTGGCCCAGCGCTCCGGGCGCGGCCAGGGGAGTGACGTCGCTGGGCACGAGCAGGCCGCAGTTGGCGTGCGCCCCGCAGACCGGCGGGCAGACCTCGGCCTCCTTCTCGATGAGCGTGACCGACGCTCCGTCCGCAGCCAGAGCCTGGGCGGCGCAAGCCCCTACGGGCCCGCCGCCCACCACGAGGACGTCGCAACGCTGGCTCATCTCGTTCTCCCTCCGTCGGTGGAGCCGCGGTGGTCGGCGCCCGGCTGCGAAGCTGCCCGGGCGCGCCCCCGCGTCCGCGTGTGGCCCTATGCTAACGAAGTTCTAACATCCGGTCGCTAGAGTCGAGCGCCGGGCGGCGGCAAACCCACACGGCGGTGATGATGGCCAGAGAAAGCGTGCTCGTCGTGGACGACGAGCGGGACATCCTTGAGCTCGTCAAGTACAACCTCGACAAAGAGGGCTACCAGGTCACCGTGGTCGCGACCGGTGAGGACGCTCTCGCCGCGGCGCGCACCAGGATGCCCGACATCGTGGTCCTCGACCTCATGCTGCCCGGCGTCGACGGTCTCGAGGTCTGCCGGCGTCTCAAGAGCGATCCCAAGACGCGCCACATCCCCATTGTCATGCTCACCGCCAAGGGCGACGAGGCCGACGTGGTCACGGGCCTGGAGCTCGGCGCTTCGGACTACGTCACCAAGCCGTTCAGCCCGCGGGTGCTCACGGCGCGCATCCGCGCCGTGCTGCGCCGCGGCAGTGAGGCCGAGGACGACGAGGCGACGATCCGCATGAAGGACCTCACGATCCACCCGGGAAGACACCAGGTGCTGGTCAAGGATAAGCCCGTCGAGCTCACGGCCACCGAGTTCCGCATCCTGCTGTTTCTGGCCAAGCGTCCCGGATGGGTGTTTACCAGGCAGCAGATCGTCAACGCCGCGCAAGGGGATGACGTATTCGTCAGCGACCGCTTCGTCACCGATCGCTCGGTCGATGTGCATATCGTGTCGTTGCGCCGCAAGCTCGGCTGCGCGGGCGCCTCCATCGAAACCGTGCGCGGCGTAGGGTACCGACTGCAGGACGAGTGACGCGTGCGTAGGCAGCGCCTCTTCTGGCGGATCTACGCGACCTACCTGGTCGTCATCGTTCTCTGCACGGCTGCGGTCGGCTTCTACGCCGTGCGCTCCGCGCGGAGCTTCTACGTGCAGCACACCGAGAACGAGCTCCTGGCCCGGGCGCAGCTCGTGCGCGAGCAGGTCGCGGCTCAGATCGGCACGCAGTCGGCGGAGCAGCTCGAACTGCTCGTGCGCCGCTTGGGCGCCGCGTCGGGCACGCGCATCACCTTGATCTCCGGGGGGCAGCCGGGTGCGACCGTCGGCGCCGTGCTGGCCGATTCCGACGCCATCCCCAGCCAGATGCAGAATCACAGCGACCGTCCCGAGTTCAAGGAGGCGCTGCAGGGCCGCACAGGTGTCTCGATCCGCTACAGCCCCACGCTGGGCGAAGACATGATGTACGTTGCGGTGCCGGTCACGGAGGATGGCCGCGTGGCGGCGGTCGTGCGCACGGCGATCCCGCTGACCAGGGTCAACAACGCGCTTAACGACCTGTACTGGCGCATCGGCCTGAGCGCGCTGCTCGTGGCCGTGCTGGCGGCGGCGGTCGGCCTGTTCGTCTCGCGCCGCATCAGCAGGCAAGTGCGCGAGATCAAGGAAGGGGCCGAGCGTCTGGCCGGCGGCGACTTCGCGCACAAGCTGTTCGTGCCGCGCACCGAGGAGTTCGCCGCGGTCGCCGAGAGCCTGAACCACATGGCCGAGGAGCTCGACGACAAGATCGGCACCCTCACGCGCGAGCGCAACGAGCGTGAGGCCGTCCTCGCGAGCATGGTCGAGGGCGTGCTCGCCGTGGACACCGACGAGCGCATCATCGCCGTCAACGAGGCGGCGGCGGGCCTCATCGACGTGGAGCCCGCCGCGGCCGAAGGCCGCACCATCCAGGAGGTGCTCCGCAACCCGGATCTGCAGCGCGTCGTCGCGCAGACGCTGTCGGGGCACGAGCCCGTGGAGGCGGACATCGTGATGCGCGTCGGCTCCGAGGATCGCTACCTGCAGGCTAACGGCACGCTCCTGCGCGATGGCGACGACGACAGCCCCGTCGGCGCCGTCGTCGTGCTCAACGATGTCACCCGCCTCAAGCGGCTTGAGGCTGTGCGCCGCGACTTCGTCGCCAACGTGTCGCACGAGCTCAAGACGCCGGTCACCTCCATCAAGGGCTTCGCCGAGACTCTCGAGGAGGGCGCCCTCGACGATCCCGACACGGCGCGCCGCTTCGTCCGCATCATCGCCGGTCAGGCCGACCGTTTGAGCTCCATCATCGGCGATCTGCTCGCGCTTTCCACGCTCGAGCAGCGCGAGAACGAGCCGCGCCTCACCCTCGAGGAGGCCGAGGTGTGCGACGTCCTGCAGGTCGCCGTCGAGGTCTGCGAGCCCAAGGCGCAGGCCAAGGGCATCACCATCGGCGTCTCGTGCACGAGCTGCGTGCTCGCCGCCGTGAACCCGCCGCTCCTCGAACAGGCCGTCGTCAACCTCGTCGACAATGCCGTCAAGTACAGCCCCGAAGGCAGCACCGTCGAGGTGGCCTTGGACGAGACCTCCGACGAGATCGTCATCAGCGTGAGCGACCATGGGCCCGGCGTGCCGCGCGAGCATCTGCCGCGGCTCTTCGAGCGGTTCTACCGCGTCGACAAGGCCCGTAGCCGTGACCTCGGCGGCACGGGCCTCGGACTGGCGATCGTCAAGCACATCGCTCAGGCGCACGGCGGCCGCGTGTCCGTCGTCAGCCGTGTGGGCGAGGGCAGCACCTTCCGCATCCACTTGCCGCGCTCCTGAGCGGCTCTACTTGCGCCCGTTCACGGCGCGAAGCGACGCGGCGCTGCCGGCGGGCGGCGCAAGGTTGTCCCCTTTCGCCGGCCGCCGTAGAGTCGAGTCCTTGAGCGGAGCACCTGAAGGGAAAGCCATGAGGAAACACCTGCTCGGCGCGGCGTTCGTCGTCTGCGTGCTCTTGCTTTCTGGAGGCGTGGCTGCGGCGAGGGACTTTTCTCCGGGCGCGGCCGGATCCGGCGACCCGTTCTTCCCCCTCGCCGGGAACGGCGGTTACGACGTCGGCAACTACGGCCTGACGCTGGCGTACGCCCCTTCGTCCAACCGACTGACGGGAGAGGCCGTCGTCACCGCGACGGCGACGCAGGATCTTTCGCGCTTCGATCTCGACCTCCGCGGCTTCGCGGTCGCACGCGTGCTCGTCGACGGTCAGGCGGCGACGTTCGCGCGCGACGGCCAGGAGCTGGTGATCACGCCGCCCGCGGGCCTCGTCAGCGGCAGTCAGTTCACGGTGACCGTCGACTACGCTGGCAAGCCGAGCGTGGTGACCGACCCGGACCGCTCCATCGAGGGATGGGTGCCGACCAAAGACGGGGCCTTCGTCGTCGGCGAGCCGCAGGGCTCGCCCGCCTGGTATCCGGTCAACGATAGCCCGCGCGACAAAGCCACCTACGACTTCGCGGTCAGCGTTCCCCGGGGCCTCACGGTGATGGCGAACGGGGTGCTGCTGTCGCACGCTACCGCCGCCGGCAAGACCACTTGGCGCTGGCGCGAGAGCGACCCCATGGCGTCGTTCCTGGCCACGGCGACCATCGGGCGCTTCGACCTGACGCAGCACTCCGTCGACGGCATCCCGGCCTACGTTGCCGTCGATCCGCAGTTCACCAAGCGACAGGTGCTCTCGAAGCTGCCCGCGGCGATCCGCTTCTACGCCTCCATCTACGGACCGTATCCGTTCACGGCCGTCGGGGCCATCGTCGACAAAGCCCCGGGGGTGGGCTACTCGCTCGAGACCCAGACCAAGCCTGTGTTCGCCTACATGCCCGACGAGGCCACGCTGGTCCACGAACTGGCGCACCAGTGGTACGGCGACTCGGTGACGCTCGCGCAGTGGCCGGACATCTGGCTCCACGAAGGGTTCGCGACGTGGTCCGAGTGGATCTGGAGCGAGCACGAGGGCAAGGCGAGCGCTCACCAGATCTTCACGCGGCTGTACGACACGCCCGCCGGCAACACCGCCTTCTGGAACCCGCCCCCCGGCGACCCCGGCACCCCCGTCCACCTGTTCGACGGCACCATCTACGAGCGCGGCGGCATGACGCTCCAGGCCTTGCGCGAGAAGGTGGGCGACCCGGCATTCTTCAAGATCATGCGCGACTGGGCGCAGCAGAACCGCTTCGGTACGGTGACCACGCCGGAGCTCATCGCCCTCGCGGAACGCGACAGCGGCATGGATCTGGGCGCCTTCTTCCAGGTGTGGCTCTACCAGCCGGGCAAGCCGACCACCTGGTGAGCCGAGCTCAGCCTTGGGCCGCCGCGGCTGCTCAGGGTCGGCGCCTGCTTCCGCGGCGCGACGAGGGCGCCGGACCGACCCCCCGGCCTCGGCCCGGCCCGCCGGCGTTCAGCCCGGCGTGATCGTCAGCGTGGAGATGTCGACCTGATTGCCCGGGGCGATTGCGTGGTAGTACCACAGGCCGCTCGTGGCGTCGTAGACGAGGTTCCAGTTGGATCGGCTGGTGAGTACGAACGTCTGGCCTTGGGCGCCAGTGACGGTCATCAGGTACCCGGCAGCCGGCTTCGCCTGTAGCGTTGCGCCGACGGGCTTGTAGTAGACGTTGCCGATGGCCGCGGCGTACTGCGCCGCGTCGAGACCGAGATCGGTGTAGCAGTACGGCGCCCACGAGCGCGGCCAGTAGCCGTGCTTCGCGAAGTACGCGAGCTGTAGCGCGATGAGATTGCCGCTGACCGCCGTGAAGCCCGTCGCGGCCGGCCCGCCGGAGAGACCGACGGTGAAGCGCGAGCCGTTGGAGAGGTTGCCGGTCAGCGTGAATGAGTCGGCGTTGTTGGTGTAGGTATAGTCACCAACGGACGAGCTGCTCCGCATGGCGACGTTGGTGAAGGGGTTGTTCGGCCAGCCCTCGACATAGGTATCGCTCAGGACCTCGTTGAGGCTGCCCGTGGCCGGAAAGGTGTCGTTGTGGTCGGCCGTGAAGGTCTCCACGCCGATCTGGATGCTGTGGATGCCTTCCTTGATGGCCGCGTCCTTGGCCTTGTTCCTCTGGTTGACGTAGATCGGGATCGCGATCGCGGCAAGGATGCCGATGATGATGATCACGATCAACAGCTCGATCAGACTGAAACCGTGTTCCCGCGGGCGACGTTGCGACACTGAGGCTCCTCAGTTGACCTGCCGCGAACGCGCGGCTTCAAGCTCACTGTTCCGCGCGCCGCGAGCCGCCGACTAGGACGTTCGTCTACTGAGACACAATGTCGTCGCCGGTGGCGACAATTCGACAGCCCAAACGCTCCCCACCGGACGGCGTGGACCGGGGCGCCTGGGGACTCTCTGGAAAAGCCGGGCCGTGGCCGTCGGCCAGCGCCGCGCACGCCGGTGAGGGGCGATGACCGGGCTCGAATTGACGGCACCGCGTGGCCCCGGTCTTCCGCGCGCCCCGCGGCAATCTGACGCATCGCTAACGATCCGCTCACACAGCCTCTGTAGTCTCCCTCTTTGGTGGCGTCATCACGCTGCCCTCTGTCAGGGAATGACGGTACGCGAGAAACGCGAGAAGCGAGGTCACTCAATGAAGAAGTTCGCACGATCGTGGCGCCTTGTGCTTCTGGTCGCCGCTGCACTGGGGACCGTAGCCCTGGCCTCGGCCGCCTCCGGCTGCGGCGGGAGCGCCGCCGCCGCCGGCGCCGCCGGCACCCCCGCCCCGGCGATCTCCGGCTTTACCCCCCAGCCCATGAGCGCCGACACCATCCTCGGCGCCGGCGCCAGCTTTCCCGCTCCGCTCTACATGAAGTGGGGCGCTGACTACAACGGCGTTTCCGGCGTGAAGCTCAATTACCAGAGCATCGGCTCCGGTGGCGGCATCTCCGCGATCGAGGCCAAGACCGTCGATTTCGGCGCCTCCGACGCCCCGCTGGAGCAGGCCGATCTCGACGCCAATGGACTGGCCCAGTTCCCCATGGTCGTAGGCGGCGTCGTGCTCGTCGTCAACCTCGACGGCGTGGCGGACGGTCAGCTCAAGCTCACCCCCGACCTCGTGGCCGGCATCTACATGGGCACCGTCACGACGTGGAGCGACCCGGCAATCGTCAAGCTGAACCCCGGCGTCAAGCTGCCGGCGACCAAGATCAACGTCGTGCACCGCTCCGACGGCTCGGGCACCACGTGGATCTTCACGCACTACCTCACCGACGCCGCGGGCAGCATCTGGACGGCCGGCGCCGACAAGGAGATCGCCTGGCCGGTCGGCGTGGGCGGCAAAGGCAACGAGGGCGTCGCCGCCAGCGTCCAGCAGCTCAGCGGGTCGATCGGCTATGTGGAGTACGCCTTCGCGAAGCAGACCGGGATGACCGCGACGCAGCTCCAGAACAAGGACGGCCAGTGGGTCAAGCCGAGCATCGCGAGCTTCACCGCCGCTGCCGCGAACGCCGACTGGAAGGCCAGCCTGCCGAGCATGTACATGGTGCTCGTCAATCAGTCCGGCGCGACCACGTGGCCCATCACGGGCGCCTCGTTCATCCTCATGCAGAAGGACCAGGCCGATGCCGCCCGCGGCAAGGCAGCTCTGGAGCTCTTCAACTGGGGCTACACCAGTGGCGCGTCCGCGGCCACGGCGCTCGACTACGTGGCCATCCCGGCCAACGTGTACAAGCTCGTGCAGAGCGACGTCTGGCCCGCGATCACCGTGAGCGGCACGCCGGTCTGGCCCTGATCATCCACCGCTGAACTGACTCCCGGGAGGCAGGACCTGTGAGCACAGTCGAGCTCGACGCATCACCAAGCACCGGTGCGCCCCGCGGCGCCGCGCAAGCGGCGCCGCGGGGCCACCGTCTTCGTCTCGGCGACCCGATCTTCCGGGTCCTCGCCACGGCCTGCGGCCTCGCTCTCGCCGTGGCCATGTTCGGCCTGGCCGGGGTGCTCGTCTACAACTCGTGGCCGGCCATCAGCGGTCTCGGGACCAGCGTCCTCACGACCGTGGCCTGGTCGCCGGTCGACCATCAGTACGGCGCCCTCGCGGCCCTGGCCGGCACGTTTCTCTCGACGCTCGTGGCCATGGTCATCGCCGTGCCCCTGGCGCTCGTCATCGCGCTGCTGCTGGTGGAGCTGGTTCATCCGGCCGTGGCGCGCGTCGTGGGCACGGCCATCGAGATGCTCGCCGCCATCCCCAGCATCATCTTCGGTATGGTCGGGATCTTTGTGATCGTGCCGTTCATCCAGGACAAGCTCGTGCCCTGGCTGCTCTCCACGCCGCTCGGGAGCCTGCCCGGCATCAAGCCGGGCGCCCAGTTCCAGGGCGGCGGGGTGTCGATCTTCACGGCCGGCGTCGTCCTTGCTTTCATGGTGCTGCCCTACATCACCGCCGTGTCCCGCGACGTGCTCAAGATGGTCCCCCAGGTCACCAAAGAGGCGGGCTACGGCATGGGCTCGACGACCTGGGAGGTCATGCACAAGATCAGCCTGCGCTACGCCAACAGCGGCATCGTCGGTGCGGTGTTCATCGGCCTCGGCCGCGCCCTCGGCGAGACCATGGCGGTCGCCTTTCTCATCGGCAGCCTGTTCACGTCGCTGCCCCACTCCCTCTTCGATCCCGGCACGTCGATCGCCTCGCTCATCGCCCTCACGTTTTCCGAGGCGACCGACAAGATCCAGGTGAGCGCGCTCATCGAGCTCGGTCTCATCCTCTTCCTCATCACGGTGGTCTTCCAGATCCTCGCGCAAGCATGGTTGCGCCGCGTGCAGCGTTCGACGGGCGGCCGGGCATGAACAGCCACCGAAGGCAAGCTATCGAGCGGGGCGCCGCAGGGGCACCGCTCTGCGCCGTGGCGGACGTGCGCTACGCGCCGCCGCGCCGCCGTTCCGTCGCGCGGCGCAAGGCGACCGATCTGGTCATCAAAGGCTTCTCCTGGATCGGCGCGTCGTTCGGCATCGCGGTCATGGGCTTCATCGTCTGGGAGGTCGTGGTGCGCGGCGCCGGCGCTCTCGACTGGGCGTTTTTCACGCAGCCGACGCCACAGGACGTCACCTCCAGCGCCGGCGGCTTCGCCAATGCCATCGTCGGTACGATCGTGATCACCGGCGTCGCCGCGCTGATCGCGATCCCCATGGGGTTCCTCGGTGGCGTCTATCTCGCCGAGTTCGGCCGCAACGGGCGCATAGCCACCGGGGTCCGCATGATCGCCAACGTGGTCATGGGCGTGCCGTCGATCATCGTCGGCGTCTTCGCCTTCGCCATCATCGTGAAGCCGCTGCAGCACTACTCCGGCTTCGCAGGGTCGGTGGCGCTGGCCTTCATCATGCTGCCGGTCATGGCACGCACCACCGAGGACATCCTCAATCTGGTGCCCAACGAGCTCCGCGAGTCGGGGCTGGCGATGGGCGCGCCGCGCTGGAAGGTCACGCTCGGCGTGATCTGCAAGGCGGCGCGCGGCGGCCTCATCACGGGGGCCTCGCTGGCCATCGTGCGCGTCGCCGGTGAGACGGCGCCTCTGCTCTTCACCGTGCTCAGCAGCCCGTACTGGATGACGGGCCTCTTCGGACCGGGCGGCTTTTTCGGGGGCCCGGTCGCCAACCTCACGAAGACCATCTACGACTTCTCCGGCTCTCCGTATCCGCAGTGGCAGGAGCTCGCGTGGGGCGGAGCGCTGGTCATCATCATCGCCGTGCTCGGCATGAACATCCTGGTCAGACTCCTCTTCCAGCGAGGCAAACAATGGTAGGGACAGCAGTGGACGAACCGACGCAGATGCAGAGCTCGGCGACGGTGATCCCGCCGCGGCTCGAAGTGGCCGAAGACCGGCGCGGCGCCGGCGAGGATTTCGCCGCGCTGCCCACCGAGATCTCGGTGCGCAAGCTGGACTTCTTCTACGGCAAGGAGCAGGCGCTCTTCGGCAACCACATCGAGATCAAGAAGAACCGCGTGACCGCGGTCATCGGTCCATCCGGCTGCGGCAAGTCGACGCACATCCGCGCCTACAACCGCATCTTCAACCTGTACCGGGACCAGAAGGCGAAGGGCGAGATCCTCTTCGACGGCGCCAACGTGCTGTCGTCGCAGATCGACCTGCTCGACCTGCGCCGGCGCATCGGCATGATCTTCCAGAAGCCGAGCCCGTTCCCCATGACCGTCTTCGACAACGTCGCGTATGGGCTGCGTCAGCACTACCGGCTCAGCCGCTCCGATCTCTCCAACCGCATCGAAGACGCACTCAAACGCTCTGCCATCTGGGACGAGGTCAAGGACAAGCTGCACCAGCCCGGCAACGCGCTGTCCGGCGGTCAGCAGCAGCGGCTCTGCATCGCGCGGGCCATCGCCGCCGAGCCCGACGTGCTGCTCATGGACGAGCCCTGCTCGGCCATCGACCCGGTGGCCACGGCCAAGATCGAGGAGCTCATTCTCACCCTCAAGAGCAAGTACACCATCGTGCTCGTCACGCACAACATGCAGCAGGCGGCCCGCGTCAGCGACTACACGGCCTTCTTCTTCCAGGGCCGCATCGTCGAGTTTGGGCCGACCACGAAGATCTTCTCCAACCCGGCAGAGAAACAGACCGAAGAGTACATCACCGGCCGCTTCGGCTGAGTTGCGAGGATCACATGACACATCTGCAACGCGAGATCGACCGGCTCAAGCGCAAGATTCTGGCTCTCGGGGCCGTCGTCGAGGACAACCTGCGGCTGGCCTTTCAGGCCATCGAAGCCCGCGACGCCGACAAGGCGCGCCGGGTGATGGTGACCGACATCCTGATCGACGACCAGGAGGTCGAGGTAGAGGAGGAGTGCCTCAAGATCCTGGCGCTCTACCAGCCGGTGGCGAGCGACCTGCGCTTCCTGGTCGCCGTCATCAAGATCAACAGCGAGCTCGAGCGGATCGGCGACCTCGCCGCCAACATCGGCGAGCGCGCCGTCTCGCTGGCCCGGGAGCACCCGGTGCCGGTGCCCGGCGGCTTCGCCGTCATGGCGGAGCGCACCGGCGCCATCCTGGAGAAGGCGCTGGACGCGCTGGTGCGGCAAGACGCGGCCACGGCGCGCCTCGTGCTGGCCGCCGACGACGAGATCGACGCGCTCTACCGCGACCTCATCGAGGAGCTCAAGGGGATCATCCGCACGTATCCGGAGCATCTCGACGCCACCGTGCTCCTCTTCCATGTCGCACGGTACCTCGAGCGGCTCGCGGATCACGCGACCAACATCGCGGAGGACGTGCTCTACATGGTCGAGGGCGAGATCCACCGGCACCAGATGCCTGACACGCCGGCCGCATTGTTCCGCTGGGACGACCGCGAGATGTGAACGCCGCCGAAGCTTGACCCGTCCTTCCTGGCGGCGCGGTCTTCCTGCCTCGCGCCGCCTTCCGGAAGGCGCCATCGCGACCCGGGCCCACCCCCTACCGGGCCCGGGTCGCTTCGCGTACGGGGTGGCCGGCCTACTGGACGGCGACCGTGGTCGTGGGCGAGTGGGCCTTGCCGGAAGAGAAGTAGTACTCGGTGGCCTGCTCGGGACTGATTCCTTCGCTGTACTCTGAGTACGTCGCCGTGTAGCCGCTGCCGAGGGTCTCGCTGGCGCGCGTTGTGATGACGCTGCGGCTGTGCCATGTACCGTCGTAGGAGAACACGAGCTTCACGGTGGCCCCCGCGGCCAGCGCGGGGTAGATGCGGCCCGTGAGGGTGAGGCTGCCGCCGGGGCTGATGCTCGCTTGGTCCCGCGGCGCCGGGCTGATCGACATGCTGGTGAAGACGGCCCAGGTACTGTTGAGGCCGAGCTTCATGCGCAGCTCGTTGCCGTCCATGAACTTCACGCCGCCGCTGCCGATGAGCGCGGCCTTGACGATGCGCGGCGAGGACCCTCGCTTGACCGTGTAGACAGCCCTCAGCGACCCCTTGACGTCGAGAGGGTCGCCGATCTGCGCCGCGGTGCGCCGCAGAGGGCCCCAGTCGTGCAGCGAGCCGTAGTAGTCGTAGGGATCGTCCACGCCCTTGAGGTAGGGAATGGGTGCGGCGCCGGGCCAGCCGTCTTCGATGTTCTCGGTGTGGCCGCCCGAGCACGAGAAGTAGACGGCCAGGATGGGCTTTCCGTTGTAGGTGGGCACGACTCCGGCGGTGGCTTTCACGGCGGCATCGGTGCCGGGGTCTTCGATGCCGATGCCCACGTAGGCCTGGCTGCGCACGTCGCAGTAGACGTCCCAGGGCTGACTCGGCTTGCGCGAGCCGAGGGCAAAGGCGCGCGCGGCGCAGGCGGCGGCCTTGAGGGCCTCGCCCGGCCACGAGGGCGGCACTTCGTGCGGCACGGAGCCACGCAGGTAGCTTTCGAGCGGGACGCTGTTGATCATCATGAGTGAACCGCCGCTGCGCACCACGCGGATCACGCCGCGATACGGGCCCGTGTCGCCGAGGTCCGTCGCCGTGAGGATGTTCAGTGCCCCGGAGCTAGGGGTGAACGTGACCGCCGAGCTGAAGTCCTGGCGGATACTGCCGGCGACCACGCGGTACGAGCCGCCGACGTAGGTCGTGGTCGCCGTCGCCCCGGCGGGGATCTCGAGCGGGCTCCCGCTGCCCGTGGCCGTGTAGGCGTTCGGGCAGCTCACTTTGACCGCGCTCAGGCCGCTGCGCAGGCGCACGCGGATATCGATGTCGGCGGCGTCGCCGAAGGTGATGCCGGTGTAGTAGTGCTGGAGGATGGCCTTGTAGTCCCAGCCGTGTTTGGCGTACCCGTAGCAGCCCCACTGGGACATGCCGATGCCGTGGCCCCAGCCGTGTCCGTCGATGAGGAAGGCGCTCTCGGACGTCCAGGCGCCGGCCGGGCAGGCGGCGGCGAGCAGCGCAAGGACGGCGAGCGCGCCGGCGAGCGCCAGCTTGCCCCGGCGCCCGAGCGGTGCGGCGCGGCGCGGCCGCGCGTCGGGAGCGCCGCGTCCGACGCGGCGGGAGAAGCGGCAAGATGTGCGGCGAAAAGGGTTCATGTGAAGAAAGGCGTCGGCGCGTGCCTCGGGTCAGGATACGTGCCCCGTCCGGGCAGGGCAAACGCGCCGTCACGATGCTTCCTGCTTCTGGCGGCGGCGGCGTTCTCCTTTACCTGAGGCCGCTGCGTCGCGCCGGCCACCGGTCCTGAGGCGACGTGCGCCGCTCGGCGTGCTACCCTGAGACGCTCCGCATGAGGAATGCGCCGGCCGGCGGCGAATGAGCCCAAGGGGCCGGCGCACGGCCCCGAAAGCGCTCAAGGCGCCGGCCGTCACGTCGATAGCAGGACTGGAGCATGACCAGACTCTCGCGCAGATCCCTCGTCATCATTGCCCTCGCGCTCTGCGCGCTTGCCGGCGCGGCTACCGCCGCGCCGCGCGCTGCCGCCAAGAGCTACACCGACGTGCCCCAGTCGCAGTGGGCGCACGACGCCATCGAGGCGGTCACCGAGCGCGGCCCTACCGGTCACAAGGTGCTCGACGACTACGGCGAGCTCTTCAAGCCTGAGGCGGCCATCACCCGCGAATTGCTGGCGCGCTCTCTGGTGCTCGCCTCCGGCAACTACGGTGAGAACGTCGCGGCCGTCGCGATCAAAGATGTGGCCGCGGACTGCCGCTACTACGACGTCATTGAGGTGGCGCTCCATCACGGCTATATGAACCTCGATGCGGACGGCGCCTTCAGGCCGCAGGACCCGGTGCCCTCCTCTCAGGCGGAGGTCGCGATCATCCGCTGGCTCGAGGAGCGGTACACGTCGTCCGACTGGTCCCTGCTCACGAGTCTCAGGCCGGCGCACTGGCAGCCCAACGACGGCTGGACGACCGACGCGCCCGCCTATCTCCCCTACGTCGTCGCTTCAAGGCAGCTTCAGCTCCGCTACAATCATCCCGCCGACGCCGACGCCCACGAGGTCACGCCCGAGCAGCCCATCGATCGCGCCGAAGTGGCCTACATGTTCTGGCGCGCTTACGCGGTAAGCGGCGAGTGGATGCTGTACGGCCTCGCCGACTACAAGAGCATCGCCTTCCCGCCGCTCAGCGACCGTCAGAAGGAGATCGCGAGCTTCGCCCTCAAGTTCATCGGCTACCCCTACATCTGGGCCGGCGAGTACCCGACCAAGAGCTCGCCGTACGGCGCGCAGGCGGCCGGCGGCTTCGACTGCTCGGGCTTCGTCTTCTACGTCATGAAGATGCACTTCGACTACCCCATCACGGTGAACGAGCGCGGCGCCCACGACATGGCGGAGCGCGCCAAGCCGCGCATCACGCGCCAGCAACTGCAGTGCGGCGACCTCATCTTCTTCGGCCCCGAGGGGCCCAAGTCGAGCGTGGAGTCCATCTATCATGCCGGCCTGTACCTCGGCAACGGCTGGTTCATCCACTCCACGGGTTCCACCGACGGCGTCACGCTCGCTTCGCTCGACAGCTCAAGCTACTACAAGAGCTACTTCGCCTGGGGCCGCCGCGTGCTCAAGCCCTCCGAGCTGCCTGCGGCCGCCGTCCAGACGCCAGCGCCGCTAGCCGCCGACTGACGCCGCGGCCGGCCGCGCCAACGGCTGTCACGCTCCAGTTCTGGGAGTCATGGCGCTACACTGGCGTCATGCAGCTGCGACGCATTGTGGTTCTCTTGCTGTGCCTGATCGCGCCGGCTCTGGCGGTCGCGCCGGCCGGCGCTTGGGCCGCGGGCCCAGGCGCCGCGGCAGCCCCATCTGTGACGCTGCAGGCGCCGCGAAGCCTGTGGCTCGGCGACACGGTCACCCTGATGGTGACCGTGTCGCCGGCCGTCCCGGGCGGGCTTGTCGCCATCGAGCGCGAGGAAGCGGGCAAGTGGGTGCCTCTTGCCGGCGGCGCGCTGGACGAGACGTCGCGTCTTTCCGTTGTCTGGGAGCCTGACGCCTTCGGGTTCGTCCGTCTGCGCGCCAGCCTCGCGGCCGGCAGCGAGTACGCCGCTGGGGTCTCCGCCACCCGAAAGCTCGTCGTCAACCGCCCGAACAAGCACGACGTCCCCTACCGCTTCGCGCACTACATCGTGATCGTGGTGCACGAGTACAAGCTCTACTACTACGAGCACGGCGAGAACATGCGTACCTTCCGCGTGGCGCTGGGGCGTCCGGGCTATCGCACGCCCATCGGACGCTTCCACATCTACGCCCGGCGGCGGCCCGGCGGCGGTCCCCTGGGAGCGTGCGTCATGTACTACCACCAGCCGGGCGGCATCGCGATCCACGGCACCGACGAACCCGGGCTGCTGGGGCGCTTCCCGCGCCCCTTCTCCCACGGCTGCGCGCGCATGTACAACTCGCAGGCGCTCTGGCTCTACGCGCGCTGCCCGCGCGGCACCCCGGTGCACAACATCCGCTGAGCGCCGTCACTGCGGGCCCCGCGGTCCTTGGGGGGCTGGCCCGACGCCGCCGCCGTGCCGTACACTTCGGCTCAGCAAGGTCGAATCACCCAGGGGGCTTCCGTGAACTCACTGCTGAGCAAGGCAACTTCCGTCCTGACCTTTGCCCTGCTGCTGGCGATCGTCGCCGCGGCCGGCGCGGCGTTCGCGGCCGACGCGCATGGCGCTCCCCGAGTCGGTTCAACCGACCCGGGGCTGACGCTCACCGCGACGCCCGGCACGGTGCGCAGCGATCAGTCCGCGAAGGTCGTCGCACGCATCGGCGTACCTGGGGCCGCCTTGCAGGTCAGCCGCAGCTACGCCGGTGACAGCGTCTTCACGGTGCTTCGCACGCTCACCACCGACGCGAGCGGCACTGCGACCTGGGAGCCCCGCTCGCGGCGCACCGTGACCTACCGTGTGGAGTTCGCCGGCGACGCGACCTACGCGGCGGCCGGCGCGGCCGTCACAGTGAGCGTGCGGCCGCGCGTCATGCTTTCGATAGCATCCGCGGGGACCGTCTTCACGGGCGACCGCGTGAGCGTGCGCGTGAGGGTGTCCCCAGCTCGACCGGGTGGAGCCGTCGAGCTCGAGCAATGGGACGGCGCGACCGCCCAGTGGCGCGCCCTGCAGTCGCTGACTCTCGGTGACGACTCGCGGGCGCAGTGGGCGTGGCGGCCGCAAGTCACCGGCCGCCAGAAGCTGCGTGCCCGCGTGCCCGCGGACGTCGCGCACGTCGAAGGCAGCGCGATCTGCAGCGTGAGCGTGTTCGACGCGAGTAACCCGTACGGTGTCCCTCGCACGTACCCGCACCTCATCCTCGTCGACCTCTCGCAGTACAAGCTGTACTACTACGAGCACGGGCGCGTGGTGCGCGTCTTCGACTGCGTCCTCGGGCGTCCGTCATTACCGACGCCGCGCGGCCACTACCGCATCTACGCCAAGGACGCTCACATGTACGGTCCTTACGGCCCTCGGCGGATGCGCTACCTCGGCGCCTACGCGATCCACGGCACCAATGAGCCCTGGCTGCTGGGCCGTTATCCGCGCAACTACTCGCACGGCTGCACGCGGCTGTCCAACGCGCACATCCTGTGGCTCTTCGACCGTGTGCCCGTCGGCACGCCGGTGTGGAACGTGCCCTGAGCCGGGGCGGAGCCCGCGCCTCTCAGCCGAGCTCCGCGTACTGCCGCTCGTAGTACTCGCGCCACTCCCCCGACTTGATCTTGCGCCACCAGCCGGGATTGTCGCGGTACCAGGAGACCGTACGCTCGAGGCCGGCCTCGAAGTCCACGGCCGGCTCCCATCCGAGCGCGCGGACCTTGGCGCAGTCGATCGCGTAGCGGCGGTCGTGGCCGGGCCGGTCCGTCACGTAGCGGATCAGGCCCTCGCTCTTGCCGAGGAGCTCGAGGATCCGCCGCGTGAGCGCGAGGTTCTCCACCTCGTTGCCGCCGCCGATGTTGTATGCCTCACCGACGGCGCCCTCGCGCAGCACGGCGTCGATGCCGGCGCAGTTGTCGTCCACATGCAGCCAGTCGCGCACGTTGAGGCCGTCGCCGTACACGGGCAGGGCCTGATCGTCGATCGCGTTGGTGATGAACAGCGGGATGATCTTCTCGGGGTACTGCCAGCCGCCGTAGTTGTTGGAGCTGCGCGTGATGAGAACGGGGGCGTCGTAGGTGCGGCGGTAGGCCAGCACGAGGAGGTCCGCGCCGGCCTTGCTGGCCGAGTACGGGCTGGAGGGCGCGAGGTCGGACTCTTCGCTGAACGAACCGGTCTCGGTGGAGCCGTACACCTCGTCGGTGGAGATCTGCACGTAGCGCCCGATCCCCTGCTCGCGCACGGCCTCGAGCAGCGTGTGCGTGCCGAGCACGTCGGTGCTGATGAAATCCTGCGGGCCGCTGATGGAACGGTCGACGTGCGTCTCCGCGGCAAAGTTGACCACGGCGTCGGCGCCGCGCAGCGCCGCGCGCACCGCGGCGGCGTCGCAGATGTCGCCCTTGACGAACCTGTAGCGGGCATCGCCTTCGATGTCGCGCAGGTTCTCGAGGTTGCCGGCGTAGGTGAGCTTGTCGAGGTTCACGACCTCGAGGTCGTCGTAGCGGCGCAGCATGTAGCGCACGAAGTTGGAGCCGATGAAGCCGGCGCCGCCGGTCACCACGAGTCTCACGATGTCGCCTCCCTGTGGTTCGCGCCGGCCGGTCAGCCGAGCGGGATGAGCCTGTCGACCGCCTCGGCCACGCCGGCCGCCCAGTGCGGCAGCCGGGGGATGGGACGTTCGCTGGCGAGCGCCGAGAAGGCCGGCCGGGGCGCCGGCCGGCCCAGCTCGGCGGTCGTGATCGGGACGACCTCGGCGTCGATGCCGGCGAGCTGCACCACCTCGCGGGCCAGCTCGCACCAGGAGCAGTAGCCGCTGCCTGCCATGTGGTAGAGGCCGGGGGCGACGCCCTGGCGCAGCGCTTCGTCGACGGCCACGGCGAGGTGGCCGGCGTAGGTAGGCGAGCCGACCTGGTCGTCAACGACCCTGAAGGGCTCGCCCGCCGCGGCCTTCCCGGGCGCCGCGGCGAGGATCGTCTTCACGAAGTTCTTGCCCGTGTCGCTGAACAGCCAGGCGGTGCGCACGACGATGCCCCGCACCCAGCTCAGCACCTCCGCTTCGCCGGCGAGCTTGGTGCGCGCGTACACGCTCTGCGGGTGGGCGGGGTCGCTCTCCACGTACGGGCTGCCTTTGGTCCCGTCGAACACGTAGTCGCTGCTGAAGTACACGATGGTGGTGTGCGTGCCGCGCACCGCCCGGACAACGTTGCGCGTGCCCTCCACGTTGATCGCCTCGGCGAGGGTGGGGTCGGCCTCGGCGCCGTCCACGTCGGTGTAGGCGGCCGTGTGCAGGACGATGTCGGGGGCGAAGTCGTGCACGGCCGCGTAGACGGCATCCGCGTCGCGGATGTCGAGCGTAGCCTCCCGGCTGAGGAGCACCTCGCCGTCGAGGGTCCTCGCGAAGGCCGTGGCCAGTTGGCCGCCGGCGCCTGTGACGAACCAGCGCAGCATGGCTTCGCCGGCTGCGCCTAGCGCAGCTCGACGCCCCAGTCGTAGGGGATCGCCGGGGTGTCGTGCGGCAGCTCGCTCTGGTCCGGGTCGTCGTACTTGTAGACCTCGGTGGGCGCGTTGACGATGTACGCCTCCTCGGGGCTCACGCACTTCCAGCCGTGCCAGATGCCGGCCGGCACGCGCACCAGCAGCGGGTTGTGCTCGCCGAGAAAGAACTGGTCGAGCTGACCGAGGGTCGCCGAGGGCTCGTGCCCAGGGGCGGCCGCGGCGCCGTCGGCGCCGCGGCCGTCGAACAGCACGAGCTTGATCATGCCTTTGACGCAGACGATGTTGTCCCACTGCGCGTCGTGCAGGTGCCAGCCCTTGACGACGCCCGGGAGCGTCGTCGTCATGTAGAACTGGCCGAACTTGAGAAACAGCTCGTCGTCGCAGCGCAGGCATTCCATGAGCCGGCCGCGCTCGTCGGGGATCACCTTGAGCCTCTTGGTCATGACGCCGTCGATCATCGTGTCGTCCTTCCTTTGCGGTCGGGCCGCCCGCCCGCGCCCGCCCGCGCCTACAGGATGCCGATCTGACTCGAATCGCCGACCATGAAGCGGTAGGCCACGGGGAGCGCCTCGCTGTGGGCGATCACGCAGTCGCGCCCGATGAGGCTGTCGGCCATACGTGCACCCAGGCGGCAGATGCGGCTGTTCGCGAGGATGATGGAGTGCTCGATCTCTGCCTGCTCCACGACGACGCCGTCGCTGATCGCTGTGTACGGCCCCACGAACGTGTCGCTGAGGCGGCAGCCGGCGCCGATCACTGCCGGTCCGCGGATCGTGCAGCGCTCGATGAGGCTGCCCTCGCCGATCTGTACGGCGCCTTCGATGGTGGACTCCACGACCTCGCCCTTCACATCGCCCTCGATGGTGCTGAGGATGAGCCGGTTGGCCTCGAGCATGTCGTCGAGCTTGCCGGTGTCTTTCCACCAGCCCGTGACGGTGTGCGGCTCGACGCGCAGGCCGCGATCGATCATGTGCTGGATGGCGTCGGTGATCTCGAGCTCGCCGCGGGCAGAGGGCGTGATGGCCTTCACGCTCTCGAAGACGGACGGCGTGAACAGGTACACGCCGACCAGCGCGAGGTCGCTGCGCGGCTCCGCCGGCTTTTCGACGAGCCGCACGACGCGTCCGTCCCGCAGCTCGGCGATGCCGTAAGAGCTGGGATCCTTGACCTGCTGCAGAAGGATGAGCGCGTCTGGCTCGCTGCGCTCGAACTCGCGCACGAACGGCGCGATGCCCTCCTTCAGCAGGTTGTCGCCGAGGTACATCACGAAGGGGCTGTCGCCGAGGAACTCCTCAGCGATGAGGACGGCGTGCGCCAGTCCGAGCGGGGCATCCTGGGGCAAATAGGTGACGCGGAGCCCGAAGCGGCTGCCGTCGCCGACCGCGGCCTCGATCTCGGCGCGCGTCTCACCGACGACGATGCCGACGTCGTGGATGCCGGCCGCGCGCATGGCCTCGAGGCCGTAAAACAGCACCGGCTTGTTGGCCACCGGTACGAGCTGTTTGGCGGACGTGTGGGTGATGGGGCGCAGGCGCGTGCCGGCGCCGCCGCTGAGGACGAGTCCCTTCACAAGCGATCCCTTCCCGGAGCCGGCCTCAGATGGTCTCGTCGCCGGCGAGCTCGGCGTCGCTCTCGGTGGAGAGCAGATCGAGGACGCTGTGCTCGTCGACGGCTCTGCCGACGAACACGACGTTGGGGCCCGCCCAAAGCGTGACGCGGGCTCCGACGGGCAGCGGCAGCGCGGTCCCGCCGAGCATGATGTTGGTGAGCGTCGAGCGCTCGACGTCGCGCAGCACCTCGCAGGTGTCGACGGCGAACGGCTCCGAGTCGCCGAACTGCAGGCGAGGCTCTCTGCTGGCGTCGATGATCACGCGGCGGAGTATAGCATCGCCGGGCTCTGGCCTCGTCGTCGGGTTCGTGGTTAAGTAGAGAGCGGGGCACGGTGCACGAGCGGGGGGACACCGTCTGCGCCGCCTCACTCTTACAGCGTCGCCCTCGTGATGACCGACGAGGCAGACAGGAAGGAGCTGGCATGGGAGGCAAGCGGAGGAGGGGGCACCGTCGTGCGCTCGTGATCGCACTGGCCGCGCTCTTGGCCGCGGGGCTCGTTTGGGGCCTCGGCTCAGCGCTGGCCGGCAGCTCGAGCCCGTCGCCGGCGGCCGGCAAGACGGTCCTGCGACTCGGCTGGACCAACGACCCCGACAACCTCAACCCGTTCATCGGGTACGAGTCGTCGTCCTACGAGATCTGGGCGATCAACTACGAGCTGCTCGTGGGCTTCCGCGCCAGCGACATGGCCAACGTGCCCGGCGTCGGGCTGGCCACGAAGTGGGAGACCTCGCCGGACGGCAAGGTCTGGACGTTCACGATCACCGACAAGTCCAAGTGGCAGGACGGGCAACCGCTCACCGCTGCCGACGTCGCCTTCACCTACAACTACGTCATCAAGAACAAGATCGGGATGTTCATCGACTACATGAGCTTCATCGACAAGGTGGAGGCGACGAGTCCCACGACCGTCGTCTTCACCTGCAGCAAGCCCAAGGCCAACATGCTCGGGCTCTGGATCCCCATCCTGCCCGAGCACATCTGGAGCAAGGTCAAGCCGGCCGACGCCGAGAAGAGCTTCCAGAACGCGCCGCCGATCATTGGCTCAGGGCCGTTCCAGACCGTCGAAGTGAAAAAGGGCGTCTTCGTGCGCCTGGAGGCCAACAAGGACTACTGGCGGGGCGCGCCCAAGATCGACGAGGTCATTTACCAGACCTACCAGAACCAGGACATCATGGCGCAGGATCTCAAGACCGGCGCCATCCAGAGCGGCTGGAACGTCCCGGCCGCGCAATTCAAGTCCCTGGACGCCGAGCCGAACCTCACCGGCATCCGCGCGGTCACGATCGGCTTCGACCAGCTCGGTTTCAACTGCGCCGACAAGAAGAAGTACCCCAAGTCGACGGGCAACATTGTGCTCACCGATCCCGCCTTCCGGCGGGCCCTGCAGTGGGCCGTCGACAAGGACAAGATCGTCGCGATCGGCTATAACGGCAACGCCGCCCCCGCCGACGTCATCATCACGCGCGACTACTACTCGAAGGTCGCCGACTACCACTGGACGCCGCCGGCCGGCGACCCCAACACCTACACGTTCGACCTCGAGAAGGCCAAGGCCGCTCTCGACGCCGCCGGCTACACCGACACGAACGGCGACGGTATCCGCGACAACAAGGGCAAGCCCATCAAGCTGCGCCTGTACGCGCGCAGCGAGAGTCCCGAGAGCCAGAAGTGCGGTAGCCTCATCACCAGCTGGTTCAAGAGCATCGGGCTGCAGATCAACTACCAGGTCATCGACGACGGCGCCCTCGGCGACAAGCAGTACAATTTCGTCGGCGATCAGTACGCCCCCGACTTCGACATGTTCATCTGGGGCTGGGGCGGCGACGTCGACCCCAACTTCATTCTCTCGATCCTCACAACCAACCAGATCGCGAGCTGGAGCGACTGCGCTTGGTCCAACCCGGAGTACGACAAGCTGTTCCTTCAGCAGCAGACGCAGATCGATCTGCAGCAGCGCATCGCCACCGTGCAGAAGATGCAGCAGATCGTCTACGACCAGAGCCCGTACATCCCGCTGGTGTACCCGCTGGACCTCGAGGTTGCGGACACCACCAACTGGAGCGGATGGGTGCGCGCCAACCAAGGCAAGGGCGCCTGGTGGTACAACACCCAGCCCGACACCTACATGGCCATCCACCGCGTCGTGGCCACAAAGGCCACGAGCAGCTCCAACACGAGCCTGATCGTGGGAGGCGTGGCTGCCGTCGTCATCGTCCTGATCATCGTCGTGCTGGTGATGCGTCGCCGTGGCAGGCACGCGGAGGTCGAGACCTGAGTCCGCGCGAGCCGCAGGCTCGTGACCAGCGAGGGTGACGGGGACTGAGACGCCGGGGCGGGCGGCGCGCATGCGCCGCCCGCCCTTCTTGCGTCTCAGGAGGCGAAGCTCAGGTACGGCCGCCAGCTCTCGTGGATGTGATCCACGTGCATGAAGATGAAGGACGCCGGCTCTGGCGGCTGCGGCTTGTGCAGGAGGCGCAGGCCGGCCTGCTGTGGCGGCCGGTCGCCCTTCTTGCGGTTGCACGGGGCGCACGAGGTGACGAGGTTGTCCCAGGTGTCCGGGCCGCCCTTGCAGCGTGGCACCACGTGGTCGACGGTGAGATGGCGCTCGCTGCCGCAGTACTGGCAGCGGTGCCTGTCGCGGGCGAAGACGGCGCGCCGCGAGACCCGCGCGGCGGCAGCGCGGCGCGGCACGTGCACGTAGCTCTGCAGGCGGATGACGTGGGGCAGCTCGTAGGTGGCGCGCGCGCTGCGAAAGGCGGCGCCGGACTGCTCGAGCACCTCGGCCTTGCCCTTGAACAGCAGCACCAAGGCACGCCGCGCGCTGCACACGTTGAGCGGCTCATAGGTGGTGTTGAGGACGAGCACCTTCCGCATGGTTTTCGATAGTAGCAGAAAGGCGCGCGGGAGTGGCGGGCCGAGGCTCGCGCGGGGCACGGAGATATACTCCGGTGGTGGACCTCTTCTCGATGAGCGACGAGCAGGCCGCGGCCGCGGCGCCGCTGGCGGCGCGCATGCGGCCGCGCGGCCTCACGGAGTTCGTCGGCCAGGAGCACATCGTCGGCCCCGGCACGGTGCTGCGCGCCGCCATCGAGGGCGGCGAGCTGTTCAGCATGATCTTCTTCGGGCCGCCGGGCTGCGGCAAGACCACCCTGGCGCGGCTCATCGCCACCGAGACCGGTGCCCGGCTGGTGCAGCTCTCGGCGGTCAACTCGGGTACGGCGGACGTGCGCGCCGCGATCCAGGGCGCGCGCGAAGCGCGCGCCCTCAGCGCGGCGCACACCATCCTGTTCATCGACGAGATCCACCGCTTCAACAAAGCCCAGCAGGATGCCCTGCTGCCGGCCATCGAAGACGCCGTTGTGACGCTCATCGGCGCGACCACCGAGAACCCCTACTTCGAGGTCAACTCGGCGCTGATCTCGCGCTGCCAGCTTTACCGCTTCGAGCCGCTGCCGCCGCAGCTCGTAGAGCAGGTCGTGACGGCCGCGCTGGGCGACGCGGAGCGCGGCCTGGGCGACAAGGGCGTGACGCTCGCCGACGGCGGCTTGCCGTTTCTCGCCGAGATCTCGCGCGGCGACGCGCGCGTGGCGCTCAACGCTCTTGAGGCGGCGTGGCGGTCGCGCGCCGCGGGCGCCCGGCCTGCGGCTGCCCGGCCCGCGGCCCGCGGATCCGGCGCCGGCACCCCGCCCGTCACCCTCTCGGTGGACGATCTCCGCGACGCCGCCCAGAAGAGCCCCGTGTCGTACGACCGCGAGGACTCGCACTACGACACCATCTCGGCGTTCATCAAGTCCATGCGCGGCAGCGACCCGGACGCGGCCGTCTACTACATGGCCTCGATGCTGGCCGGCGGCGAGGACCCCAAGTTCATCGCGCGTCGCATGATCGTGTTCTCCAGCGAAGATGTAGGCAACGCCGACCCGCAGGCGCTGCAGGTGGCGATCGCCGCCTCGCGCGCGGTCGAGTTTGTGGGCTTGCCCGAGTGCCGTATCAACCTTAGCCAGGCGGCGACGTACCTCGCCCTCGCGCCCAAGAGCAACGCCGCGTACAAGGCCGTGGACGCGGCGCTCGACGACGTGAAGCGCGAGGGCAACCAGCCGCCGCCGCCGCATCTGCGTGACGCGAGCTACCGGGGGGCGAAGAAGCTCGGCCACGGCGTCGGCTACCAGTATCCTCACGGCTACGGCGGCTGGGTCGAGCAACAGTATCTGCCCGAGAAGCTCTCAGGCCGCCGCTACTACGTGCCGATACGCGGGGTGGAGCGCGAGATGGCGGCCCGCCTCGAAGAAGACAAGCGGCGGGCCGCGGCCGGGGAGGCGGACCAGGTGGACCAGGTGAAGACGGATGGGTAAGGCCTACATCGTCGTTCTGGCTTTTCTTGTCGTGGCGCTCATCGCCTTGGCCGTGGTGTGGTGGTACGCGCGGCACGTCAAAGAGGATCTCGACGAGTCGTCGCGCATCGTCTCGGGCGCCCGCGGCGTCATCGACCTGACGCCGGCCAGCATGGAGCAGCTCCGCAAGCTGAGCTCGGAGCCTATCCTCATCAAACAGTCCGAGGAGGGTGTGCGCGTGCAGATCGAGCACCGGCCGATGATGCCCCTCATGGCCTTTCTCGGGAAGGACGTGAGCGCGGCGCTCGGCGAGACGTCGGCCGCGGTGACCGAGCGCTACGGCGTCAAATGGGTGGTCCTGGTGAGCGTCGGGGAGGACGACTGCGTCACGGTCCAGCGGCTGGCGTGACCCCTGAATGCGGGCTGGGATTGCACCAGACCGTTTGCAGGGCTGTACACTGGTAAAGTCCAAGCTCAATTCTTCCGAAGTACACACTGCCGGCTCCGCGCGCCCGTGTGGCTGGCGAGACGCTGGGCACCGGTCAAGGAGGCAGCGATGAAGCGGCTCATGAAGATCCTGCTCGGGCTCTCTATCGGGGCGGCGGTCGCCGTGCTGTTCGCCCCCAAGAGCGGCCGCGAGCTGCGAGAACAACTGATCGGCGGCGCCACCGGGAAGCTTCTTCCGGCGGCGCCCGTCGAGTTTCCCGAGCCTGAGGGCGAGCGCCTGTGGGACGCCGGCGCGGCCA
>CAIOZS010000058.1 GCA_903862845.1 uncultured Thermoleophilia bacterium
CCCCCGGCAACCGAGCCTGCGAACGGCCGCTGGCGACCGGACAGTCAAGGAATCCTTGTCTTCCCTTTTCGTACTACCCCGCGCCGCAGCCGCCCGGGAGCGCCGCGGCCGCGCGCGCCTGAGCGAAGGGGATGGTCATGAGGGATCAACCTGACTCGCTGCGCTCTCAGCTGATGCCTGGCACGTTGGGCGGAGCTCAGGGAGGCGCAGCGCGGGCAAGCAGGTGGGCAAGCAGGCGAGAGAGGAGCCGACATGAGCTCGAGTATTCGTGCCTATCGGGGTGTGCTGCTGGTTGCTGCGGTCGTGCTGACGGTCGTGCTCGCCGCATGCGGTGCGAGCGGACCTAATCAGCAGTCCGCCGACTACCAGAAGGGCTACCGCCTCGGATTGGACGCCTACACCTACGGTCTTCCGCTGATGGTCACCAACGCCACCTACCAGACGATGACGAGCGTGAACGTTTCGAACGGGGCGTACGGGCCGGTCAACCAGTTCAACAATGTGAGGGCCGCGAACAACGCGGGGAGCAAGGCGGTCGTGGCGCCGGGATCGACGAGTCTCTCGTCGATCGCGTGGCTCGACCTTCGGGACGAGCCGCAGGTGCTGCACGTTCCCGAGGTTACCGGCCACTACTTCGTACTGGCCCTGATCGATCCCTACACCGCGAACGTCAAGAACCTGGGCTCCGCCGGCACCACGAAGCCCGGCGACTACGTGATCGCCGGTCCCGGTCAGCACGAGGTGAAGATACCTGCGGGGACGCAGCGACTCGACGTCGACTACTCGCGCATCTGGATCATCGGGTCCACGGAGCTCAAGGGGCCGGACGACGTCGCCAACGTCAACAAGATTCAGGACGGCTACACGTTGACGCCCCTGAGCAAGTACGGCACGAACTACGCGCCGCCCGCTCCCTCTCAACCGGAGACCTCGGTCACCGAGTATCAGATGCCCACGGGTGTTCAGTTCTTCGACGCGCTCGGACAGCAGCTCGCCGCCTTCCCCCCGCCGGCTCGCGATGATGCAGAGCTACGCAAGCTGGCCGAAGTGGGGATCGGGCCGGGCACGACCCCGTCGAAGGACTCGAAGCTGAGCAGCGACACCCTCAAGGGGCTCGCGGACGCTGTGGCTGCTGGTCCGGCGCAGATCGAGAAGGACACGCAGAAGCTGTTCGCCGAGGGGTTCGCCAAGAACAACGGCTATCTGCTGGGTGGCTTCGGCCAGTACGGCACCGACTACACGCTGCGCGCGGTCGTCTCGCAGATCGGGCTGGGCGCCTTCGTCCCGCATCAGGCGATCTACGCCATGAGCTGGAGCGATCACGACAAGAAGGCGCTGTCGGGTTCGACGTCGTACGTGCTTCACATGCAGGACCCTCCCCCCACAAGCGAGGGCTGGTCACTCACCGTGTACGACCTGCACGGGGCGCTGGTCTCCAATCCGCTCAACCGCTACGCGTTCACCAACTCGTCGCAGCTCGCGCGCAACTCCGACGGCTCGATCGACTTCTACCTGAGGTCCACCGAGCCCACGAACGCGGTGCAGGCCGGCAACTGGCTTCCCACGCCGAGCGGGCAGGGGTTTGAGGTGACATGGCGGCTGTTCGCGCCAGAGCCGAACAAGATCGACGGGATTCTAGGCGGCAGCGGGTGGCAGCCGCCAGTCATACAGCCGGGGCAGTGACTCGGGCCGCC
>CAIOZS010000059.1 GCA_903862845.1 uncultured Thermoleophilia bacterium
AGATGAAGAACGGCTTGCCGCCGCGCCCCATGCGCTCCTGACGGTAGAACACGGGGCCGCGCGAGTCGAGCTTGATGGCCAACGCGACAATGGCGAGCAGCGGCGCCACGAGCAGGAAGATCAGGCCGCCGACGACCAGGTCGAAGACGCGCTTGACGGCCATGCTGGCGCGGCTCAGCTCGATGTGACCGACGTCGAGCAGCGGGATACCCTCGACGTCATCGACGAGCGCCCGCGAGCTGACCACCTCGAAGAGGCGCGGCACGATGTTGACCTTGACGCCCGAGTCGGCGCAGGCGCGCACCACCCGCAGGAAGTCGTCGTGGCGCGCCTGCGAGAAGGCGACGATCACGCGGTCCACCTGCTGCTCGGCGACGATGCGATCGAGGTCGTCGAAGACGCCGATCACGGGGAGATGGGGGCCGCCGTTGCCGTTGCGCCGCGGCTCTCCGTCGTCAAGGTAGCCCACCAGCTTGATGCGGAGCTCGGGGTGCTTGCTGATCTTATTGGCCAGGGTGTGGCCGACCTCGCCGGCGCCGATGATGAGCACGCGCTCCTGGAACGACGGCCGCGCCCACACGGAAACCTTGCCCAGCCAGCGCGCCGCCGGCACCAGTATGATGGCCAGCATCCAGAAGGCGATGAGTGTCGCGATCGGAGCCCGGGGTCCTTCCACCAAGACCATGGCGATCATCATCAGCCAGCTGGCCGCGGTGAGCGCCGTGAGTCCGTGCGGTGTCTCGGACATACTGGCGCCGCCGATGCTGCGCCCGGGCTCGCGGTACAGGCCGAAGGCCCACAGGACCGCGAGCCAGAACGGCGTGAGAAGGAGGAAGGTCAAGGTCCCGCCGCGCGGATCGAGCTCGAAGGGAGCGGCAAGACGGCTGACGATCGGCACGTTGTCGAACGACCCGGCGATCCAGACGGCGAGCAGAGAGGCGGCGACGAGCGCGAGCGCGTCGGCGGTCAGCGTCGCCGCCACGCGCAGCTTGGTCGGCCGTCTCGTCTTCACGTGGCCCGCGATATCGGCGCGCGTAGCCGGCTCGGTGTAGTACGTCGAGCCATGTTGCAGCGTCCCGTTGCCCATGTCACCAGTATCGGCAACAGTTGCCGGCAACATGAGAGGTCGTTCGTCTACTTGCAGCCTCGCCAAGAAGAACACCACCCCTGTGTGAAACGCGGCACATCCCCTACTAGCAGCGGAACTACTACCCGCATCACCTGCGCATTGAAACACCCTCGGCGTGGGCGCGCGGTCCTAGACAATGACTTCAAGGGCCTCGATCGCGGTCGCCCGGCCGCCTTCGGCGGTGATGAACACCGCGTTGAGCCGCACGGCTCCGCCCGCGACCTCGAACTGCGCCGGCAGCTCCGTGAGAAAGCGCCGCACGATGATGTCGGTGCGCACCCCGATCACCGACTCGAGCGGACCGGTCATGCCGACGTCGGTCATGTAGGCCGTTCCTCCCGGCAGCACGCGCGCATCGGAGGTCTGCACATGCGTGTGCGTGCCGAGCACGGCCGTCACGCGGCCGTCCAGGTAGTGCCCCATGGCGACCTTCTCGCTGGTCGCCTCGGCGTGCAGGTCGACGACGATCGCATCGGCCAGCGCCTCGGCCTCGTCCACGAGGCGGTCGACGATGCGAAACGGTGACATGCCGGTGTTCATGAAGAGCTCGCCGGCCAGGTTGATCACCGCGACCTCGTCGCCGTTCGCCGCCGGCCGCACGGTGACCCCGCGGCCGGGAGAGCCCGCGGGGTAGTTGGCCGGCCGCACGATGCGTTCGTCGGTCATGAGGAAGCCGTAGACCTCTTTCTGGCGCCAGACGTGGTTGCCGGTGGTGATCACGTCCACCCCGGCGCCGAGCAGCTTGAGGGCGATCTTGGAGGTGATGCCGGCGCCGTTGGCGGCGTTCTCGCCGTTCGCAATCACAAAGTCGACGGCGCGCTCGTCGCGGAAGCCGGGCAACCAGCGCAGCAGCGCTTCCCGGCCCGGTTGGCCGAACACGTCACCGATGAAAAGGATATTCAAGCGCGCCACCCCTGTCTCGATCGCTCTGCTCCCCACCCACCGGGCCGCTCGCCCGGACTACTGAGTATACCGGCATGTCGCGACGCGCGGCAGGTGCCAGGGTAGCAAGTGCTCCCCCTACGTCCACCTTGTCGTATCCGTGAGGTGCTACTCTGGCTCAGCGCGCAGGGGAGGCGCTCCTCGCGGTCGCCGGCAAGTAGCGCATGGGGTGCGCGGAGTCTGATCGGCCCACGTGCCGGCCGGCAGTCGACGCCCAGCCGCCGAGGGAGACGGAGCAACTGGTTGCGGTAGACGTTCCGGGATCGCGAGTTGACTCCGGTGGGCCCTGAGCGAACGAGTGGGTTGCGGCGCTTGGCAGTTGACCCGCGCCGCCCTGCATGGTCGTTCCGGACCCTGCCGGCCGGGCTACTCGCAGGCTGACTGGCCGGTCAGCCGCCGAAGATCAGCCTCACAGCCCCTTCGGCAGCCTTGAGCAGCGGCTCGGGGAACAGGCCGACCACGAGCACGCCCGCTGCGGCGAGGCTCACGGCCACCGTGACGCCGAGCTGCGACGACTTGGGCTCGGCCTCCATCTCGGCGCCCTGCGGCGCCTCGCGGAAGTACATGTACCAGACGACGCGCAGATAGTAGTAGGCGGACACCGAGCTCATGATGACGGCCACGATAGCCAGCCACGTGAGATTTGCCTGCACGACCGCGGTGAACAGGTAGAACTTGCCCCAGAAGCCTATCGTCGGCGGGATGCCGGTGAGCGACACCATGAACACGGCCATGAGGATCGCCGCCCAAGGCATCGTGCGAGCGAGCCCGCCGATCTCGCCGAGGGTATACGCGAACTTGCGGCGGTTGCGGATCCAGATGAGCACGCCGAAAGCCCCGAGGTTCATCAGCGCGTAGGCGAACAGGTAGAACAGAATGGCGGCGATGCCCAGAGGCTTGCCCGACGTGCCGGCGGCGATGAGGCCGAGCGTGAGATACCCGGCGTGGGCGATGCTCGAGTAGGCGAGCATGCGCTTGAGGTTGCGCTGCGGCAGCGCCAGCACGTTCCCGACGACCATCGTGAGCACGGCGAGGATCGTCATCGTGTGTGCCCACGTCTGCCACTGCAGACCGGCGGCGGCCACGAACAGCCGCGCGAAGCCCGCGAAGGCGGCCGCCTTGACGCCCGTCGCCATGAAGGCGGTAACGGGCGTGGGAGCGCCCTCGTAGACGTCCGGCGCCCAGTTGTGGAAGGGCACCGCCGAGATCTTGAAGCCGAAGCCGGTGACGACCAGCACGAAGGCCACGACGAGGAAGCCGCGCGCGTCGAGACCCGAGAGCTTGGCGAGCCCGGCGGCGATGCCGGAGTAGGTGGTCTGCCCCGAGGCGCCGTAGACCAGCGCCAGGCCGAAGGCGAGGATGGCCGACGAGAAGGCGCCGGTCACAAAGTACTTGATCGACGCCTCGCCGGAGCGCTCGTCGCGCCACAGGTAGCCGGCGAGCACATAGGTGGGCAGCGACATGAGCTCGAACGAGACGAAGAAGGCCACGACGTCCGTGCTCACGACCATGCCAATCATGCCGGTGATGACGAGCAGCAGCAGGCCGTAGAACTCACCACGAGCCGCCTTGCGCCGGGCCAGGTAGGCGTCGGAGAGCATGATCGTCGCGACGCCGATGCCGGCGAACAGCACGACGCAGAACAGAGCATACTTGTCGAGCGAGACCATGCCGGCAAAGCCGGTCTGCGGCTTCCGGGCGTTGAAGTGCAGGCCGTTCGACACGCTGATCCATTGGCCGACGGCCACGGCCGCGCCGGTGATGAGCCCGGCGGCCGCGATCCAGGCGAGCACGGCCTTGCGCGCCACGAACAGGTCGACGAGGAAGACGACGAACGCGCCTACGGCCACGACCACGCCGGGCAGGATCACGACGACGGCGTTGCCGGCGTTCATCTAGAACAACCCCTTCGCCGCATCGACCAGCTGCGCCACCCCGTGCGCCTGGGCGCTCTGCAGCGACGGCGTGACCCTGTGGAGGATCTCCTGTACCGGCAGGTGGAGGAAGTCGAGGAGCGTGTTGGGGTACACGCCCACCCAGATCACGAGGACGACCAGGGGCACCAGGGTGAGGATCTCGCGAACGCCCAGGTCGCGCAGGCCCTCGGCGGCGGGCCTCACGTCTTCGTCGCCGCGGTCGTTGAACATGGTGCGCTGGAACATCCACAGCAGATAGGCGGCGGCGAGAATGACGCCCGTAGCGGCAATCGCCGCCAGCCAGTGCGAGTAGACGAAGAGGCCGAGGAGGCTGAGGAACTCGCCGACGAAGCCGCTCAGCCCGGGCAGCCCGGCCGAACCGAAGACGAAGAAGAGGAAGAACCCGGCCATGATCGGCATGGGCCGGGCCAGCAGCGCCATGTCGGCGATCTGGCGCGTGTGCGTGCGCTCGTACATGTACCCGACCATGAGGAACAGGGCGCCGGTGAGCAGGCCGTGGCTGAACATCACGAGGATGGCGCCCTCCATGCCTGCGGCGTTGTTGGCTACGGCGATGGCCGCGAAGATGCCGACCGTGACGAAGCCCATGTGGCTCACGCTCGAATAGGCAACGAGCTTCTTGAGATCCTTCTGGACCAGCGAGACAAGCGCGCCGTAGACGATGGCGATCACCGAAAGCACCACGATGTAGGGGATGAACGTCACGGCGGCGTCCGGGAAGAAGGGCAGGCAGAAACGCAGCATGCCGTACCCACCCATCTTGAGGAGCACGCCGGCGAGGATCACGGAGCCCGCCGTGGGAGCCTCGACGTGCGCGTCGGGGAGCCAGGTGTGCAGCGGGAACATCGGCACCTTGATGGCGAAGGCCAGGAAGAAGGCGAGGAAGGCCCAGAACTGCAGGTGGTACGTGTAGACCTGCCGGCTGAGCTCCTGGATGTTGAACGTCAGCCCGCCCGCCGTGTTGTCCTTGACGTAGTACACGACCACGATGATGGCGACGAGCATGAGCAGGCTGCCGACCAGCGTGAAGAGGAAGAACTTGATGGCCGCATAGATGCGCCGCGGGCCACCCCAGATGCCGATGATGAAGTACATCGGCACCAGCATGGCCTCCCAGAACACGTAGAAGAGGAAGAGGTCGGTGGCGCAGAACACGCCGGCCATGCCGACCTGTAGCAGCAGGAGCGAGATGAAGAAGCCCATCTCGCGATCCTTGACGTAGTTCCAGCTACCGAGGATCACGATGACGCCGAGCAGCGTCGTGAGGAACAGCAGAAGGGCGGCGATGCCGTCGACGCCCATGCCGTAGTGGATGTTGAGCGCTTTGATCCAGGTGAAGTTCTCGACGAACTGCATGCCGGGCGCCTTGGTGTCGAGGGCGACCAGCATGACGATAGACAGAACGAACGCGGCCAGCGTGACGACCAGCGAAATGACCTTGTAGACGGCGGGCCGGCCGCGGCCGAACAGAAGCATCAGCAGCACGCCGGCCAGGGGCAGGAAGGTGATGACGCTGAGGATGGGGAAGCCGATCTGGGCGCTCCAGGTCACGTCACGACCCCCAGACCCAGGCAAGGACGACGACCAGCACCAGCATGCCCGCGAAGATGGAGAAGGCGTAGTTCTGGACGCGCCCGGTCTGCAGGGGCCGCAGACGCTCGCCGAGAAGCTCCCAGAGGCGCGCGAGCCCGTTGACGGCGCCGTCGATGACCTTGACGTCGAAGAAGGTCCACAGCCAGCCGGCGAAGGCGATGGTGCTGCGGATGGGCACGACCTCGTAGACTTGGTCCATGTACATCTTGTTGAACGACGCCTCGTAGGCGACCGGCAGGCGCGCCGCCAGGCGGCCCGGCAGCTCGGTGCGGCGGATGTACATCACGTAGGCCACGTACACGCCCAGCAAGGCGACGGCGACCGAGAACACCATGAGGCCGCCGCCCACGCCGACCCACACGAATTTCTCGCGCTCGACATCGAAGAAGACCGGCTGGAGGAACGTGTGGATCCAGCCGGTGTCCGGCGGCCAGCCTACGAGGATGCCGAGCAGCGCCGCCGGGATGGCGAGGAGCACCAGCGGGATGGTCATGACCTTGGCAGACTCGTGGATGTGGCGCTGCACCTCCTCGGAGGCGCGAGACTTGCCGAAGAAGGTCATGAAGATGAGGCGGAAGGCGAACACGGCCGTGAGGAAGGCCGTGACGATGCCGACCGCCCAGACCACGTAGTACCCGCCGCTGAAGTCGCTGCCGAGGATCTCGTCCTTGGCCCAGAAGCCGGCGAACGGGAAGACGCCGATGAGGGCGATCGCCCCGATGAGCATCGTCCAGAACGTGATGGGGATCTTCTTGCGCAGCCCGCCCATGTTGCGCATGTCCTGCTCGCCGCCCATGGCGTGGATCACCGAGCCCGAGCACAGGAAGAGGAGGCCCTTGAAGAAGCCGTGCGCGAAGAGGTAGAAGATGCCGGCCGCCCACGCCCCGGCGCCGAGCGCCATGAACATGAAGCCCAGCGACGAGATGGTGGAGTACGCGATCACCTTCTTGATGTCGTTCTGGGTGATCGCGATGTACGCCGAGTAGATGGCCGTGAACGTGCCGATGATCATCACGATGAGCATCGCCGTGTGCGCCTGGACGAACAGCGGGTAGGAGCGCGCGACCATGTACACGCCGGCGTTGACCATGGTCGCGGCGTGGATGAGCGCGCTGACCGGCGTGGGGCCTTCCATGGCGTCCGGCAGCCACACGTGCAGCGGGAACTGGGCGCTCTTGCCGACGGCGCCGGTGAACAGCAGCAGGCAGATCCAGAGCAGCGTGCCCGAGCCGATCATCTCGGCCTTGTCGAAGACGCCGGTGAACTGCAGCGTGCCGGTGGTGACGAAGATCAGGAACATGCCGAGCGTGAAACCGAAGTCGCCGACGCGGTTGACGAGGAACGCTTTCTTGCCCGCCTGGCTGGCACTCTTCTTGCGGAACCAGAAGGAGATGAGCAAGTACGAGCAGAGGCCCACGCCCTCCCAGCCGAGGAAGAGGAGCAGGTAGTTGTTCGCGAGGATGAGCACGAACATCGCGAACATGAAGAGGTTGAGATAGGCGAAGAACCGGTAGTAGCCCGGGTCGTCCTTCATGTAGCCGATGGAGTAGTAGTGGACGAGCATGCCGATGATGCCGACGACCAGAAGCATGATGCCGGTGAGCGGGTCGACGAGGAAGCCCCACTCGACGGTGAAGCGGCCCGCGGCCACCCAGGAGAAGGCGTTCCACACAAAGGCCGTGTCCGGATGCCGAACGACCCACTCGAAGGCGTAGACCGAGAGCACGGCCGTAACCGTGACAAGCGCCACCGGAAGGATGTGCGACCTGGCGCGGAAGAGACGCTTACCGAGCAGCAGCGTGATGATGAAGCCGGCCAGCGGCAGCAGCACGATGAGTGCCACGGCGATCTTCATGTACTGGGTCCCCTCCACGCGCGCTCCTAGCCCTTGAGCTCGTCGTACTGGTCGGTCTGCACGGTGCGGCGATTGCGGTAGTTGGCGATCACGATGGCGAGCCCCACGGTGACCTCAGCGGCGGCCAGCGTGATAATGAACAGCGAGAACAACGTGCCGGCGCCGAGCGCCCCGGCGCGGAAGTTGGAGATTGCCACGAGCGCGATGTTGACGGCGTTCAGCATGAGCTCGAGGCACATCACGACGACGATGACGTTGCGGCGCACGAGCACCCCGAAAGCGCCGATGCAGAACAGCAGGACGGCCAACGTGAGCCACCAGTAAAGGGCGTTCACGACTTCTCCTCTTCCTTGCGCGCCAGCACGAGGGCGCCGATCATCGCGGCCACGAGCACCAGCGAGACCAGCTCGAACGGGAAGACGTAGCCTTTGAAGAGAAGCAGCGAGATGCCCTTGACGCTGGGGTTGAGCGCTTTGTCGCCGATCTGGCCGACGTCGGCGGTGACCACAACAACCGTGAGGACGGCGGCGGCGGCCACCGCCAGGGGCGCCGCAAGCACGGCCTGCCGGTTGAAGAACAGATCGTAGCCGCCGTCCTGCACCTCGGTGAGCATGATCGCGAAGATGATGACGATCGAGATGGCGCCCACGTACACGAGGATCTGCACGACGGCCACCAGGGGCGCGTTGAGCAGCGCGTAGGCGAAGGCCACGCCGAGGAAGCAGGCGACCATGGAGGCGGCGGAGTACATGACCTTCTTGAAGGCCACGACGCCGAGGCCGCAGATGAGGATCCAGGCGGCGAGGATGAAGAACAGCCAGGGATGGAAGTCGCCGCCCGGCATCAGGCGCCGTCATCCGGTTCGTCGAGCGCGATGGGATCGTCCTTGATGGGCGCCCACGTCCAGCCTTGGCCGAGCACGGCGTCGCGGACGTGCGGCACGAGGTCGGTCACGGTCTCGCGCAGCGGGTCGACGCGGCGCGGCTCGCGTACGTAGAGCGACTCGCGCGCCATGGTCGTGCGATTGTAGCCGGCGAGCTCGAAGAAGTCGCTCTGCTCGAGGGCGTCGTAGGGGCATACCTCCACGCACTCGCCGCAGAAGATGCAGCGACTCTCGTCGAGGTCGTAGCTCCCCAAGAGGCGCGGGTTGGTCTCGATGGAGCCGGTGGGGCAGGTTTCGGCGCACTTGCCGCACGAGACGCAGCCGACGAGCTGCAGCGGCAGGTTGTCGGCCGTGGAGACGATGGTGTCGTAGCCGCGGCCCATGTTGTCGTAGCAGCTCGCGCCCACTTCCATGCGGCAGACGCGCACGCAGCGGCCGCAGTTGATGCAGCGGTTGGGCTCGCGCATGATGAAATCGTGGCGGAAATCGGCGGGGTAGTCGTGGGCCTCGCCGCCGTGAAAACGGTTCTTGAAGACCTCGTACTCGATGCCGTAGCGCTGCAGGTCGCACTTGCCGTTCGCCGGGCAGTAGCAGTCGAGGCACAGCTCGGCGCCGCGCACAGCCTCTTCTTCGCTGAAGCCCAGCTCGATCTGCTTGAAGTTGGTGCGCCGGTCCTCGGGCGCGCGCTTGGGCATCTCGGCGGGCGGGCTGGGCCGCGTCACGTCGGTGGTCATGTCGATGAACACCGGCGGGATCTCGGCCATGCGCGCAATGCGCGGATCGAGGTCGGTCCGGGACGTGAGCGCGTTGAAGAACGGCTGCGCCTTGAGCTCGGCGAGCGACTGCCCGAGCGCGGCCATGTCGGCGCCGCGCAGGTAGGCGTCCATGCTCCAGGCGGCCTTCTTGCCCTGGGCGACCGCCTGAATCACGGTCTGCGCGCCGAGCACCGCGTCGCCGCCGGCGAACACCCGCGGGTCGGCGGTTTGGAAGGTCCAGTCGTCGACGGCGATGGTGCGCCACTTGGTGCGCTTGACGCCCTGCTCCTCGCTGGTGCCGTCGAGCTTGGGGTACTGGCCGATCGCCGCGATGATCTGGTCGCACTCGACGATGAACTCGCTGCCTTCGATGGGTACGGGGCGGCGACGGCCGGAGGCGTCCGGCTCGCCGAGCTCCATGCGCAACATCTCGATGCCGGTGACCTTGTTGCTCGCGTTCGTGACGACCTTGACGGGCGCGCACAACAGCTCCAGCTTGACGCCCTCTTCCTCGGCCTCGTCCACCTCGCTGTGGTGGGCGGGCATCTCCTTGCGCGAGCGCCGGTAGAGACAGGTGACCTCTTCGGCGCCCTTGCGCACGGAGGTGCGGCAGGCGTCCATGGCGGTGAAGCCGCCGCCGATGACCGTGACCTTGTTCCCGACGTGGACCTCGCCGTTCAGCTCGAGATCGCCGAGAAAGTCGACCGCGGTGACGACGCCGTCGGCGTCTTCGCCGGGGATGCCCATGTCGTTGGAGTTGAAGGCACCCAGGGCCAGGAACACCGTGTCGTAGCCCTCGTCGAACAGATCCTCGAGCTGGTAGTCGACGCCGAGGCGACTGCCGACCTGGATCTCGACGCCCATGCGCCACAGTACGTTGATCTCCTTGTCGAGGAGGTCGCGCGGCAGGCGGTAGCTGGGGATGCCGTAGCGCAGCATGCCGCCCGGCTTGGGCAGCGCCTCGAAAATCTTGACCGCGTGCCCCTCGAGCCGCGCGTAGAAAGCGGCGGCGAGGCCGGCGGGGCCGCCGCCGACGATCGCGATGCGCTTGCCGGAGTCGGGCTTGGGCTCGACCGGCAGCAGCAGCTCGCCGGTCTGCTCCTCGTCGATGGTCTGATCTGCCATGAATCGGTGAAGCTGGCAGATCGTGATCGGGTGCTCGACGAGCTGCCGCCGGCAAGGACCCTCGCAGGGCCGCGGGCAGACGCGTCCGAGCACGGCCGGGAAAGGCAGATCCTCGCGCAGCTTGCGCACGCCGTTCTTGTAGTCCTTGTGCGCGATGTAGTCGAGGAACTGCGGGATCTTGATGTGCGTGGGGCAGGCGTCGCGGCAGGGCGGCGTGCAGAAGGAGTTGTGGTCGCTGAGCAGCAGCTCGAGGTACAGGTGACGCATGGCGCGCACCTTGTCGGTGTTCGTGTGCACGACCATACCGTCGGAGACGGCCGCCGAACAGCTCGGCAGCATCTTGCGCGCGCCCTCCACCTCGACGATGCACATGCGGCAAGCGGCGGTGGCCGGCAGCCGCGGCTCGTAGCAGAGCGTCGGGATATGGATGCCCACGCGCTGCGCCGCCTCGAGGATGGTGTCGCCGCGCTCGCCGGCGACCTCCTGACCATCGATGGTCAGGAGCACCTGGTCTGGACGCGCCTGCGTGCGCGTGACGTCGTCGGCGGTGGTGGCCATCGTCCCCTTACGCTTTCTGACCGCTGGTCACGACGGCTTGCTCGATGCCCGAGCGCACCTTGACGGCGTCGAACTTGCACACCTGGCGGCAGGTGTCGCACTTGATGCACGCGCTCACGTCGATCACGTGGGGCTGCTTCCGCTCGCCGCTGATGCAGTCGGTGGGGCATTTCTTGGCGCACAGCAGGCAGCCGGTGCAGGCCTCAGCGTCGATGTAGTACGTGATCAGCGCCTTGCACCTGCCGGCGGGGCAGCGCTTCTCGCTGACGTGCGCCTCGTACTCCTCACGGAAGTACTTGAGGGTGGTGAGCACGGGGTTGGGCGCGGTGCCGCCGAGCGCGCACAGCGTACCGTCGATGATGTAGTGGCTGAGCTCTTCGAGGAGCTCGATGTCGCCGGCCTGGCCGTCGCCGGCGATGATGCGGTCGAGCGTCTCGAGCATGCGCTTGGTGCCGAGGCGGCAGGGCACGCACTTGCCGCAAGACTCCTTCTGCGTGAAGTCGAGGAAGAAGCGCGCCAGGTCGACCATGCAGGTCTCGTCGTCGACCACGACCATGCCGCCGGAACCGACGATGGCGCCGGTCGCAGCGAGGCTCTCGTAGTCGACCGGCGTGTCGAGAAGGCTCGCCGGGATACAACCCCCCGACGGACCGCCGAGCTGCACGGCCTTGAACTGCCGGCCGTTCTTGATGCCGCCGCCGACGTCGAAGATCAGGTGACGCAGGCTCGTGCCCATCGGCACTTCGACGAGCCCGCCGTTCACGACCTTCCCGGCCAGGCTGAAGGCCTTCGTGCCGCGGCAGTGCTCGACGCCCAGCGCCGCGTAGGCGTCGGCGCCGTGCATGATGATCCAGGGGATGTTGGCGAAGGTTTCGACGTTGTTGATGTTGGTGGGCTTGCCCCACAGTCCCGACACCGCGGGAAACGGCGGGCGCGTGCGCGGCATGCCGCGCTTGCCTTCGATGCTGGCGATGAGCGCGGTCTCCTCGCCGCAGACAAAGGCGCCGGCGCCAAGCTTGAGGTGCAGGTTGAGCTCCCAGCCGCTGCCGAAGGCGTCCTTGCCGAGATAGCCGCGCGCTTCGGCGTCGGCGACGGCCTTGGTGAGGCGCTTCACGGCCAGCGGGTACTCGGCGCGCACGTACACGTAGCCCTCGTGCGCGCCGATCGCGTAGCTGCCGATGATCATGCCTTCGATGACGGCGTGCGGGTCGCCCTCGAGGATCGAGCAGTCCATGAACGCCCCGGGATCGCCCTCGTCGGCGTTGCAGATGATGTACTTCTCGTCGCTGCGGCTCTGGCTCGCGAACTTCCACTTGACGCCCGTGGGAAAGCCGGCGCCGCCGCGGCCGCGGATGCCCGAGTCGGTGACGTGTTCCACGATCCACTCGGGCGTCTGCTCGGTGAGGGCCATGCGCGCGGCCTCGTAACCGCCGCGCGCCAGATACTCCTCGATGCTCTCGGGGTCGATGACGCCCACGTCACGCAGGGCGATGCGCGTCTGCTGCTTGTAGAAGCCGATCTCGTGCCAGTCGCGGATGCGCACGCCGGTCTGGGCGTCCCTGTAGAGGAACTTCTCGACGGGCGCGCCGCCCTTGAGGTGCTCCTCGACGACCCTGCCGACGTCGTCGGGGCGCAGGTGGCCGTAGAGGGTGTCGTCGCTGAGCACGACCACCGGGCTCATGGAGCACAGGCCGTGGCAGCCGATGATCGAGACTTCCACGCGGTCGCCGAGGCCGGCCGTCTGGACCTCCTCGACAAAGGCGTCGTGGACGGCCAGCGAGCCCGCAAACACGCAGGCGGTGCCTGCGCAGACGGTGACCCGGTAGCCGCCGCCGGGCCGCCGGGCGACGCGCACGTTGCGCGCGTCGGTCTCGTTTGTCGTCACGTCGCCTGTCATGCTGTCCTCGCTCACCCTTTCTCGGCGCCGATCTCATGCATGAGATCGCGGATGATCTTGCGCGTCTTGTCGGGGGTGAGGCCGCCGTAGGTCATGGCGCCGATGCGCATCACCGGAGCCTGAGAGCACGCCCCCATGCAGGCCACCGAGGACAGCGTGAACTTCATGTCGCTGGTGGTCTTGCCGTCGGGGACGCCGAGCTCTTCCTCCAGGGCTTCGGTAATCTGCACGGCTCCCGCCACGTGGCAGGCCGTGCCGTGGCATACGTCGATGATGTGCTCGCCCACCGGCGAGAGGCGGAACTGGTTGTAGAAGCTGGAGACGCCGTAGATCTGCGACAGCGATACGCCGGTCTGCAGCGAGATCTCCTGGATCGCGAGGCGCGGCAGATACCCGTACGCCTCCTGCGCGTTCTGCAGCATGGCGATGAGGCCGGTGCCGTGCTCGTAGTAGTCGTCGAGCACCGGCTGCAGCGGCTTGAGGTCGACGCCGGGCTGCGCGGCGAGGCGCGCCTCGGCGAGGCGCGCCGCGTTGGGCACGGGCAGCAAATACTTGCTCGTGTAGTTGACGCGGATGACCTGCACGGGGCAGTTGCTCTCGCAGAGCGTGCAGGAGCGGCAGCGCGGCTCGCCGCCGGCGGGGTCGACAACCACGCGAAAGAGGCCGCGGCTACGCTCGGGCAGCCGTTCGCGCTGCTCCGGGTACTGGACGGTGATCTTCCTCATCGGCAGATGCTTGAGGGTGGTGCGCATGGCCTTGAACATGCCGAGCATCAGGCGTTCACCACCGGAAGACGGTCACGCTGCCGGCGCAGGCGCCACTTGAGGATGGGGTCGAGCAGGACCACGAACGCGAAGAAAGCGACCCAGCTGAATACGGCCATGCCCAGCTTCCAGTGCGGGATCCACAGCATGACGGCCGCCGTGGCGAGGATGTTGAGCAGGCCCAGCGGGATGAGGATCTTCCAGGCGAATGCCATGAGCTGGTCGACCTGGAGGCGCGGCAGCGAGAGGCGGATCCAGACCAGCGCGAAGACGAGGATGTAGACCTTGATCAGGAACCAGATGATGCCGATCCACGACACGCCCCAGAAGACGACGGCGCCGGCGAACGGCCCCTGCCAGCCGCCGAAGAACAGCGTGACGGCGATCATCGACATGATGGTGAGGCCGGCGTACTCGTTGAGGAAGAACATGCCGAAGCGCATCCCCGAGTACTCGGTGCCGTAGCCCGAGACCAGCTCGGACTCGGACTCGGGCAGGTCGAACGGGCCGCGGTTCAGCTCGGCGATGGAGGAGATGTAGAAGATGAGGAACGTGAAGGGCGCGTAGAACGCGATCCACTGGTAGCCGGCCTGGGCGGCGACGACGTCGCCGATGCGCAGCGAGCCCGCGATCATGGCGACGATGAGCAAGCCGAGGATCATGGGGATCTCGTAGGAGATCATCTGGGCGGCGGCGCGCAGCGCGCCGACCAGCGAGTACTTGTTGCGCGACGACCAGCCGCCGAGAAGGATGGCCATCGTCGTGAAGCCGGTGATGGCGACGATGAAGATGAGCCCGACGTCGAGGCCGGTGGCCGTCATGCCGCTGGTGTACGGGATCACGAGCTGCACGGCGACGGCGCCGATCATGACCATGATCGGCGCCAGAGTGAACAGCACGGGGTCGGCAAGGAGCGGACGAAAGTCCTCCTTGCCCATCATCTTGAAGGCGTCGGCGATGCTCTGCAGCACGCCGTGCGGCCCGGTGCGGTTGGGGCCGTGCCGATCCTGCATGAAAGCCAGAACGCGGCGCTCGAAGACGATGTTGACAAGCGCCGCCACGAACACCACCGCATAGGCGATGACGACAAAGACCACGGCGCGGAGGATGGCGAGGAAGGTGTCCACGCTAGCGGTCGATACCTCCGAGCACCAGGTCGATGCTGCCCGAGATGGCCACCGCGTCGGCGATCTTGTTGCCGCGTAGAAGCTTGGGGAAGAGCTGCAGGTTGCAGAAGCACGGGTCGCGAAACTTGAGCCGGTACGGGTACCGCGACCCGTCGCTGACGATGTACGTGCCGTACTCGCCGCGCGGGTTCTCCTGGCCGGTGTAGCACTCGCCCGGCGGCGGCGTGATGACGTAGGGGGCGCGCAGAGAGCCGAGCTGCACAGGGCCTTTGGGCAGCATGTCGAGCGCCTGCTCGACGATCTTGACCGACTCGCGCATCTCGTCCATGCGCACCTGATAGCGGTCGAAGACGTCGCCGTGGCTCTCGGTGCACACCTTGAAGTCGAGCTCGGGGTACACGGAGTACGGGCGCGTGCGCCGCAGGTCGTGAGCGACGCCCGAGGCGCGCGCGCACGGACCGGTGATGCCGTAGTCGATCACGTCCTGCTGGGTGATGACGCCCTTGCCGACGCAGCGCTGCAGGAAGATGGCGTTGTCCTGCACCAGCGACTCGTACTCGTCGATGAGCTTGGGCAGCCGCTTCATGAGGTCGCGGCATTTCTCGACCCAGCCGTCGGGCAGGTCGTAGCGCAGCCCGCCGAAGCGGAAGTAGTTGAACATCATGCGCGCGCCGCTGACCTCCTCGAGGAGGTCGAGGATGTATTCGCGGTCGCGGAACATGTAGAAGACCATGGCGGTGCCGAGCGGCGCCAGGTCGGCGGTGAAGGTGCCGACCGCGACCTGGTGGCTGGCGATCCGGTTGAGCTCGGCCATGATGACGCGGATGACCTCCGCGCGCCGCGGCGGCCGGATCCCGGCGAGCTTCTCGACGGTCATCACGTAGCCCCACTCGCAGTTCATGCCGGCCACGTACTCGGTGCGGTCGACGATGGGGATGTACTGATAGTACGTGCGCTTCTCGGCGAGCTTCTCTTTGCAGCGATGCAGGTAGCCAATGACGGGGATGACGTCTTTGACGAGCTCGCCGTCGAGCGTGACGACGAGCCGCAGCACGCCGTGCGTGCTGGGGTGCTGCGGCCCCATGTTGACCACCACTTCGTTGAAGGCGAGGCCCTCGACGTTGGAGCCCTCGCCGCGGGCCGTCGACTCCTCGATGCGGCGCAGCGCGAGCTTGACGGCCTCGTCGGGTTCGGGCGTGGCGAACTGGTCAAGCATGCGGGTGGTTTTCCACGAGGTCGACGTAGTCTTTGCGCAGCGGATGCCCGACGAAGTCGTCCTTGAGCAGAATGCGGCGCAGGTCGGGATGCCCGAGATACCTGATCCCGACCATGTCCCACGACTCACGCTCGTGCCAGTCGGCGGCCGGCCACACGTCGCAGACGGTGTCGATCTCGGCCCTGGACTTGGGCACCTCGACGTGAAGCTCCAGGTACGTGTTGGTCTTCCAGGAGTACACGTGGTACACGCTCTCCAGGTGCCTGAGCCTGTCGACGCCGGCGACGAAATTGAGCGTCTCGTAGCCGATCTCGGGGTGCGCTTTGAGGCGCCGGGCCACGTCCTTGAGGGCGGCGCGGTCGCAGCGCGCCACGACCGTATCGGGCTCCTGCACGCGCACGTCCGTGAGCGCGGCGGCGAAGTCGGCGACGAGGCGCGCGGCGATGGCGTCCATGTCCATGGGGTTGGTGCCGATCTCGAGGCCCACGGTCAGGCCTCCCCGGCGGCGGCCGGCGGCGGCGTCAGGGCGGCCGGCCTTGGGGTCTCGGCGACGAACTTGTGCTGCTGGATCTTGACCTGCAGCTCCAGCAGCCCCTGGAACAGCGCCTCGGGGCGCGGCGGGCAGCCCGGGATGTAGACGTCGACGGGCACGATCTTGTCGACCCCGTTGACCACGTTGTAGCCGTCATAGAAAGGCCCGCCGCTGGTGGCGCAGGCGCCCATGCTGATGACCCACTTGGGCTCCGACATCTGGTCGTAGAGACGCTTGAGGACAGGCGCCATCTTCTCGTTGACGGTGCCGGCGACGATCATGAGGTCGCACTGGCGCGGCGTGGGCCGGAAGACCTCCATGCCGTACCGCGCGACATCGAAGCGCGCGAAACCGGAGCTCAGCATCTCGATGGCGCAGCAGGCGAGCCCGTAGGTGAACGGGAAGACAGAGTGCGAGCGCGCCCAGCTGAAGATGAAGTCGGCGGTCGTGGTGATGACGTTGGGCTCCTGGAAGTGCTCCAGCTTGGGGTAGCGCATCAGGCCCATTCGAGGGCCCCCTTGCGCCAGGCGTACAGAAGACCGAAGCCCAGCACGGCGATGAAGAGGAGCATCTCGACAAACCCGGCCGTGCCCAAGGTGCGGAACACGAGCGTCCAGGGGAACAGGAACACGGCCTCCACGTCGAAGACCAGGAACAGCAACCCGAACACGTAGTACCGCACCGCGAAGGGCGCCCACGGGTTGCCCACGGGAGGGATGCCGCACTCGTAGGGCGCCAGTTTCTCCGCCGTGAGGTGGCTCGGATTGATGAGCTTGGAGAAGAGCAGGATGAGCACGACAAGCGCACCGCCGGCGGCGATGAAGAACCACACGTAGAGCCAGTTGGTGAGGTATTCGCTCGTCATACGAAAGTCGGAGACCCGCTGCCGGGCACACGGGACCGGGGCGAGTCGTTGGGGCGGAATATACCAAACGCCGCGCGCGCTGCGCAACTGGTCGGGGAACCTCCGGGGGTATTCCCGGCTTGTCGAATGATTGCAGGTATTTCCTTTGGGCGGCCGGCGGTTCCACAAGCCCTCGGAGGCGATTCTGGTGGCGCGCGCAAGGCGAATTGACCAGCGTGGCGGGCCACCCTAAGATGAATGGGATAGATACCCCCCTTCCCAAGGGACTCCGCCCGTGAGCGTCGGCCCGCTGGAAATCGTCATCGTGCTCGTCCTTGCGCTGCTGGTCTTCGGACCGAAACGGCTGCCGCAGGCAGGCCGAAGCTTGGGCCAGGCGATGCGCGAGTTTCGCAAGGCAACCCAGGCGGCGCGCACGGACCTGGGCCTGGACGAAGTTGCCGAGGGCGTCAAGGACCTCAAGTCATCCCTGAGCATCGACCTCAACTCCGCGGCCGCCCCCGCCCCGCGCAGCGACGCCGTGGCGGCGGCGGCCGTCTTGGCGCCGCCGGCCGACAAGCCTGTGCCCGTGGCGGCCGCGGGCAGCGACACCATGCCGCTGGACGCGGTTGTGGCCGAAGCGGCCGCCGAACCCGCGATCGACGGGCCGGCGCCGGCCGGCGCCGCCGACGCCACGCCGGCCACCGCAGCCGCCACGTCGACCGGCGCCTCTGCCGGTCGCGACGACGCCTGAGCCGCGATGCCCGTCGACGTCGATGAGCGGCTCACTCTCTTCGAGCACCTCGACGAGCTGCGCCGGCGGCTCATGTGGGCGGGCCTCGCCCTCGCGATCGGCGTGGTCGTAGCGGCGGTGTTCAACAGCATCGTCTTCAAGTTGCTGCTCTGGCCGCTGAGGCAGGTCCCCAACCTGCCTGCCAACTCCTACCAGATCACCACGTTCAGTCCGGCGGAGCCGTTTATGGTGAGCCTCAAGGTCTGGGTCGTCGTCGGCATCCTGCTCGCCTCGCCGTTCCTCATCTGGCAGTTCTGGGCCTACGTCGGACCAGCGTTCACGAGCACCGAGAAACGCTACTTCTACCCGGTTGTCATCTCCACGACCTTCTTGTTCCTGTTCGGCGTGGCGTTCAGCTATCTCATCGTACTGCCCGCAGGCTTGCGTTGGCTTCTCAGCTTCGGGTCCGGCAATTTCAACGTGCAGAACCGGGCCAGCGACTACTTCACATTTGTCGTGCTGTTCATCCTCGCCTTCGGTGCAGTCTTCGAGATGCCGGTGGTCCTGGTCTTGCTCGCCAAGGTCGGGGTCATCGACGACAAGTTCTTGCGCAAGAACAGGCGCTATGCCATCGTCATCTGCGCCATCGTGGCGGCGGTGATCACGCCCAGCCAGGACGCTTTTTCGATGCTGGCGATGTTCATCCCGCTCGTCGCCCTGTACGAAGTCTCGATACCGCTGGCCCGCATGGTGAAGCCCAAGTCGCAGGCGACTGCGGATCCCGTAGCGGCCCACGACGACGACCCCGACGACCTGAGCCGCGCTCCTGCGTGAACGCGGCCGGCGGCTCGTGCGTCACCCTTCGAGTACAATGGTGAGCCATGGCTGACTACACGCGCTACCGCACATCCCCCGACGACATGCCCCGGCGTGGCCGCAGGCAACGCCGGATTGCGGGCGCCGGCAAGAAGCGCAAGCTCCTCTGGCTGAAGATCACGGGCACCGTCGTGCTGCTGCTCATGATCGTCGCGCTCGGCGTGACCGCCGGCGCCATCTTCGCGCTCTCGCGCAACCTTCCCACGCTGGCCGAGCTCGAGAAGCGGACCAACCCCGTCAATACCACGATCTACGATCGCCACGGCCAGCTCATCGCCGAGCTCCACGGCGCCGAGAACCGCGTGCTCGTGCCGAGCAGCAAGATCCCCGACGTCATGAAGCAGGCCACCGTGGCCGTGGAGGACGAGCGTTTCTACTCGCACCACGGCATCGACTTCCGCAGCCTGCTCCGCGCCGTCGTCGAGAACTTCCGTGCCGGCGGCGTCGTGCAGGGCGGCTCCACCATCACCGAGCAGTACGTGAAGAACGCGTACGTCGGCAACGAGCGCACCTACACGCGCAAGATCCGTGAAGCGGTGCTCGCCTGGCAGCTCGAGGACCAGTGGTCCAAGGACAGGATCCTCACGGCCTACCTCAACACCATCTACTACGGCGCCGGCGCCTACGGCGTCGAGGCGGCGGCGCTCACGTATTTCCACGAGCACGCCTCCCACCTGAACCTCCAGCAAGCCGCACTGCTCGCGGCCCTGCCCAAGTTCCCCACCGAGTATTCGCCCACCACCGACCCCAAGCTCGCCAAGGAGCGTCGCAACCTCGTGCTCCAGGTCATGGCCGATCAGGGCTACATCACGCAGCAACGTGCAGTCAGCGTGAGCAAGAAGAAGATCGGCGTCTATCCGCACCCGCCGTCGATGAACAACGATATGGCCAACTACTTCACCGACTACGTCACCCGGGTGCTCACCAAGCGCTACGGCTCGCGTCAGGTCTTCGAGGGCGGCCTCAAGGTGTACACGAGCATCGACATGACGTGGCAGCGTGAGGCCATCGACGTGATCAAGAGCACGACGGGGCCGCTGAACTTCGGCTTCAAGCCTTCAGCGGCCCTCGTGGCCATCGATCCCCGCAACGGCTACATCCGCACCATGGTCGGCGGCCTGGACTACAAGAAGCAGAAGTTCAACTTGGCCTGGCAGGCCCGGCGTCAGCCGGGCTCGTCCATGAAGCCCTTCGTGCTCACCACGGCGGTGATGCAGGGCATGAACCCCGACACCACCTACTATTCGTCGCAGAGCCCCATCGTGATCCCCATGGGGGCCTACGCCCCGCCGTGGGTCGTCAACGGCGACGGCCCCGGTGGGCCCGAGAGCGTCTCGTCCGCCACCACCATCTCCGACAACGTCGTCTTCGCGCAGCTGAGCGTGGACGTCGGCCCCGAGAACACCGTGACGACGGCGCGCAAGATGGGCATCACGAGCCCGCTCGACGCGGTGCCCTCCATCACCTTGGGCACCTCGGGCGTGACGCCGCTCGAGATGGCCGACGGCTATGCCACTCTGGCGAGCGGCGGCATCCATCACCCACCACAGGCGATCGTCAGGGTCGAGCTGCCCAACGGACGCGTCGACTGGAAGCCCAAAACCGGCGGTCACAGGGCCATCCCCGCCGGGGTCGCCAGCGTCGTCACGCAGTGTCTGGAGCGTGTGGCCACGAGCGGCACCGGGGCGCCGTCCGGCTCCTATTTCCCCTACACCCGCGCCGGCAAGACCGGCACCACCGAGAACGGCTGGGACGTGTGGTACGTCGGCTACACCCCGCAGCTCGCGGCCTCCGTGTGGATGGGCGACGCCGTCAAGAACTCGCCCATGAGCGGCGCCTACGGCGGCACGTACTGCGCGCCGATGTGGGCCAAGTTCTTCGCGGCTGCGCTCAAGGACCAGCCGCATCCCGGCTTCACGTTCGTCCCCTGGACGTTCAGTGCGTGGCACGGCAAGATGCAAGGCATGTCGCCGTCGGCGTCGCCCTCGGCTTCCGGCAGCGCGTCTCCGTCGCCGGGGCCGACGCAGACGATCAAGCCGACGGTGACGCCGAAGCCCACGCCGACGGCGCCGCAGCCTACGCCCACGGCGCCGCAGCCGACCCCCACGGCGCCGCAGCCTACGCCCACGGCGTCGCAGCGGATCGGCCAGATGACGGCGGTCGCGACGGCTGCGCGGCCTGCCGCGGGCGACGGCTCGCAGGGCCTGGCCGGCGAGGCCGTCAGCTGGCTCGCCGGTCTCTTCGGCTTCTAGCCAGCAGCCTGCAGAAGCCCCGCGCTCACCAGCTCTCGTAGCGCTCGGAGCCCTTGCGGTACTCCTTGACCTCCTGCCCCATGCCTTCGGCGATGGTCAGGATCCGGCACGTCATCTCAAAGACGCTGGTGAGCTGATAGGCCTCTTCCAGCAGGTGGCCGATGGCAAAGGGTCCGTGGCCGCGCAGCATGACGAGGTCGTACTCCTTGAGCCACGTCGAAAGCAGCCCGGCCACCTCGACAGACCCGGCCGTGAGCTCGGCCGACACGACGGGCACCTTGTGCAACAGGTAGGAACCCTCGCTGTCGACGGGCACGATCTCGTCGCAGACCAGCGAGCGCGCGATGGCATACGGCGGATGCACGTGCACGATGGCCTGCGCCGACGTGCCCAGGTAGATGGCGCGGTGCACACCGATCTCGGTGGAGGCCAGCATCACGTTGGCGTCGTTCTCCTCGAGGCCCGTCTCGATGATGTCGCGCTCCTCGAGCCGCGCGAGCATGGAGCCGCGGCGCGTGATGAGGATGCGGTCGCCCTGGCGCACGCTCAGATTGCCGCCGTGCGAGCTGATGGCCCCTGCGAGGAAGAGGTCGCGGCCGATGCTGTGGAACTGCTCGAGGACGGCGGAGTCGCTCACGAGGCCGCTTCGATCTCTGCCGCCAGCTCGCCCAGACCGAGCCGCTCGACCTTGGCCGGCGAAGGCCGCCCCTCCCCGTCCCAGCCGCGAGAGATGTAGTACTCGTCGAGCATCGGCGGCAGATCGACAACGTGGCCGGCGGACGGCCCGGACGGCACGGGCTCGTGCAGCAGACGGGCGGGCAGCGTGTCGTCGGCGCGCGTGAACCCCGCGGCGAGGTTGAAGAGCCGCTCGGCGTTCCAGATACGCTCGCCGAGCAGCAGCAGCTCCTGCGGCTCGATGGTCTCGCCCCACACGGCGCTGAGAAGGCGTGCGTAGTAGTCCTCCTTCATGGCGAACGAGGTGAACTTGCACACGCTCAGGGAGTCGAGCACGGCGTTGAGGTTCTGCATGTTGATGAGCAGACCCGACTTGCCGAGGGTCGCGAAACGGTCGACCATCTTGGGCACTCCGAGGATCTCGGGGTTCAGCATGTTGGCGCGCAGATGGCAGCCGCCGCGGTTGCTCGTGGCGAAGGCGAGGCCCTGGGCCTTCATGCCGCGCGGGTCGTAGGCGGGCATCTCCATGCGCTTCACGCTCATCGAGAGCTCCGGGCGGCCGTGCGCAGCCGCGAAGCGCGCGGAGCCCTGGCCGAGCTCGACGCCGAGGCCCTCGCCGACCGCCGTTGCCTCCGCGAGGGCCACGACGGCCGCGGCATCCCCGAAGCGCGGGCCGCCGGGCAACAAGCCCTCCTCCGTGAGCTCCATCGCGCAGGCGATCGTGGAGCCCATGGTGATGGTGTCCATGCCGGCCCGATTGCAGGCGTAGCTGGCCTGCACGATGGCGGTGAGGTCGCCGACGCCGCAGTCACCGCCGAGTGCCCAGATGCTCTCGTACTCGGGGCCTTCGCCGCTCTGGCCGCCGGCCGTGGTGCGTCGCGCGCAGCCGATGACGCACCCGCGGCAGGCGGCGCGTTTCTGCACGTGGTCGCGCTTGAGCATCTCGCCGGAGATCTGGCCGGCCTGCTCGAACTGGCTCTCGCGAAAGTTGCGCGTGGGGAAGGCTCCGGCCTGATTGAGCACGTTGACCAGCACCGACGTGCCGAACTCGGGCAGCGCCTGGGAGGTGATGGGGTTGGCTTTGAGGAGCTTCTCGGCCTCGTACACGATGAACTCCAGGCGCTGCGGGTCGGCAACGGCCGGGCGCCGGGCGCCGTGCCCGGCGACGACGACGGCCTTGAGCTTCTTGGCGCCCATCACCGCGCCCAGGCCCCCGCGGCCGATGGAGCGCCCGCGGTTGTTCACGATGGACGCGAAGAGCACGCCGCGCTCACCGGCAGGGCCGATGACGGCGGCCTCGCAGCGCGGATGCAGCTCGCGAAGCCGCGCCAGCGAAGCCGGCACATCGAGGCCCCACACGCCGGCGGCATCATGCCACTCCACGCCGTCGGCGTCGACAGACACGTAGCCGGGATCGCGCAGGGCGCCGGAGACGACCAGATAGTCCCAGCCGATGCGACGAAAAGCGTTGCCCCAGTTGCCCCCGGAGTTGCCGTCGAACACGGTGCCGGTCAGCGGCGAGCGGCTGGTGACGCTGTAGCGGCCGCTCGCCGGGGCGCCGGTGCCCGTGAGGGGGCCCGGTGCGAAGATGAGCAGGTTCTCGGCGGCGAGCGGCTCGACTTCGTACAGCCGCTCGCGAAGCGCGAGATACGCGCCCAAGCCGCGGCCGCCGAGAAAGGCGCGCGCGACCTCACCGGAAAGGTGCTCGTCGCGGGCGCTGCGGGCGCACAGGTCGAGGCGCAGGCCGCGCAGCGGACGGAGGGCTGAAGCGGAGGCAGTCACGCAATGATTATAGTCGCGCGCCGGGGTTGCCGCTCCCGCGGGCGGCCGCGGTCAGCGCGTGCTCGATGAGGTCTGCGCCGTAGCAGAAGAGCGGGCCGACGAGGGTCATGCCGAGCTCCTCGAGAACGCGCAGACAGGCACGGTTCCGCGGCTCGGCGACCGCGACCATGCGCTCCAGGCGGAGGTCGTCGAAGCCGCAGACGAGGATGGGGTACAGGTCCGCGCCGTCGTCCGGGGTGAAAGGCCGCAGTGCGAGCCTCGCGGTGGAGAGCGGGAGGCCCATGGCGTGACCAGAGAGGGGCTGCGGCCCGGACGGGCGGCGTTGGCGCCGCCCGTCCGGGCCGCAGGGCTCTCCCCTACAGCGCCGTGCGCCGGTCGACGACGCGCACGGCCTTGCCTTCCGAGCGCTGGATCGTCTTGGGCTCCTTGAGCTTCACCGCGGCCTGAATGTTGAGCACGTTGTAGATCTGCGCCTGCACCCTGCGCTGAAAACGCTCCAGGTCGCCCATGGTCTCCGCGAAGATGTCCTCGCCCACCTCCACCCATACCTCGATGACGTCGAGATAGCCCTTGCGGTCCACGACGATCTGATAGTGCGGCTCGATCTCGGGGATGCTCATCAGCACCTCTTCGATCTGGCTGGGGAACACATTGACGCCGCGGATGATCAGCATGTCGTCGCTGCGCCCGATGGGCTTGCTCATGCGCGCGGACGTGCGGCCGCAGGCGCACGGCTCGGAGGTGAGGCTGCAGAGGTCGCGCGTCCGATAGCGGATCAGCGGCTGCGCCTCGCGCGACAGCGTCGTGAACACCAGCTCTCCGATCTCTCCCTCGGGCAGCGGACGCAGCGTCTCCGGATCGATGATCTCGGCCAGGTAGTGGTCTTCGTTGATGTGCATCCCCTTCTTGCAGAGACACTCGAACGCGACCCCGGGGCCGCCCATCTCGGAGAGCCCGTAGATGTCGAGAGCGTCGATGCCGAGACCTGCCTCGATCTGCAAGCGGAGCTCGTTGGTCCAGGGCTCGGCGCCGTGAAAGCCGACGCGGATGGGCAGATCTTCGGGGCGCAGCCCGCGATCGCGGGCGGCGTCGCCGAGGTACATCGCGTACGAGGGCGTGCAGCTGAGCGCGGTCGCCCCGAAATCGCGCATGATCTTGAGCTGGCGCTCGGTGTTGCCGCCCGAGATGGGCACGACGGTGCACCCCAGGCGCTCGGCGCCGAAGTGCAGGCCGAGCCCGCCGGTAAAGAGCCCGTAGCCGTAGGCGTTCTGCAGCAGGTCGCCGGGCTTGACGCCGCCGGCGGCCAGCGTGCGCGCGATGAGATCGCCCCAGGTGTCGAGGTCGGCGCGCGTGTACCCGACGGTGGTCGGGTTGCCGGTCGTGCCCGAGCTGGCGTGAACGCGCACGATCTGGTCGCGGGGCCGCGCGAACATCCCGAACGGGTAGTGGTCGCGGAGGTCGATCTTGGTGGTGAACGGCAGGCCGGCGACGTCGCCGTGGCAGCCCACGTCGCCGGGCTTCAGCCCTGCTTCATCCAGTCTCTTGCGGCAGAAGGGTACGTTGGCATAGGCGTTCTCAAGCATCGCCCGCAGGCGCTCGATCTGCAGCTCGCCGAGCTGGGCAGTCGGCAGCGACTCGGCGGCGGGCTCCCAGAGGAGGCCGCCGACGTTGTCTGCTGCCAGGTGATCTGAGGACAACGCGGTCACAGGGCTCGCACCTCCTCGTCGCTGAGCAGCGTGACCTTGCCCGCGAGCAGTTCGACGGCGCGATCGATGTCGCGCACCGCGAAGCAGATGTTCTGGAACGAGATGCTGTACAGGTAGTCGATGGACGCTCCGGCGGTGGCCACCTCGTCAAGCACGCGGGCGAGGCCGCCGGGCTCATCGGGGACCTTCACGCAGATCACCTGCGAGAAGTGCGTCGTGAAGCCGGCTTCGTGAAGCAGCGTGCGCGCTCTGTCAGGGTCGGTGACGATGAGCCTGACGATGCCATACTCGGCGGCCTCTGTGGTGGAGAAGCCACGGATGTTGATGCCTGCGGAGCCGAGCAGGTCGGCGACCTCCGCAAGGCGTCCGCTGCGATTCTCGAGAAACACGGTGAGCTGCGTGACCTTCACGGCCCGACCTCCTCGTTGCTGACGGCGCCGCGCCCGAGGGCGAAGGCCCGCTCGTTGACTTCCAGGATCTTCGCCGGCACGGCGGCCGCCAGGCCGCGCTGCCACGACGCGGCGGCGAACGGCAGTACCACGCTGGCTGCGCCGAGCAGCGCGACGTTGACCGCGCGCAGGGTGCCGGCCTCACGGGCCAGCGCCTCGGCGTCGACAGCAATGAGCCTCGCGCCTCGGGCGGCGGCCGCGCCGGGCAGGTCGTCGGGGTACTCCTCTTCGCGACGCAACACGCTCCCGGGGACGATGCGCGTGGTGGTGGCGCAGACCAGCGTGCCCTGGGGCGCCAGCAGGCCGAGGCCGCGATGCCCCTCCAGGAGCTCCGTCGCGATCACCACATCGGCGTAGCGCGCCACGGGCGACCACACGTGCTCGCCGAAGCGCACGGTGCTCAGCACGCTGCCTCCGCGCTGCGCCATGCCCTTGACCTCGCTCGCTTTGACGTCCAAGCCTTCGGCGAAAGCGGTCTCTGCGAGGATCGCCGCCGCCAGCAGGATGCCCTGGCCGCCGACGCCGACGAGGGAGACGGTCGTGGTGACGCTCACGGGGCGCCCTCACCCGCGGTGCCGGCGCCCGTGGCGCCGGCGAAGCTCAGGGCGCCCCGCCGGCAAACCTCGGTGCAGAGGCCGCAGCCGGTGCAGCTTCCGGCGATCGACACGGAGTCCTCGCCGCGGGCCAGCGCCGGACAGCCCACGTCGAGACAGAGGCCGCAGAGGTTGCAGCGCTCGTCGTCGATGACGATCTCGCCGGCCTTCTCGGGCACCATCAGCACGCACGGGGCGAGGGCGACAACGACGCCCAGCCCGGGCGCATCGACCTCGGCCTTGACGGCCGCCTCGAGAACACCGTAGTCGCTCGCGTCGACGGTGTGGCAGCGCACGCCGATGCCCTCGCAAAGCTTCTGAATATCGACCGCCGGGCCCCGGCTGCCGTCCGCCCGCAGACCCGTGCCCGGATGGCCCTGAAGCCCGGTCATGGCGGTGGTGCGGTTGTCCAGCACGATCACAAGCCCGTCGGCCGCGTTGTAGTGGGCGTCGATGAGAGGCGTGACGCCAGAATGGAAGAACGTGGAATCGCCGATCACCGCGGCGGCGGCCTTGCGCCCTAGAGCCTGGTTGAAGCCGGCCATCATGCCGATGCTGGCGCCCATGCACAGGCAGCTATCGAGGGCGAGCAGGGGCGGCAGCGCGCCCAGGGTGTAGCAGCCGATGTCGCCCATGGGCGCGAGCCTGTGCGTCCGCAGGGCAGTGAAGACCGCGCGGTGCGTGCAGCCCGGGCAGAGCACGGGCGGGCGCACCGGCAGACCGGGGGCGGGCGGCGGATCGGCAAGGCGGGGCACCGGTGGGAAGACCGGGCGCCGGCGCCGCGGCGGCCGCCGTGAGAGAAACGGCTCGAGGGCGCGGAACACGATGTCCTGGTCGAGCTCGCCGTCCGCGGGGATCGCCTCTTTGCCCACCACCGGCAGGCCGAGGGCGCGAACCTGCTCTTCGATGAACGGGTCGAGCTCCTCGACCACGGCGACGCGCGACACCTGCCGAAACAGACGCGCGACCTTTCGATAGGGCAGCGGGTGCGACATGCCCAGCTTGAGGAACCACGCCTTGGGAAAAGCCTCACGCGCGTACGCATAAGCGACGCCCGCGGCGATGATGCCGACGTCGGCGGTGCCGGCCTCGAGCACGTTGAGCGGCGACTCCTCGGCGCGGGCGCGCAACTTCTGGAGCCGTTCGAGCACGAGCCGGTTACGCATGCGCGCGTAGTGCGGCACCATCACGTACTTGCCGATGTCGCGCGCGTAGTCGCGCGGCCCAAGCACCACCGGCACGCGCGGGATGACCTGCCCGCGACCGTGCGAGAGCCGCGTCGTGGAACGCAGCAGCACCGGAGTATCGAATTCCTCCGACAGGGCGAAGGCCTCGGCGACGAAGTCGTAGGCCTCCTGGCTGTCGGACGGCTCGAGCATGGGCACCTTGGCGAACTTGGCGTAGGCGCGGCTGTCCTGCTCGTTCTGCGAGGAGTGCATGCCGGGGTCGTCGGCGCTCACGATGACCAGCCCAGCGTTGACGCCGGTGAGCGAGAGGGTCATGAACGGATCGGCGGCCACGTTGAGGCCCACGTGCTTCATGGTCACGATGCTGCGCACGCCGGCGAGCGAAGCCCCCACGGCGGTCTCGAGAGCCACCTTCTCGTTGACGCACCACTCGGCGTGGATGCCGTCGAGGCGAGCGGCCGTCTGGAGGATCTCCGTGGAGGGCGTGCCCGGATAGCCGCAGGCAAAGGCCGCCCCTGCGCGCACGGCGCCGTGAGCAATGGCTTCGTTTCCAGAGAAGAAGAGAGTCCGTTCCACGGGGCACCGATTATAGCCTGCGCCGCGGGCCGCGCCAGCGAAGCCACAACTCAAACCCTTGACTTGACCTTGAAGGATTCGCGCGAATCAGCGAGAATACTCGCGGCATGCAGCGCGCACCACATCCGCCACGCATGACTCGGACGGCGCCACGGTGAGCCGTCCGCCTCGCAGACGCCGGAGCCCGGCACTTCTGCGAGGCCGCTTCCGCACCCTCTTCTTCGCCCTCCTCACCGTCGCCGCGCTGGCACTCGGCCACTGGGAGGCTGCCGTGCCTGCGCTCCTGGGCGTGGCACTCGGCACCTACTCCGTACAAGTGGCGAGAACCCGCGACGAGGATCTGGCCCACACGTTCGCCGTCCTCGACTGGCTGCTGCTTGGCTGCACCCTCGTGTTCTCCGGCGGTGCCGAGAGCTGGCTTCTGGCCGCCGTGCCGCTGCTCGCCATGGGCCAGCTGGCCGGCGCGCCACGCAAGGAGTGGCCGTATCTTGTGGCCCCCACCCTTGTTCTGCTCATCGTCCTCGCGATCGCCGATCCATCGCTCGGCGGCAGCCGCGCCGGCGGGGTCGCCAAGATCGTCGTGCTCGCCGTCGGCGGCTGGGTCGCGGCGACCCGCCTGAAGAGAGCGCCGGCGCGCCGGCGGCGGCCGGCCCTGGTCGACGAGACCAGCGGCTTCTACACCGGCGAGCGTCTAGAGGAGCTGCTCGGCGCAGGCATGGACGCGGCGCTCGCCGACCATCGGCCGCTGAGCGTCGTGTACTTGCGCCTGGAGCACTTCCAGGACAGCCGCGACTTCCTAGGGCCGGAGCGCAGCGAGCAGCTCGTGCGTGGCGTCGCACGGCGCATCGAGCGCCGCATGGCGATCGACGACCGGGCCTTTCGTGTGCAGGCCGACTCGTTCGTGCTGGTGCTGTCCGGCCGCACTCTGCCCGAGGCTCGTGGGCTCGCCGCCGAGGTCGCCCACGACGTGAGCTCCAATCTGATCGCCGGGCGCCGGCAGACGCTGGCCGCCGGCGCCTCGTCGTTTCCCACCATCCGCCGCATCCCGGATCTCCTGGCGGCGGCGCGGCACGAAGCCCTGTCTCCCGACGAGAGCCGAGAGGCTGCTCCGGGGGCGGTCACGCTGGCGGCCGCGCAGTGACACGGCGGCCCTCGCAGGGGCCGCATCTTGCTACCTACCACCCGCCTCGCTAGTCTTCGTGTGTGGAGATCGACATCGCCAACGAGCAGGTCCCCGAAGGGGTCGCCGTGCGCGTGCGGGTGCGGCTGTCGGGGCGCGAGAGCAGCCGGCTCTTTCTCAGCGGCGACACGCTGATCCAGCTCCCGTTCGCCGGTGCGCTCACCGCCTTTGAGGGTTCGCCGATCCTACGCACGAGCATCTTCCTCAGCGAGCTGGTCGGCTTGGCCGACGGCCTCTCGCGGGTGTTTGAGGGCGCCGCGGCGGCCGACGCCTTCGCGCTCGCCGTCCGCAGCCAGCTCGACGCAGCCTTGGAGGCACTGTGAGCGACCACGCCGACTCCCTCATCGCCAGACTGGCGCCCTACCGTAAGACGCCGGGCATCGTCGCCGCCCTGCTCATCTCGCACGACGGCTTCGTGGTGGCCGCCGACGCTCAGCCGGGCTTCGCCGCGGACGCCGTCGCCGCCCAGGTGGCCGGCGCCATCGACATGGGCGCCCGCCTGGCCGGTGAGCTCGGCCAGTCGACGGCGAAGTACATCTCCCTCGAGTTCGACACCCTCAACGTGGTGCTGGCACCCTTCGGGGACGAGCTCCTGCTCGCGCTCGTCGGCGAGCCCAGCGCCCTGACCTGTGAGTACCGGCTGAGCACGACCGGCGCCTGACCGCGCCGGCCGGACCTACGACAGAAGGGATCTCTCATGGAAGATGCGGTCGAACAACTGGAGAAGCTGGCGCGGAACGTCGGCGAGTGCACCCGCTGCGAGGAGCTCGTCGCCTGCCGTCTCCGCGCCGTCCCCGGGGACGGCCACCCGCACTGCGCGGTGATGGTCGTCTCCCTCAGCCCCGATCTCGCGGACGAAGCAGGTGGGCGCCCCGCGGGCTCCACCCTCGTCGACGGCTTGGCCGAGTTCATGCCGGCCCTCGCCACGAGCGCCGACAAGGTCTACGTCACGACGCTCATGAAGTGCGTACCGCGCACCGCCTGCGCCCTGCGCGCGCCTCAGAAGACAGAGCAGGATAGCTGCTACCCGTTCCTGTCCAAGGAGCTCACCATCACGACGCCACACTACGTGCTTCCCCTGGGCGAGGAGACGACGCGCTACCTGCTCGGCAGGCTCTTCAAGGATCTGCCGTACAAGAAGGGCGACTCCCTCGAGCTGCGGCTTTTCGACAACCCCGCCTTCAAGATCGTCCCGGTGGCCACGCCTGAAGAGTTGCGCGCGCGCGACGCCAAAGCGCGCAAGGAGTACGTCGAGCGGCTGCGCGTGCTGGCCCAGGTCATGGGCCTCTGAAGGAGGGCCCTCGCGCCGGCCGCGGGGGCCGTCAGGGCACGACCACGCGCAGGGCGCGGGGCACGACGCGGCAGGTGAGCGGTAGCTTGCCCGCCACCTCGCCGTCGGTCTGGACGAGCACTTCCTTGCCTTCATCGACAGTGACAATCTCGGCCATCTCGGTGCGGAAGTACTCGACTTTCGGGTGCTTGATGTGCGCATTGATCAGCGCGGCGGTCCAGTACCAGATGGTGCTCAGGAATGACTTGTCCTTGAGCACGCAGACGTCGAGCAGCCCGTCGCGCATGTCGGCCAGCGGCGTGATGCCGAAGCCGCCACCGTAGTTGGACGAGTTGCCGAAGACCGCAAAGTACCCTTCGACGGTGCGCTCCGCGGTGGTGACGCGGATGAGCGGCTCCTCTCTGGTGAGGTAGTTGGCAAAGCCCTGCACCGCGAAGGCCGCCTCCTTGAAAGCCTTCTTCATGATCGGGTTGAGCGAGGCGACGACGGCCGCGTCCATCCCGACGCCGGCCATGAGCCCGAAATAGCGGTCGCCGGCGAGGCCCAGGTCGATCCACGACATGGTGCCCACTTCGAGGAGCTTCACGGCGTCGGGAGGCTCCAGCGGGATGCCGAGCTCCATGGCCAGCACGTTGACCGTGCCCGTGGGCACGATGGCCAGTGGCACATCGGCGCCGGCGAGCCCGTTGATGGTCTCGTTGACGGTGCCGTCGCCGCCGATGACGCAGACGAGGTCGAGCCCGTCCTTGACAGCCTCCCGCGCGAGACGCGCAGCGTCGCCCACGCCCGCGGTCTCGCGCTTCTCGACGTCGTAGCCGAGGCCGCGCAGGGAGTCGAGGATCAGTGGCAGGTCGCGGCGATACGCGCCGCCGCCCGAGTGCGTGTTGTAGATGGCCATGAGATGCCGGCCGACGTCGCGCATCAGAGGGGCCCCGGGAGGCCGCCGGCGACAAGCCGCAGGTGATCGGCCAAGCCCATCGCGGACATGCCGAGGCTGAGGGCGCGCCGGGCATGCCGGCGCGGCTCGCCCTCGGCGTGGCCACCAGGGCGTGCGGGGATGTGATTGTCGGCGATCATGCTCAGGCCTCGCGCGCCAGCTTACACCTCAGGCTCTCCGCAGGGCCTTGCGGCCGCGCCGGGCCAGGGCGAAGCCGAGGCCCACGCCGGCCAAGAAGCCGCCGACCTGGGCGAGAAACGCGACGCCCACGTCGGGACGGCGAAACGACAGCACGCCCTCAACGGCCTGCCACGCGAACCAGATGCCGAGCAGGATCCAGGTCGGCAGCGGGGCCACGGGGAAGATGACTCCCCGCGTGAAGACGCGCCGCACCCCGGCGCGCGGAGGCAGCACGAGATACGCGCCGAGCACGCCGGCGACGGCGCCGCCGGCGCCGATCAGCGGAGCCGTGGAACCGGGGTCGGTGAGCACCTGGGTGGCGGTGGCCACGAGGCCGCAGGTGACGTACAGGCCGAGGAAGCGCACGCGCCCCAAGGCCTTCTCGACAGTGCTGCCGAAAATCCACAGGTACAGCATGTTGAAGATCAGGTACAGCCAGCCGCCGTGGATGAACATGCTGGTGAAGAGCGTCGCCCACCACGGCACGAGATCGCCCGGCGGCACGTCGAGGCCGTGCGCGAGCTCATATGGGGTCGCGCCGGCCTTGGCGTAGAAGCCGCCGAGCGTCATGCCGTAGCGCGGCAGCGTGAGCGCGAAGATGAATACCGCAACGTTGAGCACGATGATGACCAGCGTCACCAGCGGGAAGCGGCGCGTGCGGGCGTCGCCCTGCAGCGGTATCAAGGCGGGCCGCCGCCGCGAGAGCCTGTCAGGCGGTGACCCGGCAGGCGCACACCTTGAACTCGGGGATCTTGGCCAGGGGGTCGCGGGCGGTGTTCGTGAGCCGGTTGGCCGGCGACTCCCAGAAGTGGAAGGGCACGAACACGGTCCCCGGGCGCACGCGCGCCGTGACGTTGGCCGGGATGCTGATGACGCCGCGGCGCGTCTCGACGCTGACCGCGGCGCCGTCGCTGACGCCGAGGCGCGCCGCGTCGTCCGGGTGGATCTCGGCGAACCCCGTGGGCACAAGCTCGTTGAGGCCGTCGGAGCGCCGCGTCATGGTGCCGGTGTGGTAGTGCTCGAGCAGGCGACCCGTGGTGAGCGTGAGCGGGTACTCGCCGCCGGCCACCTCTGCCGGCGGCTGGTAGGCGACCGGGAAGAACTTGCCCCGGCCACGCGTGAACCCGCCGATGTGCAGGATGGGCGTGCCGGGATGCGTCGCGTCCGGGCACGGCCAGCAGAGGCCGCCGTCGGCGTCGAGGCGCTCGTAGGTGACCCCGGCGTACGAAGGCGTGAGCGCGTTGATCTCGGCCATGATGTCCGCGGGATGGGCGTAGTCCCAGCCGCCGGCACCGCCGAGCCGGCGCGCGAGCGCGGCGATGATCGCCCAGTCGGCGCGCGCCGCGCCCGGGCTCGGGACGGCGGCGCGCACGCGCTGCACCTTACGCTCGGTGTTCGTGAAGGTGCCGTCCTTCTCGGCGAAGCTCGCCGCCGGCAGCACCACGTCGGCGAGCGCCGCCGTCTCGCTGAGGAAGATGTCCTGCACGACGAGAAAGTCGAGGCCCTCAAGCGACTGCACGACGTGCGTCTGGTCGGGGTCCGAAAGCACGGGGTTCTCGCCGACGACGTAGAGAGCGCGCACGGTGCCGGCGGCCATGCCGTCGAAGGCCTCCGTGACCCCGAGGCCGGGCTCCGCGGCCAGCTCGACGCCCCACGCCTCCGAGAACTTCTGTCGCGCGGCCGGGTCGGCGACCGCCTGATAGCCGGTGTAGACGTCGGGCAGGGCGCCCATGTCGCAGGCGCCCTGCACGTTGTTCTGGCCGCGCAGCGGGTTGACGCCCGTGCCGCGGCGGCCGAGATTGCCGGTGAGCAGCGCCAGGTTGCTCAGGGCGAGCACGTGCTCGGTGCCGTGCGAGTGCTGGGTGATGCCCATCGAGTAGAAGATGGCGCCCCTCTCCGCCGCGCCGAAGGTGCGTGCCGCTGCGCGCAGCTTGGCGGCCGGGACGCCGGCGATCTCCTCGACCAGCTCCGGCGTGTAGGCGGCGAGGACCGCGGGCAGGTCCTCGTACCCTTCGGTGCGTGCGGCGATGAACTCCTGGTCGGCAAGGCCTTCCTCGAGGATCACATTCATGAGGCCGTTGATCACGGCCACGTTGGTGCCCGAGAGGAGCTGCAGGTGGACGTCGGCGCGGCGCGCCATGTCGATCTCGCGCGGATCGATAACGATGAGCTTGGCGCCCCGGCGCAGCGCCTGCTTGATGTGCAGGGCGCCGATGGGGTGCGCCTCGCTGGTGTTCGAGCCGATGATGAGGATGACGTCGGCCTCTTCGATGTCCTTGAACGAGTTGGTCATCGCGCCGCTGCCCAGCGACTGGCGCAGGCCGGTGACAGTGCTCGCGTGGCAGAGCCGCGCACAGTGATCGACGTTCTGCGTACCGATGACGGCGCGCATGAACTTCTGGAACAGGTAGTTGTCCTCGTTCGTGCAGCGCGCCGACGAGAACCCGACGAGCGCGTCGGGGCCGTGCTCTGCCTTAATCGCCGCGAAACGCTCGGCGACGAGGTCAAGGGCCTCGTTCCAGGTGGCCGCAACGAGCTCGCCGTCGCGGCGGACCAGTGGCTGGGTGAGCCGGTCCGGATGCGAGATGAACTGGTAGCCGTACCGGCCCTTGACGCAGAGATTGCCCTCGCCGGCGCCCTCTCCCACCAAGGACGTCACCTGCACGACGCGGCCGCCGCTGACCTGCAGCCGGACGCTGCAGCCGCAGCCGCAGAAGGGGCAGACGGTGTCGACGGCCGCGGTGGCGCCGGCCTTGGCCGTGACGCGGCTGAGCTTGTCGAGGAGCGCACCGGTGGGGCACGCCGAGACGCAGTTGCCACACATCTCGCAGTCGGTCTCTACCATGGAGCGCCCGAATGAGGTAGTGACGAGCGAGTCGAAACCGCGCTCGCCGAAATCCAGGACGTTGCACTGCTGCACTTCGCGGCAGACCGACACGCAGCGCCCGCAGAGGATGCAGCGGTTGGGATCGTAGGCGATGAACGGCGTGTCCTCGCGAGCCTCGTAGCCGCGTGCCGCGGTGCCCTGGAAGCGGTTGGCGAACACCTCGTGGTCGATGCTGTGGCGCTGCAGGTCGCACTTGCCGTTGGCCTCGCAGCCGCACTGCAGGCACAGGTCGGCGCCGCGCACCGCCTCTTCCTCGGGGAAGCCGAGCTCGATCTGCGAGAAGTTTGTCCGGCGGTCCTCGGGCCAGAGCTTGGGCATGTGCGCCGGCGGGCTCACGGCGGCGATGCCGGCATTGATGTCGATGAACACGGGCGGCACCTCGGCCATGCGGCGCACGCCCGGCTCGATGCCTGCCTTTGCCTCCAGCGCTTCCACGAAGGGCGTGCGGCGCAGATCGTGCAGCTGCCTCGAGACCGCCGGCATGTCTTCGCCGCGCAGAAACGCGTCGATGCTCCAGGCGGCCTTCTTGCCCTGAGCGACGGCCTGGATCACCGTCTGCGCGCCGAGCACGGCATCGCCGCCGGCGAAGACCTTGGGGTCGGCCGTCTGCAGGGTCCAGTCGTCGACCGCGAGCGTGCGCCAGCGCGTGTGCGCCAGACCCTCAGCCTCTCCGGCGCCATCGAGCTTGGGGTACTGGCCGATGGCGCTGATCACCTGGTCGCATTCGACGACGAACTCCGAGTCCTCGAGCGGCACGGGGCGGCGGCGGCCGGAGGCGTCGGGCTCGCCGAGCTCCATGCGCATCATCTCGATGCCGTGGACCTTGCCGGCGTCGTCGGTGAGCACCCTGACCGGGGCCACCTGGAGCACGAAGCGCACGCCCTCTTCCTCGGCCTCGTCGACCTCGGTGTGATGGGCGGGCATCTCATTGCGGGAGCGGCGGTAGAGGCAGGTGACCTCTTCGGCGCCGAGTCGGATGGCGGTGCGGCAGGCGTCCATGGCCGTGAAGCCGCCGCCGATCACGGCGACCTTGTCGCCGACGTGCACCTTGCCATTCAGCTCGAGATCGCCGAGGAAGTCGATGGCCGTGACGACACCGCCCGCGTCCTCGCCGGCGCAGCCCATGGCGTTGGCGCTGAAGGCGCCGAGAGCGAGAAACACGGCGTCGTAGTCGGCGCGAAGGTCGTCCAGCCGAAAGTCGACGCCGAGGCGCACGCCCGTCTGCAGCTCGACGCCGAGGCGCCAGAGGATGGCAAGCTCCTCGTCGATGATGTCGCGCGGCAGACGGTAGCTGGGGATGCCGTAGCGGAGCATGCCGCCGGGATGGGGCATGGCCTCGAAGATCTTGACGCCATGCCCCTCAAGACGCGCGTAGAAGGCGGCGGCAAGGCCGGCGGGGCCGGCGCCGACGATCGCGACGCGCTTGCCCGAATCGGGCTTGGGCTCGTGGGGCAACAGCAGCTCGCCCTCCTGCTCGCCGGGGCGGGCGTGATCGGCCATGAAGCGGTGGAGCTGACAGATGGTGATGGGCTCCTCGATGAGCTGCCGCCGGCACGGGCCCTCGCAGGGCCGCGGGCAGACCCGCCCGAGGATGCCGGGAAATGGCAGGTCCTCGCGCAAGACGCGCATGCCGGCCGCGTAGTCGCGCGCGGCGATGTGCGCGAGGAACTCGGGGATCTTGATGTGCGTAGGGCAGGCGTCGCGGCAGGGCGGCGTGCAGAACGAGGTGTGGTCGCTGAGCAGAAGCTCAAGGTTGAGCTGACGGATGGCGCGCAGCTCCTCGGTCTGGGTGGTCACGACAAGGCCGTCGGCGGCCAGCGTGTCGCAGGCCGTCACAGGGTCTTTGCGGCCCTCGACGTCGACGACGCAGAGGCGGCAGGCGGAGATGGGATCGAGGCGGTCGTCCTGACACAGCGTCGGGATCTCGATGCCGGCGCCCCTGGCGACCTGGAGGATGGTGGTGCCGGGTTCGGCGGCCACCTGCCGCCCGTCGATGGTGAGGTCCACGCTCAGCTCCCTCTGGTCAACCTGTTAGCAGCTTTGCACGAAGATGGCTGTGGAGGTCATGCGCAACTGCTGCTGATTGTACTCGAATTCGCCGGCGCGTCGGCGGCGCTCCTTCTCAGGCGCGGCGAGATGCTCCACTGGACGCGACGCTTCGGTACCCTTATGATTCGGGTACCGAAATGAATGCTGCCCCACGACAGAAGAGCGCTGCCATCACCGCCGAGCTCGTGCAGCTCCTGCCGGAGCTGGCCGTGACCCTGTACGAGGCGGGTCCGCACGAAAAGGCGCGCGGCCACGGGCAGAGCGAGCCGCTGACCGGCCGCCAGATGAAAGCCGTCGTGTTTCTTGCCCGTCGCGGAGGGGCCACGATGGGCGAGCTCGCCGACGGCCTCGAGATCGGCCGCGCCGCCGCCAGCGAGCTGGTCACGCGCCTTAGCGAAAAGCACTTCGTGGTGCGCGAGGACGACCCCAGCGACCGGCGCGTCGTTCACGTGACGCTCGCCGGGCCGGCCGAGGGCTACGCCGACAGCCTGCTCGCCGCCTGGAGCGACCAGCTCGAGGCCGTCTTCGCCCTCTACCCCGGCATCGACCCCGAGACCCTGGTCGCGTTTCTACGCACCCTGATCGACCGCCTGAAAGGACAGTCCCTGACATGAGCGCTTCTCCATCCCGAGCCGAGGCTCCCGCCGCACGTCACACCCGCAGCCCGTGGGTGATCCTCGCGGTGCTCTGTCTGGGCCTCTTCATGATCCTGCTCGACGGCACGATCGTGAACATTGCCATCCCGCACATCCAGGGATACTTCAACACCAGCTTCGGCAACATCGAGTGGGTGATGAACGCCTACATCCTGGCGTTCGCCGTCCTGCTCGTCACCCTGGGGCGCTTCGGCGACCTCTGGGGGCGCCGCAAGCTCTTCGTCGGCGGCATGGTGCTCTTCACGCTTGGGTCGCTGGCCTGCGGCCTCGCCCCCAGCATCGAGCTCCTGATCGCCTTCCGCGTCATCCAGGGCATCGGCGGCGCGGCCATGATGCCGTCCACCCTGAGCATCATCGCGGCCGTCTTCCCCGCCGCCAAACGCGGCGCCGCCATGGGCGTCTGGGGCGGCGTCTCGGGTCTCGCCTCGGGACTGGGTCCGGTGATCGGCGGCATCATCATCCAGTACGTCACCTGGCCGTCGGTAGACGGCAGCTGGCGCTGGATCTTCCTCGTCAACATCCCCGTCGGGATCATCGGCGTGATCCTCGCCCTGCGCCTCGTGCCGGAAAGCAAGAACCCCACGGCCGTGCAGACCCTGGACCTCCCGGGCGTCGGCCTCATCTCCATCTCACTGTTCTGCCTCACCTTCGCGCTTATCGAGGGGCAGAAGTACGGCTGGACCTCGCCCACGATCCTCGGCCTCTTCGCAGGGAGCATCGTGGCGTTCGGGCTTTTCTACTGGCGCGAGCACCGCGTGAGCCAGCCGCTCATCGACTTCTCGCTCTTCCGCAGCCTGAACTTCGCCGCCGGCAACGCTACCGGTTTGTTGCTCAGCGCGGCCATGATGGGCGCCTTTTTCACTATCCCGATCTTCCTGCAGTCGGTGCTCGGGTTCAGCGCCATCAAGGCCGGCCTCGTCATGGCCCCCATGTCGGTCGTCATCATCTTCGCCGCGCCCTTAGCGGGCGTGCTCTCCGACCGCGTCGGCAGCAAGTGGATCGTCGCCGCCGGCATGTTCATCCTCGCTCTGGGCCTGGGCTGGATGGCCGGGCTCGTGCCCGGCGTGGCGAAGATCTCGCCAAGCACCACCTCGCTGAGCCTGCTCGCCCCGTTCCTGATCTCAGGCATCGGCATCGGCCTGGCGGTCGCGCCCGTCACGTCGGCAGTTATGGCGACGGCTCCCAAGGAGCGCGTGGGCAACGCCTCGGGCGTGCTCTCCACGATGCGCCAGGTCGGCAGCCTCATGGGCATCGCGATCCTGGGGGCCGTGCTGCAGAACCGGGTCACGGCCAACATCACCACAGGCATCGCGGCCGTCCAGGGCATCCCGGAGGCCATCAAGCAGAAGATCATCGCCGGAGCCACCGCCGGGGGCCTTCAGATGGGGGTGCCGAAGGGTATCAGCGGCTTGCCGGCCATGGCCGCGAAGCTGATGGAGACGCTCTTCAAGACGTGGTTCACCAACGCCGTCGCCAGTACGTTCGTCGTCGCCGTGATCCTGGCCGCCATCGGCGGTCTTTGCGCCTTCCTGCTGCGTCGCGACGTCCAGGAGGCGAGCCTCGCCGCGGATGCCGAAGTGCCGGCCGGATCCGCTGTGGACGCGGCCGTAGCCCAGGCCGGCGACGCCTGATCGGACCCATCCGAAGCCGGCCAAGGAGATGCCGGCGACGACGGCGAATGACATGGCGGGCAACGTGGTAACGTACGGGTGCCCAAGGAGGTTTCGCATGCCCGGGTCGACGCAGAGCGCACAGCCCAAGCTGATCGTGATACCGCGCGAGCTCGAAGGCTTCTTCTACGAGCGCCTCACGCAGCAGTTTGCCGGCCGCGACGACATCAGAGTCGTCGTCGATCGCCGCGCCGGTGAGCGCCGGCGCCCGCGCTGGGTCAGCGGCCCCGGGCCCTTCAGCGAGCGGCGCCGCAGCGACCGTCGCGACGGCGACGTCGCGTGGTCGCTGCCGGACATGCCGTTCTCCGCGTCCTGAGCTAGATCCAGCCGTTCTCGCGGCTCACGATGACCGCCTGCGCGCGGTCGACCACGTTGAGCTTGTGGTAGACGTTGTGCAGGTGGTTGCGCACCGTGCTCTGCGACAGGTCGAGGGCTCTCGCGACCTGCTTGTACGTCTTGCCCCCGGCCAGCAGCCCGAGGACCTCGAGCTCGCGGTCGGTGAGGGGATTGGGGATGTCGCCCTTGGGCGGCGTCAGCTCGCCGAGATGCACCTTGACGCGGGCCAGCAGCTCCTTGATGTGGAACGGCTTGGTGATGTAGTCGGCGGCGCCCTTCTCGAAGCCCAGAAGCTTGTCGTTGATCTCCCGACGCGCGGTGAGGAAGATGACCGGCGACCTCAGATCCACGGGCCGGGCGCGCAGACGCTCGTACACGGTGAACCCGTCCATGTCGGGCATCATGATGTCGAGGAGCACGAGATCGGGGATGTAGAGGGAGGCCGCGCGAATGGCCTCGTCGCCGTTCGCGGCCGTCTGCACGTCGTAGCCCGAAACTTCCAGTGCCTCGGCGACGAGCCTGCGGATGTCGGGCTCGTCGTCTACGACCAGGATGCGTTTGGCCATCAGCTCACTCTCCAGTTCCGGCGCGGGCGCCACGCCCTCGCCGGTGCTCCCCTCCGTGCCCCGGCACCCACGAGCGTGGGCGCCGTAGCGTGCGGCGTGTCCGCGGTTGTCAGATTCGCGCCGCGGACGCGGTTTCCCCCCACGCCGGACGTACGCGGGCATCGGCAGCATCCGCGGCCGACCTTGGCTGCGCTCGCGGCGCCCGGCCGGCGACGCACGCGCCGCCGCGCCGCGCTACCTCAGCAGCCGGTCGCCGTAAGTGATGAGCAGGACGACGATCGCCATCGCGACCCCGGCAGCCAGGGCGATGTCGAGGTACTGGCGACGGCGCCAGGCGTCGATGCTCAGCGCGACGAAGCCGTAGCCCGCCACGACCAGCCCGACGATCCCGGCGATGAGGATCACGATGTCCACGCGGTCATCGTACACGCGTCACGGCGGCGGCGGCGCACGGGCCGGCGGTCAGCGCTGCAAACGCTCCGCGAGAAGCTCCAGCGGATGCACTGCGGGACGGCCGGCGAGGTCCCCGATCTGCGACCGGCACGACGTGCCGGTCGCCAGCACGGCGGTCTGCGGCCCCTCGGCGCGCACCGCCGGAAGCAGCACGCGCTCAGCCATCGCGACGCTCAGCTCGTAGTGCTCGGCCTCGTAGCCGAACACGCCGGACATGCCGCAGCAGCCCGCGTCAAGGACTCCGACGTCGAGGTCAGGCACCATGCCCAGGGCGCGCTCGGTGGCCTCCGCGAACGACAGCGCCTTCTCATGACAGTGGCTGTGCAGCAGGGCGCGGCCGCCGGCACGGAAGTGCAGGCGGCCGGCCGCGGCCAGGTCGGCGACGAGCGCCAGCGCCGGGCGCGCGGCGGCGCCCACCTCGGCGACGCGCGGGTCGCCGGGCAGCAGGCGCCGCCAGTCGTCGCGCACCATCGAAAGACAGCTGGGCTCGATGAAGAGCAGCTCACAGCCGCTCGCGGCGCGCTCGTGGAGCGCGGCCAGCGCCCGGGAGGCGGCGGTGCGCGCCTTCTCGATCTGCCCGGTCGAGAGCGCCGTGCGTCCGCAGCAGCCGGCGTCCACGAGAGCCAGCTCAACGCCGGCGGCTCGCAGCAGGCTCGCCAGGGCTTCGCCGATCTGGGGCTCCTGATACTGCACGAAGCAGTCGACGAACAGCGCAGCGCCGGCGCGAGCCGGCGCGCCGGCCAGCCGCCTGGTGAGCGGCCGCCGCGCGAACGCCGGCAGCGGCCGCTGATGGGCGACGCCGGCGCGATCGGTGACCACGCGGGCGGCGCGCGTCTTCGCGAGCGCGTTCACGAGCGGCGCCAGCGGCGACGCCAGAGCCGCGAGGCGGCGGAGCTCGCCGACGCCGCGCGCCAGGGCCGGCACGCCGGCCCTGGCGCGAACCTCGGCGAGCCACTCCGTCTTGAGCGCAGCCATGTCCACGCCGGCCGGGCATTCGGTTTTGCAGGCCTTGCAGGCGACGCAGCTGCCGAGCACTTCACGGAGCTCGTCGGTGCCGATGGCCGCCAGTGGGACGGCGCCGCAGAGCACGCCCTGCAAGGCGTTCGCCCGGGCGCGCGTGGCGTAGGCCTCGCTACGAGAGGCCGCGGCCGGCGGGCACATGGTCCCGGTGAGCTTCTTGCAGAGGCCGGCGCCGAAGCACTTCTCTACGGCCAGGTCGAAGCCGCCCTCGTCGGCATAGGACAGCCGCGGCGTCCAGGCGCCGTCACCGCGGTAGTCGGCGCCGTAGCGCAGGGACTCCGCCACGGCGGGACCGCCCACGATGGTGCCCGGTCCCAGCAGGCGGCGCGGGTCGAAGGCGTCCTTGACGGCGACCATGGCCGCATACAGGTCCGCGCCGAGCAGCCCGGGCAGCGCCCAGCTTCGCGAACGGCCCACGCCGTGCTCCCCGGAGATCGCGCCGTGATATGCGGCGACCAGGTCTCCGACGGCTGCGGCCAGTGACTCCATGCGCCGCACGCCGGCCGCCGACTTGAGGTCGAGCAGCGGACGCACGTGCATGCAGCCGGCCGAGGCATGCCCCGTGAACGAGGCGCGCGCGCCTGCGGCCGCGACAAGGCGCTCGAGCTCGTCCACGAAGCCGGCCAGACGCTCCGGAGCCACCGCCGTGTCTTCCACGAAAGAGGCAGGCCGCTCGGCGCCGGGAGCGCCCATGAGCAGCGGCAATGCCGCGCGCCGCAGGGCGCCGGCCTCGGCGAGCGCCGCCGGGTCGTCCAGCCACTCGAGCCTGCTCGCGCCGAGGTCTGCGGCCAGCGCGCGCAGCCGGCCGAGCCCGGCGCGCGCCTCGGCCTCGCTGCCCTGGTACTCAACGGTGAGCATCGCCCGCTCGGCGCCCGCCATCAGTGGCGCCATGCGCGTGAAAGCAGCGAGGTTCGGCGCCGCCCGCAACGGATCGAGGTCGAGCAGCTCGACCGCGGAGGGACCTGTCTCGAGGATGGCGACGTTGGCCTCCAGGGCGGCGCGCAGGGTGGCGAAGATCAGTGCCGCCCCGGTGCGCATGGCCGGCCGCGAGTCGAGCGCCACTTCGAGCTCGGTGAACAGAGCCAGCGTACCCTCGGACCCGGCCAGCAGCTTGCCCAGGTTCGGCTCCGGTTTCAACAGCTCCCGCAGGTTGTAGCCTGACGTGCAGCGCCGGGTGCGCGGGTAGTCCTCGGCGATCGGCCGGCGATAGCGCTCGCGAACCTCCGCGAGCGCCGCCGCCGGTCCAGCCGCCCCCGGCCCCGTCAGTCCGCTCACGAGATCGTCGCCGCGGCACTGCCCGAAGACCAGCGGCCCGCCGCCCACGAGGACGGCATGGACGCGCACCACCTTGTCCTTGCTCTCCCCGTAGACGATCGAGCGCGACCCGGAGGAGTTGTTGCCGACCATGCCGCCGATGGTGGCTTGATCAACCGTGGAAGTGTCCGGCCCGAACTCGAGGCCGAAGGCCGCCGCGGCGCGGTTCAGAGATGCTTGGATCACTCCCGGTTGGACGCGGGCGGTGCGCGCATCGGGGTCAATGGCCAGGATGCGGTCGAGCTTGAAGCAATCGACGGCGATGCCCGGCCCGACCGCCTGACCGGCAACGCTGGTGGCAGCGCCACGGGCCACCAGCGGCACGCCGTGCTCGCCGGCGACCGCCGCCGCAGCGTGCAGGTCGGCGACCGACGCCGCGACGAGCACGACGTCCGGCACGATGCGATAGATCGAGGCGTCGGTCGAGTAGAGCCACCGCGTCAGCGGGGACGTGGAGACCGTGCCGGCGACCTCGCGCCGCAGGGCTTCGGCGGCGGCGCGACCCTCACGGCTGAGCTCGGGGATGCGGTGGCGGGTGCTCATGGCGCCAAGGATACCGCCTCAGAGCCCGCCCGGGCTGAAAGTCGGCAGCCAGCGGCTCATCTGCTCGAGCACGCCCAGCATCATGAGCACACCGAAGGCGAACAGCAGTACCCCCGCTCCGACCTGGATGGCCCGGTAGTGCCGCTTGACGACGCCGAGGCGCGCGTTCATCCAATCGAAGGCCAGAGCGGCGAGGATGAAGGGCACTCCGAGGCCGGCCGAGTAGACGAGCAGAAGCAGCGCGCCTGACACGGCGCTCCGGCTCGTGGCCGCCATGCTGAGAATGGCGCCGAGGACGTAGCCCACGCACGGCGTCCAGCCGACGGCAAGAGCGGCGCCGGTGAGAAAGGCGCCGCCGGCGCCCGCGTGCCGGGGGGTCATCCGCATCACCGCCTTGGGCAGGCGGATGACGCCGGCCACCACGAGGCCGCTGAAGGCGATGAACGCGCCGGCGGCGATGGTCAGCTCGTGGCGGTAGCGGATGAGCAGCCGGCCGACGCCGCCGGCGCCGGCGCCCATCGCCATGAACACCAGGGTGAACCCGGCGACGAACAGCAGCGCAGTCCAGAACAGGCGCCGGCGCTCTCTGCCCAGACGGTCCACGGCGACGCCCGAGATGAACGAGAGATACACCGGCAGGAGGGGGAGCACGCAGGGCGAGACGAACGAGAGGAGGCCGGCCAGAAACGCCAGGCCGACGCCCGAGAGGCTGAGCGTCGTGATCTGGGCGGCGATCACGGGCCGGACGTGGTCACCGGCTCAGACCGGCCCGCAAGCACGGCGGCCCCGCCTTGATCACAGGGTCTTGGCGAAGTCGGTGGTGAACTGCTCCAGGCTCGCCGAACCGACGATGCGGTCGACCTCCTGGCCGCTCGCGTTGTAGAAGATCGTCGTCGGCACCCCGGTGATGCCGTCTTTGGCGCCGAGGCTGTTGTCGTCGAGCACCACCGGGTACGTGAGCCCGTACTTGTTCATGAAGCCGACCACGTCACTCTGCTGGTCGTTGACGGCGACACCGACGAAGGCAGCCTTGCCGCTCTGGGCCTTGGAGAACGTGGAGAGCGCGGGGGCCTCGGCATTGCACGGTCCGCACCACGAGCCGAAGTAGTTGACGACCAACGGCTTGCCCGCATAGTTCGCCACAGCGAAGTCCTTGGGCGACACGAACTGGACGTCCGCCGAGGAGGCCGGCGAGCCCGAGTGGCCGCAGGCACCGACGGCCGACGCCGTCCCAACGACGACGAGGAGCGCAACCAGGAGCCAGGCCATTCTCGTGTGCATCACTTCCCCTTTGCGTGCGATGATCGAAGACCGGCGGTCGCGGCGCCGCGCTTGTCGGCAGAGCTTACCCGCTGAGCCGGTGCTTGCGCTGCGGCGCCGTCGAGGTATAATACCCCCTAGGGTATCAAGACACCATTCGACCGGGAGTGCCATGGCTTCCTACGATCTGATCTGTGAGAAGTGCGACCACGCGTTTGAGGTGTTCTGTCAGGGCTTTCTCAAGGACGAGGATCGCGTGTGCCCCGAGTGCGGCTCGGAGGATGTGCGCCAGAAGTTCTCGAGCTTCCTGCGCAACCTCGGCGGCGCCGACGCCGGCTGCGCGCCTTCGGGCGGCACCCGGTTTGGCTGAGGCTGAGCTCCCGCGGCGCGGTCGCGCCGCACGGTCCGACGATGAGAAGGGCGGGGCGCCCGCAGGGCGCCCCGCCCTTCTTCGTTCTCGCCGTGCCCATCCCGGCGCGCGTGCCGGCGCGAGGCGGCGGCAGCATCGTCTCGCCGCCGGGAAGCCTCAGGAGTAGACTCCGCGCCACCAGCGCCGCGGGGCGGCGGGGCGCCCGCTCCGATCTTCCATCTGCTAGCATCGCTGCATGCACGTGCTCGTCACCGGCGGCGCCGGCTACATCGGCAGCGTGATCGCCGCGCGCCTTCTGACGCGCGCCCACGCGGTGACCGTCTACGACGACCTTTCGCGGGGTCACCGCGCGGCCGTCCCGGCCGGAGCGGCTTTCGTCGAGGGTGACATCCGCGATCAGGCGTGCGTGCGCAAGGCGCTCCGCGAGGGCCACTGCGACGCGGTCGTCCACATGGCCGCGCTGGCCGAGGTGGGCGAATCCGTGGAGCAGCCGGAGCGCTACCACGACGTGAATGTGAATGGCACGGCGGCCGTGCTCGCGGCGGCGGTGGCCACCGGCGCCGGCCGCCTCGTCTTCTCCTCTACCGCCGCCGTCTACGGCGAGCCCCGGCGCGTGCCCATCGATGAGGACGACGAGCTTGCGCCCACCAATCCGTACGGCGCGAGCAAGCTCGCCGGCGAACGCCTGCTCGAGCAAGCGAGGGAGGCCGGCGACCTCGCCTTCACGGCCTTGCGCTACTTCAACGCCTGCGGCGCCGACGGGCCGCGCGGCGAGGACCACGACCCCGAGTCGCACCTCATCCCTCTGGCGCTGTCTGCGGCCAGGGACGGCGGCGCGCTGCGCGTGTTCGGCAACGACTACCCCACGCCCGACGGCACCTGCGTGCGCGACTACGTGCACGTCGCCGACCTCTCCGACGCCCACGTCCTCGCTCTGGAGGCGCTGCCCGCCGTCCAGGGGGCCTTCAATCTGGGCACCGGCCGCGGCGACTCGGTGAAGCGCGTGCTCGACACAGTCTCTTGCGTCACCGGCCTGGAGCTTCGCCACGACATGGCGGGGCGGCGCGCCGGCGACCCACCGGCGCTCGTGGCGGGCGGGCGGCGGGCGGCGACGCGCCTCGGCTGGCGCCCGCAGCGCAGCCTGGAGGACGCCGTCCGCGATGCCTGGACCTGGATGCAGGCGCGGCCAAGGGGATACGGAGACTGACAAGCGCCGCCAGGGCCGAAGGCGCACCGGGCCGCCCAGAAAGCGGCGCCGGCCGCGACGGCCGGCGCCTGACCTAGGCCACCGGCTGCGGCGCCAGCGTCCTCAAGGTCACAGAGTCCAGAACGTCCATGAGCTGGGCCTGGGCGCGCTGCCACGCCTTGTGCAGCTCGCAGTCGCCGCTCCGCGAGCAATCCTCGGGCCAGAGCACGCACTGGTTGAGCGCGATGGGCCCGTCCACCGCCTCGATGATGTCACGCATCGTGACGCCTGCGGCGGGGCGCGCCAGGGCGAAGCCTCCGTGAGCGCCACGCTGCGACACCGCGAGGCCAGAGCGCACGAGGCTCTGGAGGATCTTGGCGAGGAAGCTCTCGGGGATGTCCTGCGCCCGCCCGATGTCGCGCAGCGAGGCCACGTGGCCCTCGGGGAAACGCGCGAGGTAGGTCATGGCGCGCACGGCGTATTCGCCGCCGCGAGTGAGCTGCAGTCCCATCGACGCCCTCTTTCGGCAGGAGACCGGACAGAAAAGGTCCTGTTGAACTCTATCTGGGCGTCGAGCGAGCGTCAACCGCCCGGTGCGAAGGGCCGCGGGCGGCGAAGCGCCCCCCGCGACCCGCATGTTAAGCGCCAGTTAAGCTTGATTAGGCGCCCGTCGCATTCCTTCCGTTTGCGGGCAAAACGCGGTCGCCATAGGAAGGGGCGGGTGCTATCCTCCCAAAGCTTGCGGCCTCTCAGGCACGGAAGGACAAGCTTGAAAAGGCACTACGTACTTGCCGGAGTCGGCGTCGCGGCGCTCGTTGCCGCAGTGATCGTCGTGGTCGGCACCAGCTCCGGAAGCGGCGATGCGGCGGGCACCGTCGCCAAGTCGTCGACGGCCGGGCAGTCTCTGCCGCCCGGCCATCCGGCGGTCGACGGCAAGACCGGCGAATCCACGCCGGCGCCGGTCACGAACGATGCCCTCCAGCAGAAGATCGCCGACCTCGAGAGCGCCAGCGCCGACCAGCCGGCCAACGTCGCCGTCCTGCTCGAGCTCGGCGATGCCTACTTTCTCGGGCAGCGCTACCAGCAGGCGGCGCGCACGTTCCGCGCAGCGCTCGCAATCGACCCCGGCAATCCCACGGCCACCGTGCGCCTCGCCATGGTCTGGCACGCCGACGGCGAGTCGCAGCGCGCCGCGCAGGCCATCAAAGGCGTCCTCGAGAAGTCCCCGGGAAACCAGGAAGCCCACTACTCGATGGCCATCATCTACTTCTCGGCTGATCGCCTCGACGAAGCGAAGAGCGAGTGGGAAGCGGCCGCGAAGCTCGACCCCTCGAGCGCTATCGGGCGGCGCTCCCAGAGCTTCGTTGACCTTCTTGAAGGCAAGCAGACGGCCGCGCCGGCCGGCGGCCAGTAGTAAGGGCCGGCCGCTACTCCACGCGCTCGAGGCGCGGGTTGGGGCGATGCTCCCGACCCACCTTTGCACAGGGCGCGCCCTCCAGACGCACGACGTCGGCGGTGAAGTCGGCGATCCCCCTGAGCAGGCTGCTCCCCACACCGTAGGCGTCGGCCGGCACCCCGGCCGCCTCGAAGGCGGAGATGCGCTCGGCGGTGAAGCCGCCGCTCACCACGATCCTGACGCGCTGGAAGCCTTCCGCATCCAGCGCCCGCCGCACCGCGCGCACCAGCTCAGGAGCCACGCCGGTAGGACGGAAGCTCCCCATGCCGGCCCACAACGAACGGTCGACGAGCGTCTCCGAGGTGTCCAGGCGGACCCCCCACAAGCGGTCGCCGAGAGCCCGCGCGCAGGCGAGGCTCGTGCCGACGCAGTCGTTGTCGAAGTCGACCAGCGCGGTAACGTTGAGCTCTGGGTAGTACGTGTCGGCAAAGCGCCGAGTGGCCAGAACGGTGTCGCCGCCGCAGGCGGCGATCAGCCCGTGAGGCACAGTGCCGATGCCCTTGCCGCCCCACCAGGAGGCCTGGGCGTCGGTGCTGACGCCGAGGGCTCCGGCGACGTGGGCGGCGTAGCCGTCGCCGCTCTGCACCGGGTAGAGGTCAAAGCGCGCCGGAAAGAAGAGGATGGGCTTGCCCGCGGCAGCGTCCACCACGCGGCGCACGTTCGTGCCGATCAGCGTGCGCCGCGTGAGCGCGCCGAGAAACACGGTCTCCAGGTGAGCAAAGAGGCTGTAGTCGCCGGCGATCGTCAGGACCGTCTCCCAGGCGGCCACCTCGTCGCCGTCATGCAGGGCGGCAACCTCGAGCCGGTCCCAGCCCGGCGCCCACGAACGCGCGGCCGCCTCTCCGGCATACCGTCCGGCGCACAGCTTGAGCATGGCGAGCGCCTCGTCCACCCCTCCGAGCAGCGCGCGTTTCTGCTTCTGAAAGACCTGCATCGTGACCAGGGGATGCAGGTCCTGGGCCTCGAGGACGCCCTTGGCGCAGTTGAAGTAGGCGTCCGAGTAGTAGCCGTCGCGCAGTTGTTGGACGGGAAGGGCGAAGACCTCGGGTGACAGGCGTGTGCGCGGCATGGCGTGATCCTCCGGAAGCCGTTAGAGCCCGAGCCGGACGCCGACCTCGGCAAGCACCTTGCCGGGCGTGACGTCGAAGCGCAGCGTGTAGGTGCCGGCCGCACCTGCCTCGAGCAGGAGAAAGCGGTCCGGCGACCGGCTCAGCGTGCCCGGGCCGCCGGTGAGCGTCCAGTAGGGTGACCACGTGACCTTGAGCAGATAGGTGCCGGCCTGATCGACCTGCACGGTGAACGCGCGGTGCCCCATGCTGGTCACGCGCGCGGTGCCGCCGTCCAGGCCCACGGCGAGCGGCTCGGCGTCGCGCAGCCGGTACACGGTCCAGGCGCCGGCGCGATCGACTACTTCGAGCTCGGGAGACGTCTCCAGGATCTTCACCTCGCGCTGGCTCCACGGATCGAGCGGCGCGTTGGCCAGGAAGACGTACTGCACGCCCATGCGGCGCAACCAGGCGACATAGGTGGCGGCGTCGTAGGGCGTGTAGAAGAGAGCGTTGTGGATGGCGTCCGCCTGGCGGTACCAGCCACGCGTGATGGGATAACCGGCCGCGGGGAAGTAGTCCGCCTCCCAGTGGCGGCGCAAAGCCACGACGTGGATACGGTAGTTCGGGTCGTAGTGCCGCGCCGCCGCGGCCAGAGCCGGGGCGAAGAAGCTCGCCCGCGTCTGCGGCCATTCGTCGGTGCGCGTGAAATGGCTATACGGAGCACTGATCTGAAGGAGCCCGAACAGCACGATGGGAATGACGGCCAGGTCGCCGTACGGGAATGGCCGCTGCAACCGGGAGTGACGGAGCAGAAAGAGCAGCGGCAGGCCGAAGACGAAGAAGAAACGCCCGATGTTGTTGCCCAAGGGGCTGCCCGGGGTCACGAAGGAAAGCACGCAGACGGCCGCATACGTCAGGAACAGGACGACGAACGGTCGCCGCGGGTGAGCGGCGTTGACGCCGGCCAGCGCGAGGCCGGCGAGCGCGAAGCCCAGATAGAGCAAGAGCTGCGAGGTCTCGTTGAGGTAGCCGCCGGGCTCGCTGAAGGCCGCGCCGAGCGCGACGCGCAGGACGATGAACGGCGCGAGCGCGCCGATGAACCATACGTAGCGGCGGCGCAGCGGCGGCCGCGCGACGACGTCGGACAGCATGAACGGCAGGCACACGACGAAGGCCATCGGGTTGGCGAAGATGCCGATGGCCATGGGCAGCGCGGCCCACAGCGGCCGCTTTCGCGCCAGCAGGGCCAGTCCGCCCATGGTGAGCGCGAGCCCGAGGACGAAGGGGTCCTGACCGTGCGCGAGATACACGCTCATGATCCCGGCGAAGGCCCAGGCGGGCCAGATGTCGTCGATGCCCCACATGTCCCGCTGGTAGATGTAGTAGAGGACGGGCAGCAAGCCGGCTGAGGCGATCACGATCAGCTTCGACGGCACGTACAGAGCGAGAAGGTAGAAGACAAACCCGTAGTTGGCGGCGCCATAGGCGCCGCCGTACCAGAAGTTGTCCCAGAATACCGACTCGCCGCGGCGCAGAAGAAGGACCTTGTACGCGTGAGCGGCGTCGTCCCAGCCGGGCAGCCCGCCGCGATACATCAGAACGGCGACGAAGGCGACGGCCGCCGTGCCGCAGAGCCAGAGCATGACGAGCCCACGCCGCGACTTGAGGCGCGCTTCGACAGCGGCCAGAGTCACTGCCGCAGCTCCGCCTCGGCCGTCTCGGCCAGATCGAAGCGCAGCGCGTAGACGCCCGCGGCCGGAGCGCTGAAGACCATGAAGCCGTAAGGGTCCTTGTGCAGAAGGGCGCTTCCGTGCGGCAGCGCCTCGTCCTCCCAGGAGCCGTCGCGGCGGCCGTCACGACCCCGCTGCGCGGGGTCGTCGGGGCGCCGCGCCACCAGCCAGTACGGCGACCAGGTCAGCTTGACCAGATAGGGGCCCGGCCGTGAGACGCTGAAGCTGATGCTCGTGTGGTCCATGGTGAGCACCGACGCGGAGGCGCTGGCCAGCGGAACCACGAGCGGCTCGCTGTGCCCCAGGCGGTACACCGTCCAGTCGGCGCCGCGGTACACGACCGTGAACTCGCGCGAGCCGCTCAAGATCGCCGCCTCGCGGCGCGCGTCGGCAACGAGCGGCGCGTGGGGGACGAAGACGTAGCGCACGCCCATGCGCCTGAGCCAGGACGAGTAGGCGCCCGTGTCGAGGCTCCGATCGTACAATTCCTGATTGTGGAGGGCGTCGTCCTGCCGGAACCAGCCACGCGTGATGGGGAAGCCCGCGGCCGGGAAGTAGTAGGACTCCCAGTGCATCTCCGGAGTCACGACGTGGAAGCGATAGTTCGGGTCGTACACACGGCCGGCGTACTCCACGGCGGTGGCGAAGAACGCCGCTCGCGTCGCCGTGAAGCTCTGCGCGTGAGCCAGCATCCAGACGGGGAAGGCGAGCTGGAACGCCAGCACGGCGGCGACGGCCGCCACGGGCACGATCCTCGGCAGCCGGCTGGGCCAGGCCACGGCGACGATCAGCGGCGCGCCGAACACGTAGAAGAAGCGCCCCGCGTTGCTCCCAATCGGCGAGTCCGGCAGGAGATAGGCCGGAACGACGACGACCAGCAACGCGATAAACACCCATTGAAGGGCCCGGCGCTCCGGCGCGGGGCAGCGGCGGGCCAGGGCGATGCCGATGAGGGCGACGATCGTGAGGCCGCCCAGCTCGGCCATGTAGTGATACTCCCACGACGGGGCGGCAAAGACGGCCGCCAGGGCGATGCGCAGTACGCACACGGGGATCAAGGCGAGCGCGAAGACGCCGATGCGTCGTCGCGCCGTCGGGCGCGCGACCAGTGCCGCCAGCAGGAAGATGCCGCCGGCGACCAGGGCCAGCGGATTGGTGAAGACGCCCAGCGCGCAGGGCAGCGCCCCGAGCAGAGGGTGACGGCGCGCCAGCAGCACCAAGCCGGCCATGGTGAGGCACATGGCGAGCAGGAACGGTGCCTGCCCCCAGGCCAGATAGACGACCATGACCGCCGCGAGCGTCCAGGCGGGCGCCCGGCCGCGCACGCCCCAGCCGTCGCGCAGGTAGAGGTGGAAGAGGAGTGGAAGCAGGCCGCCGGAGACGACGGTCAGGAGCGCCCCGGGGACGAACTGCGCCAGCCAGTAGTAGATGATGCCGTAGGTGAGCGTGCCATAGCTGCCCCCGTACCAGAAGTTATCCCAGATCACCGACTGGCCGTCGCGCAGCAGGGCGATCTTGTAGAGATGCGCCGGGTCGTCGCCCCCGGAGATGCCGAAGACGTGCATGGCCAGCATGGCCACGGCGAGCGCCGCGAGCGGCGCCACGGCCAGCCAGAAAAGGGAGCCCCGGGCGGGCAGACGCAGAGCTCGCGGAGCCTCAAGCGCCGCGACGGGGCTGCTCACGCGCGGGATCCGGCCAGACGCATGGCCGCGATGAAGCTCGCGGCCAGCGCCGGACACCGGGGCAAGGACGGGTACAGGGTCGTGGCCAGGCAGCGGCCGAGGGCGAAGCCCTCGGCCTGACCCGGCTCGCCGGCGTCGCCGACGTGATAGGCGAACGACTCCTGCTCCAGCAGGAGAAACTCGAGATCGAACAGCTCGTACAGCAGGTTTTCGCCCTCGTCGAAGGGATTGCCGCGCGCCGCCTGGACGCGCACGTAGCGGGGACGCTCATACCACTCCAGGAGCTCGGCCTCGGCGGGCAGCACGCCGGCCAGCTCATGACTGCGCCCGCGGCTGTCGGCCAGGCGACGGAGCAGCAGCAGCGCGCCGCCCCCCATCGCGAGGGTGGGCAGGCCATCGCCGATCGCTGCGGCGAGCGCCGCCTGCAACTCCCCGTTGCCGGCGAAAGCCGGCAGCTGCTCCTCGTCGAGCTGTCCGGCGAGCAAGAGACCGCTGACGTCCGGCGGCAGCTCACGGTCGCGGGAGACATTGAGCGGCGCGAGCTCGAGTCCCATCGCCCGCAGCATGTCGACATTCTCCAGGGCGAACGGCTCCAGCGGCGGACCCCACGCCACGGCCAGCCTCAGGCCGCCGGCGGCCGGCAGCGGCGTCAGCAGCCGCCGGGCGCGGCCGGGTAAGAAGCCTCGCCGCGACGCCGCCGCCAGGAGGTCGTCGCGCTCGAGATAGGTCCCCGCCTCGGCGCACAGGCGCTGCTCCCTGCCCTTGGGCGGCCGCGGACCGACCTCGCGAAGCGTGCCCGCCGCCGAGTACTCCCTCACGAACTGCTCGCTGGGCGATGGTGGGATCCAGCCGAGGATGGGAAGGCCGACGTCGCGCCGCAACATCTGCCCAAGCTCGGCCGCGGCGCCGCGCTCGTCGCCGCCGACGACGATCACTCCCGCGATCTCGAGGCCACCCGCGAGGGCGCGCACGCCATAGGCCGCGGCCGCCACCGTAGCTCCGCGCTCCCGGGCGTCGAGGACCAGCACCAAAGGCGCGTCGAGACCGGCGGCGATGTCGACGGCCCGCGAACCCTTCACGCCTTGCCAGCGGTCGAGCGCGGGCTGCACCGCCACGAGGAGCACGAGATCGCAGCCCTCGCTCCAGTAGTCGTAGAGCTCCAGCACGGCGGCGTCGTGAAGGGCCGGGTCGAGCACCCGGGGGGCGCGGCCCTCACCGGCGTACAGGAGCCGCCACAGCGGGAGGTCCGCGCCGATGGTGACCACGCGAACGGCGCGCTGCTCGGCGAAGCACGCCTGCAGCGCGCCTGCGGCGAGGGCCACGGCGGGGCCGGGCTCGAGCCCGCACACCACGAGCCGGGGCACAGACATGAACGGGTCCTCCTTTCAGCCGGCCGCGCTCTCCAGACAGACGGCGGTCCGCGCAGCCGGCGGTCCGCGCGAGACGGACTTCAGGTCCCAAGGTAGAATACCTTACTCGCCCGACCCAGAGCGCGGAGGTACGAGTGGAGGGGATGGACCTACGTAAACAACTGCACGACGTGCTGTGGGCTCGCGTGCTCTTCACGCTGGCCCTCCTGCTCGCCGTGCTGTGGGTCCAGATCGATGATCACGGCCTGGTGGCCGCCGAGCTGCTGGTCTCCCTCGCGGTGGTCGTGGTCGCCAACGTGCCGTTCTTTCTGCTCGAAGAACGCGTGGAGACTCGCTACCTGGCCGCGGCCATCGTCGTCGTGGACCTCGCCCTCGTGTGCGCCGCCGTCATCTACAGCGGCGGCACCCTGAGCGCGGTGGCCGTCTTCTATGTGTGGCCCATCGTCCTCGCCACCGCGTTCCTGCCGGCCTGGGTGCCGTACGCGGCGGCGGCGGCGGCCGGCGCGTCCTTCGCCGGCATCTCCGCGCTGCAGCAGGTCGGCCGGCTCCATCCGACGCCCATGGTGGCCGAGATCGACGTGCCCGCCAGCTGGATGCTGATCACGGTGTGCTTGCACGTCGCCGCGTTCCTGCTCATCGCTCTGGTGGCCGGGCGGCTCGCCGCAGCCCTCATGCGCACCACAGTCCAGCTCAGCGGCGCCAAGGCCGACACCGACGAACAGCTGCGGCGCATGCAGTCCACCAATGAGCAGTTCCGCGTGATGAGCGAGAGCAGCCGCGTCTTTCTGCGCCACCAGGACGTGGACGCGCTGATGCCCGAGGCGCTCACGCAGATCATGGGCGCCTCGGGCATCGGCGCGGGCTTCGCCCTCGTGCTCAACCACAACAGCGGCGAGCTCGACCTCAAGGCAGAGCACGGGCCGCTCGACGCGGCCTTCGTGCGCAAGATGAAGGAGCTCGGGATCGCCGATGTCGCCAAGGCCGGGGCGCAGCTTCACGAGGCGGCCAGCGATCCGCAGGTCAGCCGGCTTCTCAAGGCCGCCGAGAAGGGAGGTTTCCACGGCTTCCTCACGGCGCCGCTCGAGGCCAAGCATGAGCTGCTCGGCGTGGTCTGCCTGCTCTACCGTCAGAACGAGGTCGTGCCGACCGCGGCGGTGGCCACCGTTCGCGCACTCAGCGATCAGGTGGCCCTGGTGGTGCGCAACATCCAGTACAACGAAGAGCTCGCGCGCAAGAATCGCGAGCTCACGCACCTCGATGAGCTCAAGAGCGACTTCATGGCCACCATGAGCCACGAGCTGCGCACTCCGCTCACGTCCATCATCGGCTACAGCGACATGCTCCTGAGCGGGATGACCGGCGAGCTCAACGAGAAGCAGGGCCTCTTCGTCGAGAGCATCCTCAAAGGCGGAGAAGCGCTCCTGAACCTGATCAACGACATCCTCGACCTCACCAAGATCGAGGCCGGGCGGCTGGAGCTGAACCCGGAGTCGGTCGACCTGCGCGCGGCTCTGCTCGGCGTGCTGCCCGTCGTCAAGCCGCGCGCGCAGGACAAGAGGATTCGCATCTCGACGTTTCTGCCCACCGATCTGCCGCTGGTGTCGGCCGACCCGCCGAAGTTCAACCAGATCCTGCTCAACCTGCTCACCAACGGCATCAAGTATACGCACGACAACGGCAGTGTAAGCGTGGAGGCGCGGACCGCCGGTGACATGGTCGAGATCTGGGTGAACGACACGGGCATCGGCATGGCCAGAGAGGATCAGGGCAAGGTCTTCCAGCGGTTCACGCAGATCGACTCCTCCGCCACGCGTACGCAGGGCGGCACGGGGCTCGGTCTCGCCATCGTCAAGGAGCTCGTAGAGCTGCACGGCGGCACCATCCGCGTGCAGAGCAAGCTCGGCAAAGGCTCCAGCTTTATCTTCACCATGCCGATATCAACCAAGCCCGCCGATCCGCTGGCGGCCGGCAAGATCAGTTGAGGAGGTGCGCGCCGTGGGCAAGGCCATCCTGGTAGCAGACGACGACCCCGACATCCTGAGCATCGTGTCGATGTCGCTTGAGGCGCAGGGCTACACGGTCTACAGGGCGGCGAACGGACGCGAGGCGGTCGATCTCGCCAAGCAGCATCATCCGGACCTTCTGCTCATGGACATGATGATGCCGATCGTGAGCGGCTACGAGGCCGTGACCGAGCTCAAGGCCGACGCGGCGACCCGCGACATCACCATTGTCGGCCTCTCCGCGAAAGCCATGGCCACCGACATGGAACGCGCCACGGCCGCCGGCATCGACGGCTATATCACGAAGCCCTTCCGCATCGCCCAGGTGCTCACCGTCGTCGAGAGCTATCTGCAAGGCTGAGCGCCGCCGGCTCCTGCCCGCTGCCGCACGCCGGCAGCGGGCAGGAGCCGGCGCATGTGCGGCGAAAAGTCACACGATCATGACGCACTCCCCTCGCATCACCCTGCAGCCCATGCTCTGCGTCGCCGAGGTGGACACCCGACTGACGTGCAGTACCTACTGCGCCGTGTGCCCTTACTACGTGCGCGACCGGCGGATCGGAGAACGGCGCTGCCACCCGCGGCGCACCCACGACCGCCGCATCCTCGGCCGTCTCTGAACGCCGCCCGCGCGGCGGATCGACCAGCGCAGTCGGGTCGATGCGGGGGGGAACCGGGGCGCACGTCGCGAACCGGGGGCTCCGCACGCTAAGCCCCTCCTCAGATGCGGCGGCCTATCATGGAAGGCGCTCATCTGCCGATATCGGAAGTACTCGCATTCCTACGAGAGGCGCGCCACGTCGGACAGGCCTGGTGATCAGCGTCGAGGCGGCAGCCTCGGCTACAAGCGCGGGGTGAGCCTTCAGCTCAAGACGACCGCGGTCGTGGCGCTCGCCCTGGGCGCCTTCTTCTACGTCGTCACCCACTGGATCGACCTTCAGTCCACCTGGCAGCTTGCCGCCGCGGTGCTCGTCGTGTTCGCGCTCATCGCTCTGATGCTCGACCTGTTGGTCTACCGGCCTCTCAATGGGCTGATCCGGCGCTCTCGCCGAAGGCTCGGCGGCAACTACGAACGCAACGACCCCTACTATCGCGACGAGACCCGCGAGCTCAAGTATCTCGTCGGCATGCTCATCGCCGTCTTCACGGCCGCCGACGACAAGGAGTGGGTGTCGCAGGGCGTGAAGGCGGAGTCACAGGGCATCAAAGCGGAGTCGCAGAGCATCAAGGCGGACCTCGAACGCATGCAGGCGCTGAACCGGCAGCTCATGGACGTCGGCGAGCTCGGCAAGGAGATGAACGCCGCCCTCCCGTACAACGAGACGGTGGCGCGCGTGCTGTCGCGGAGCAGCGCTTTCCTGCACGCGGACTTCGCGGCACTGCTCCTGCTCGACGCCGACGCGCGCGCGTTCTCCGTCGAGGGCTCGTACGGCGTCCTCTCCCCCACGCTCTCCGCCGAGTGCTGCGCCTTCGCCCCGGACTGCCCCGTGCGCCAGGCGATCGCCGGCGGCCGGCTCACGCGCACCAGCGACCACACCTGCACGCTCTTCCCTCACACCATGAAGGGCCAGCTCGTGATCCCCGTCAGCGTCGAGAACATGGGGGACATGGCTGTGCTCGCGACCTCCACATCGGGCGACTACGTCGCTCTGCTCCCCGACGACATCCTCGTGGCGCTGCAGAACCACGTGCAGAGCGCGCTGACAAACGCCCACAAGTACAACGCCATCCGCCGTCAGGTCGTCACCGATCACCTCACGAGCCTCTACAACCGGCGGTACTTCATGAACCGCGCCGCCGAGGAGATCGCGCGAAGCCTGCGCCACCAGGCGCCGCTGAGCGTCCTCATGGTCGACATCGACCATTTCAAGGACTTCAACGACACGTACGGCCACGCCACCGGCGACCACGTGCTGCAGACGGTCGCACGGGCCATGCAGGACGCCCTGCGCAAGCCGGACATCTGCGCCAGGCACGGCGGCGAGGAGTTCGCCGTCTTGCTGCCGAACACGCCCGGCGAGAACGCCTTCTTCGTGGCCGAGCGCATGCGCCGCACGTTGAGCGGCACGCGCTACACCGGCCTCGGGCTCCCGGCTGATGCCAACATCACGATCAGCGTCGGCGTGGCCACCTGCCCGCGCGACGCCACCGACCTCGACGCGCTCATGGAGCTCGCCGACAAGGCGCTGTATCTCGCCAAGGATTTGGGGCGCGACAAGGTGGTGCAACACGGCGTCGAGGAGCGCGAGCGAGTCAGGAACTGAGGCGCGCCGCCGCAGGCGGCGGCGCGAGACCCATCCCCCAGGCGATGACCGCCGGCGGCAAGCAACCCCAGCTCAGCAGGCGATCGTGGAAGTCCCGCAGGGAGCCGCCCCGCCGGCGTTCGTAGAGCGCCGCGAGACGCTGCACCTCGCGCTTGCCGAGCAGATAGCTCATGGCCTGACCCGGCTCGCTCGCGTAGCGCCGGCACTCAAGCTCGGCCTCGTAGCGGTTCATGTGCGCCTCGGCGCACAGATAGTTGACGGCCGCCGGCAGGTCCATGACCCCCAGATGCAGCTCGACGTCGATGACCACCCGGCAGGCACGCCACACCTGGTCGTTGAGGCGCATAAGGCGCGCTGCCGGGTCGGCAAGCAGACCCTGCTGCTCCATGAGCTCCTCGCAGTAGAACGCCCAGCCCTCGACGAGGATGTTGCCGCCGCTGGGGATGTGGGCGATGCGGCGCGCGAGGGTCGTCGCGCGATTGGCGCTCACGAGCTGCAGGTGATGGCCGGGGTACGCTTCGTGCACGCCGGTCGTGGCCAGCGAGGCGCGGGGATGACTCCGCAGCGCCGCCTCCCGCTCTGCTGCGGGCAGGCCGTCGCGCGGCGGCGTGACGTAGTAGAAGCCGAGCTGGCGAGCGTCGTAGGGACCGGGCGGATCGTAGGCGGCGAAGGGCAGCAGGCTGCGCAGGAAGGTAGGGGTTGCCATGACGGCGAGCTCCTCGCCGGGCGGTAGACTGACGATGTCGCGAGCGGCGACGTGCGCTCGCGCGGCCATCACGGCGCGCCGGTAGGCGGCCACAAGGTCGTCCGCCGCCGGGTGGTCCGCCTGAAGCGCGGCCACGGCCGACGCCGCGTCGCCGTGGCCGAGCCGGGCCGCGACCTCCTCCATGTCGTCTTTGGTCGCGGCCAGCACCTCGCGCCCGTAGCGCGCCAGCTCCTCGGGCGCGTCGTCGAGCACATGCTCCCAGCGCAAAATGTCCTCGAGCACGAGGCGGCCGGCGCCGCACTCCACCGCGGCCCCAGGCAGCAGACCGTCGTGCAGATGGCGGCGAAAAGCCGCGAGCGCCGCGCAGGCCGTCTGCGAAGCCCGATCGAGGGCGCCCTCTTGACCGGCACTGGCGGCAAAGGCACAGGCCGTGGGCCCGGCCAGATCGAGGAGCCCGTCGACTTGGTCAAGACCCGCGCGGACCAAGGCCAGCGGCAGCCCCGGCTCGAGGTTGACGCGCGCCTCTTCCAGCAGGCCCGGCGTGGCGCCCAGCCTGCCGGCGAGCGCCTCGACACGCTCGGCCGGCGATCCGAGCTCGCGGGCGAGCAGCGGGAAGAGACCGGAGAGGACGTCGAGGTAGGCCCCGGGACAACGGTGCTGGACGCGACGCAGCTCGAGATCGCGAAGCTGCCGGCGCGCGATCTGCAGGCCGGCAAAGGCGTCGACCGCCGTCGCCACCTCCTTGTCGCGGAGCAAGGGCAGAAGGGTGCGCTCATGGCGGCGGAGCATGCCGATGCGCCGCGCGACCGCCTCCGCCGACCACGAGGGCAGCCGGCCGGCTGAGGCGGTCAGGCCGAGCCCGGTAGCGAGGACCGGATTGTCGGCGAGGAGATCGTCGAGGAACGCCTGGATGGCCGGCTCCGCAGCGCTCGGCGCGCCGGGCCGCGCTGCACCCGCTCTCACGTCTGACATGATTGACCTCCGTTGATGGCACGCGCGCCGCCTTGGGGAGACGGCCCGGCGAGCGCCGCGCGCGCCTCGTCGAGCAAGCGCCGCGGATCGGGCCACTCGCTCAGGCCGAGCGCGCGGCCAGCCTCGTCGATGAGGCCGCAGAGCCTCGCTTCGACGTCGGCGGGCAGGCCCGCGGGCTCGTCGGCAAGATGCATCCACATGCGCTCGCGCGCCGCCTCCAGGACGTTGGTGCGCCCACGCGAGAGCCACTCCTGGAGGCCGCCATGGTAGGAGAGGGAAGTCGGGCAGGCTTCGCTACGCAGGTAGGTGCGCGTCTGTCGCACGCCGAGAAAGCTGCCCGCGAGAACACCCTCGACGAGCGCCTCGACGTCGAGCGCCTCGGCGTCCCAGGGGCGCTCCTCGAGGGCGTAGAACAGGTAGCCGAGGATCTCGTCGTCGATCTCGATCTGCTCGAGGCCGGCGGCTACCACCGAGTGCAGGCCGCCGACCCCCGAGAGGTAGCGCGGACGCGCCAAGGCGCCCAGCAAGCCGTTGATGGCGCGCTCGTAGCCGTTCTGCGCGTCCACGACCTTGGCGTCGGTGGCCAGTCCGTAGCAGTCGCAGGGCAGGCCGCAGCGGCGCGCCAGAAGCGTGGCGCCGGCGGCGCAGAGGCCGAGGACCGGCGTGCCCCACAGGGCCGTGCCGGTGCGCGGGTCGCTCGCCTGCAGCCGAGGACCGTAGAAGCACGGCGTGCCCGGGTTCACGGCCTGCACGACGACTACCCCCGCCAGCACCTCGGCGTGCTGCTGCGCCAGCGCCGCGGCCAGCGCGGCGGGGCCGGTCGTGCCGGCGGTGGGCGCCGGGAGGATCTGGCAGACGGCGCCGGCCCGCGCGGCCACAACGAGACCCTCGCCGACCTCGCCGCCGAGCTGCAAGGGGGACACCGGCGAGAAATACACGCTGAGCCGGCGCGCGCCGCGGGCCGCGCCGTCCCCCACGACGGCGTCCGCCATCTCGAGCAGATACTCGACCTGCGCGGCGAGCGACACTCCAGGACCGCCGATGCACTTGTCCGACTCGCTCGCCAGGGCAAGGTAAGAGTAGAGCGGCGCGAGGACGCCGGGCACGTCCTGCGGCGAGAGCAGCGGATTGAGCGAGTGCTGGTTTCGGAGGTGGTGCATGAGCCGGCCGGCGGCCACCTGGTCGGCGAAGGTCGACGGCCGCGGCCGGCCCGTCGATGGATCCAGGACGAGCGCCGTCTCGCCGGTGTTGTGGACGTACACCGGCCCAGGGTCGGGGTCGATCGCGAGGTCGTTGGCGGGGTCGCGCGCGCCCTCGGTGAATTCGCGCGGGCAAGCTGCCAGCGCCTCGGCGACCACGGCGCCGGGAATGAGCACGCGGTCGCCCACGCCGGCGGTGCAGCCGGCGCCCAGCATGAGCGTGCGCAGCGCCGGCGAGGGCGCCTTGACGCCCACGCGCCTGAGCACCTCGAGAGCGGCCGCATGGATCGCCGCGAGGGCCTCGTCCGACCACGACGGCGAGACTCCCGCGCGCATCAGCGAGCGCGGAGAGGCAGATCCCTTCAATGCCTGCCCCTCCCCCGCCTGGTGATCGCGGCCTATTCCTCGACGGCGCGGCCGCGGAAAGGACGCACGAGCAGCAGGACGATGACGATGACGACGAGCGCCACGACGACGGCGATGACGATCGGCGCGGTGCTCGACGACTGCGACGTCTGGGTCGTGGCGGCCTTGGGACGCACCTGGACGTAGCTGTCGATGTTGTCGCCCGAGAGCACGACGAGGCCGTTCGCCGACGGGTACGGCACCCAGCCTTCCCACTTGCCCGTGTTGTAGGCGATGAGCGCCCGCGGATAATACAGCACCGCGTAGGGCGCCTCCTCGTAAAAGAGCTGCTGCATGCGCGTGACCTGCCCCTTGCGCACGGCCGGGTCGGTCGCAGAGGCCTGGTCCTGGTACAGCTTGTCGTACTCGGCGCTCGACCAGCAGCAGTCGTTCCACATCTCGATCTGCGAGGTGATGAAGTCGGCCAGCATGTAGTCCGGGTCGATGTTGCCCGACCAGCCCCAGACGAACATGTCGAAGTCGGGGGCGTAGGTGCTGCCCTTGTAGTTCCAGATGCCGTCGCTGATCGACCCGTCGTTGGACACGGTCAGCACGATGTCGATGCCGATGGACTTGAACGAGCCGGCGAGGAGCTTGCCGGCGCGTTGCTGCTCCGGCGACTCGCTGCGCGTCCAGAGCCGGAGCTCAATGGGCTTGCCCTTCTTGTCCTCGCGGACGCCGTCGCCGTTCGAGTCCTTATAGCCGGCGGCGTCGAGCAGCTGCTTGGCCTTCTCCAGGTCGTAGCCGAACTTCTCGGCGTCCGTCGGCGTCCAGGCGTCGTCGGTGCTGGGCACCAAGATGGACTCACCGACGTCGGCGTACCCGCCCATGCAGGTGGCGACGATCTTCTGCTTGTCGACCGCCCAGCTGATCGCCTGGCGGAACTTCATGTCCTGCAGCACCGGGTTCGCCAGCGAGTTGGGGCTGGCGTACGTGTTCATCGCGAGCTCGACCAGGTACTTCTGCTGGGCCGCCGTCGCGGTGATGCCGGGCTCGCTCTTGAGGGCGTTGAACTGCGCGACCGGCACGCCGAAGGCCACGTCGATGTTGCCGGACTTGAGGTCCATCGTCATGGTGTCCTGATTCGTGTACACCTCGAAGATGATCTCATCGATCTTGGGGGCGCCCTTCCAGTAGTCCTTGTTCGCGACCATGCGGACGTACTCGCCCTTCTTGATATCGACCACCTGGAAGGGCCCGGAGCCGATCACCGGCGGCTTGTTCTGGAAGTCGTTGCCGGCGCTCTTGCCGCTGATGTTGCTCCAGACGTGCTCGGGCACGATCGGGATCCAGAGGCGCAGCATGTTGGACTTCGGCTTGCTCAAGTAGAACTTGACGGTCGAGTCGTCGACGGCGACGGCTTTCTTCATGTTGACCGTATACGTGGAGAACGCCGAGAGGTCGTTGTCGATGATGTAGTTGTAGGTGAAAGCCACATCATTGGCGGTCACCGGCTGGCCGTCCTGCCACTTCATGCCGGGGTGGATCTTGAAGGTCCACACGAGACCGTCCGGCGAGGTCGACCAGCTGTCGGCGACCTCGGGCCTCACGTCGCCGTTGGGGGCGTAGCCGACGAGCATGTCGTAGTTCAGGTGGTACACCTCGTAGGCGGGCACCGAGTAGCCGACGAACGGGTTCAGGCTGTCCACATCCTGAGTGATGCCGATACGGAGGACCTTCTTCTCAGCGCCCGGTGAAGGCGAAGCGCTGGCGGCGGCTCGAGCCACCCCCCCTGCCAAGCCGATCAGAAGCACCGCCGCGACGATCGCGAGAGCAAACCTGCGCATTGCCCGACCTCCCCACATCGACCCCACGGGACCCCCATGGAACCCGTGCTCCCAACTCTACACGCGCG
>CAIOZS010000060.1 GCA_903862845.1 uncultured Thermoleophilia bacterium
CTAGTGTTGCGTTCCTGAAGTCCATTATGCATATTCACACCGTCAGCGGCTTGCCCGTGTAGTTCCAGGCGAAGGGCGTCGCGCTCTCGTTGTAGCACTTGATGTAGTACATGGCCTGGTCGATGAGCTCCTTCTTTGAGCTCCACACGCCGCCCCTCATGACCTCGCGGGTGAAGATGTTGAAGAAGATCTCCACCTGGTTCAGCCACGAGGCGTAGGTGGGCGTGTGGAGGATCGTCAGGCGCCGCCGCTTGGCCGCCCACTCCTTCACGTCCTTGGCCTTGTGCACCGAGAGGTTGTCGCAGATCACGTAGAGCTTCTTCCTCGGGTACTTGCGGTAGAGCGCCTTGAGAAAGGCGAGGAAGGTCACCTGATCGTTCTTGTCGCGGCAGCGCGCCGTGACCTCGCCGTCATGCACCGAGAGCGCGGCCAGCAGGCAGGTCGTGCCGTTGCGTTTGTAGGTCGCGGTCAGGCGCTTGGGCTCGCCGGACCTCATCGGTAGCTCGGCTTGCGTGCGGTCAAGCGCCTGCATCTGGCTCTTCTCATCCACGGAGAGCACGAGCGCGTTCTCGGGGGGATTCAGGTAGAGCCCGAGGATGGCCGCCTGCTTGGCCTCGAACTCGGGGTCGGGGCTCCTGCCGCACCAGTACTCGGTCTTGTGCGGCTTCAGCTTGGCCTCGGTGAGGATGCGGTGCACCGTGGCCCGCGAGAGGTCGCTCTCCCGGGCGAGGTCCGTCATGCTCCAGGTGGTCTTGCCTTTCGGTGGCGTGCTCGTCGCCAGGTCGACCACGGCGAGGCGCTGCGCCGCGCTGATGGTCGCGGGCCGGCCCGGGCGCGGCTCGTCGGCAAGGCCGTCGAGGCGCTTCTCGAGGAAGCGCTTCTTCCACTTGAAGACGCTCAGCTGGCTGAGCCCGCACCGCTCGGAGGTCTCCCTGATCCGCAGCCCTTCCGCGCAGCAGAGGATGACCTGCGCTCGCCGCGAGAGGCGCTGCTCGGTGGTCCCGGCGCGCGTCCACATGCGCAGGGTCTGCTCCTCCTCCGTCGTCAGCTCGATCTTCCGCGCTGTAGCCATGGACGGCCTCCTTCGGTGATGCCACCGGATGAGGGAATCCTACTACAAGACATTTAAGATATGCAACACTAGCAGATGCGCGGCGGTCTCAACCTGGACGACATTCTGAAGATGAATCCGCAGGTGAGCGCCTTTGAGCTCAAGAAGAGCCTCGCCATCTCTGACGAGTTGAAGCAGGCCGGTCTGCAGGCGGTGGGCTACCGTTTGGCTTCTCCCCTTGACTCATGGCGAATCTGCGTCTCGGACACCAAGGGCCAGCGCAGAGCCGTGCGTCTTCGCGCCCTTTAGTTGCTCTGCCTCCATCGGCTGCGCGTCGCTGGGTGCGGCTCTGACGGTCAGTCGTAGCTTCACTATCGCGAGTCCGGCCTTCCGGGTTGGGGGGGTAGTGCCACAAAGAGCCCTTCGTCTCTTCGACGAGGACATCGCTAGGGCCGAGGCCCTGGTCGACCTCGCGGCGCCATTGCCAACGGCGACAGCGTCCCAAGTGCTCCTCCGGGACGATGTCCTGAGAAGCGCATGGGTGTTTGCTGTGACGATGCGGTTGGCGAGCCCACTCTCGATGGCGTCGTATGCCACGAGCACGTCTGGGTGAGGCAGGGGACCGTAGAAGATTGAGATCTCGCCGAGCCTCAGCATCCCTGAGGACCTCCCTGAGCTCAGCGTTCTCAAGAACGGCGTCGACCTTGCGCTCGATAGACTCGCTGGTCCGTCGGTCCAGTGGCGGGTCGGAGGATGGCGAATCGCCCTGTGCAGCGGCTGGTAGGGGAGCGTCCTTGCTGTCTATTTCGTCGGACACCTGTCGGCACGATCTTCGGAGGACTCCCCGGGCACGCGATGCGTCGTGTGATGGATGGATGCCTCTTGCGAGTGTCCGAAGACGGCGACACGGACTTGTCGAATCGACTTGTCCATGCGCTCGCCTACCGCATGCCACGACTTCGCGAGACCAGCATCCACGGATCGGCCGGACAGATTCGCCCGGCAGACGCGCCGCATGCGGACGGCTCCAAGGTCGAGAATGCTCGCTGCGCCGTTGGCGGTTGAGAACCCCACGAGCCTGCCATCTCTTGCCTTTGCGCCGTACCGCGATGTAGCCATGCGCTTCTTCTTCGATGCTTTCATGATGGAGCCTGCGTCCCTTGTATCCGCGATTCGGTGCTTCAAGGACTATATCGGAACGTCCTGTCGGGCACGATCCTACTGGGCGAGGCTGTTTGCCTGCAAGGGTGACTATGGCCGAGGGCGGTAGACGTTTCGCCTGTCGTCACTCCTTCCCTTTGGCTCGGGAAGACGACGGCACTCCCGCTGCCTCGTCCGGCAGGATCGAAAGTTGGCGCCCGTGCATGTCGTCGGCAGCGTTGTATAGCCGACTCCCTGAAGTCGCCGATCATGCGCGTGAGGTTGCCTTTGTTCGTGCGCTAGGCGGGGGCTCATACCCCTACTACACCCCTGCTATTCGCTATCTGTCGGCTTCACAGGCTTGTTGATCGTCTCGCCGAGAGCGATGCGTTTCTCCACGGCCACCAATCGCTGGTCAAACTCCTCGCTGTCAGGGTTGCCGGGCTGAGGCACCTGGGGTTGATCGTCCTTCATTCTCACCTCCTCATCGGGCCTGTAGGAAATGCGCAATGGCCGCGACACCGATGCACATTGCGCCAACCACCACGCCGGCCACCATCGCGACATAGATGGCCTGTACGCGACGCAGCCGCTGCTTGTTGTCCGCGATTGCACTCAGGGTCGCAAAGTAGATCTGACGCTTCGTTTCCTGAGGATCAGCATGGCGCCAGTCCTTCAGCGCTGACGACTGAGGCGCGCGGCTGAATGGCCACAGCCACGCGACGGCTGCTCCCAGAAGGGCAGCAAGCGACAAGGTGGAGATGCCGGCGATGAGCAAGCATGTCTCCGCGATGCCACCAGAGGGCATGAGAGCAGCCAGGCCGACAAGCGCCGCTACGAAGGCGAGAAACGTGGTCGCTCTTCCAACGACGTCGGAATGGCGCTGCGCCAAGCTGTGGTACTCCTCGCGTGCGTACCCCAGTACAAGATCAATGCTCTGAAGGCTCGGCGTGATGGTCACCCTCGGACTTCGCCAAAATGCCCCTCTTGGGGCCTCCGCAGGTTCTCAGCATACCCCAGCCGGAAGGCCCGGACACCCGCCTGCAGCCTGGCATCGATCCGGATCTGATCGCCTTCCACGACCAGCTACCTGCGCGACATCATCGTCGATCTGCTGGGCGTCGACCCCACGTGCGCCATCCAGTTCATCTTCATCGGGTGCCCCACGCGGGCGGAGTGCTCCGTTCCGACCGGCGGCAGCCCGTGCGCCGGCTCTGCCAGGTTGCACATGCCGCCTGCCCACCGGGTCGTGCTACTGTCTCATTGTGACGAAGGAGACGGTCCGTGAAGGGGCAGCACACAGAGTGCATGCTTGTCGTTGAAGGGATTCGAGATAAGCCCCGCTTGAGCTGCTCCTGGCAGAATCCCGCAGGGCCACACCATCGGTCGCCACCGGGCGGGCGAACGTGAGTGAAGTTCCGCTGAACGGAGGGTTGCAGATGTCGCAGTTGAACGAGGCAACGTTGCCCATTGGGCAACTGCTCCTCGACCCCAACAACTACCGCTTCCAAGCCAGCGATGAGTTTGTGAGGGTTCGGCCTGAGCGGTTCGCGGAGCCATCGGTCCAACTCAAGGCACAGACTCGACTCCGCGACGAGTCCCTGCGCACCCTGAAGGCCTCAATACTTGCCAATGGCTTCGTGCCGGTCGAACGCCTTGTTGTGCGCAAGCTCGACGACGACAAGTACCTCGTGCTCGAAGGCAACAGACGCCTCGCAGCATTGCGTTGGATTCAGGAAGAGCACGCTGCAGGCTCAGATGTGAATCCCAGCGTCATCCAGGCCTGTGAGGGGATACCCGTCATGGTCGTTGAGGGCGGCGAAGACGAAGCTCTCTACTCCGCGCTCATGGGCATCCGCCACGTCTCGGGCATCAAGCAATGGAAGGGCTATGAACGGGCACAACTCGTAGTGCAGCTAATTGACAAACACGAGCTCGATTCGGGAGAGGTCGCAGATCGGCTCGGAATGGGCAAGGTCGAAGTCAATCGGCGCTACCGGGCCATGAAGGCTTTGAAGCAGATGTCCGAAAGCGAAGACTTCGGCGAATACGCCTCGCCAGGCAAGTACCCTCTGTTTCACGAGGCGCTCAGTCTCCCCATCCTTCGCAATTGGCTCAACTGGGACGATGATGCCCACCGGTTCGAGGATTCCTCCGAACTCGAGAGCTTCTACACGCTGATATCGCCGCGACCCGCAGAGAACGAGGATGAGGATGAGCGGCCTGCCAAACTGGCAACCTACGCAGACGTTCGACTGCTGCGTGACCTTCTCAGCAATGAAACCGCCACCCGCATGCTTCTTGATCCGGAGCGAGACCTGGCGGAGGCGGTGGCCGTTGTCAGAACCGGGGAGGTGTCACGAGCTTGGCGCGCTCAGGTGGCTCGCACGATTGAGTCCCTGGAGACCATGGCTCTCGATCAGGTCACGAACCTCGAGGCCTCAGACCTACGGCAGCTCCAGAAGCTCAAAGACTCCGCGGACAAGGTGGTATCGAGTCACAAGAGGCTGAGCTCTGAGTAGGCAGTCGGATGCCACGCATTGCTCATAAGGCGTTGAGCCTCGTTCTCGGGCAGTACTTGCCCACCAGCCCACCGGAACGGGTCGAGGTGGTTCTCGCCCGCTATGCCTCGGCCCTCATGAGTCCAGGTGATCTTAGGGACTCGGACGAGGTAGTCGAGGAAGAGTTGCACGACTTCTTGACTGAGCTCCGGCACCACTGGAACGAATGTGCCGCTGAGACCGGACGGTACTGCCCGTTCGAGTTCAGTGCGCTCGACGACAAGGTGCTGCAAGGGTGCGCGTGGATTTCCGAGAATGACCTTCCGAGCGTGCGCGAGCAGCGGGCCCTATTGGCCGCGCAGTTCTCACCGCTACTCCAAGCCATCAGAAACATGGACCCCGATGACTTCGAGGCTCTTGGCGCGGGCATCCTGAATGTGCTTGGAGTTCGCTCGGCGAAAGCCACTACGAGGTCCCGTGACGAGGGTATCGACTTCTTTGGACGCTTGCGCATGAGCGACTTCATGCTCCAGCACCACGCGTTGCCGAATGTGGAAAGGCAACTGGAGGTTTGGATCATCGGCCAGGCGAAGCGCTACGTCGCTGACCCAGTTGGGACGGCCTCGATACGTGAGCTTGTAGGTTCCTGCGAACTTGCGCGGGCAGGTATCTGGCCAATCCGGGCGACAACGTATTCGCCGGCGATTCAGATTCGCCAACTCGATCCCGTATACGCGCTGATGATCACGTGCGGACAGTTCAGTGGTCCTGCCTGGAAGCTCATGAGGGCGGCGGGTGTGGTCGGCATGGACGGACCGATGCTCGCGCAGATGCTCGCGCTTGAGGGACAGCTTACGGACGCAGAAACCGGGGCCTTCGACCCGGTGCGGTTCGGAGACTGGCTGGATGGTCAGGAGCGGCTAGTCTAGTCGACGGAAGATGTGAGCTGCGCTGACTTCCGGAGGCCGAGAGCTGCTCGCGGAGGCAGATCGGCTTCATGCGCAGGCAAGCGCAGCCGTTCGTTTCACGGCAGCGGGCATCGATTCGCGGAGCCTCGCGCCTCCTGGTGTTCTGACATGAAGCCGTGACGTCGGTCGAGTTGCTGAAGGTGGGCCGGACTGATGCGCACTGATGCGCGTCCACCAGGCGGGAATGGCGAGAAGTTCATGAGATGCAGTGAGCAGACTCGATGCGCGCGCAGTGGGCGCGTGCTTCTGCCCTCGGCGGCGTCAGCGCAGGGCGGGGTCTTTGCCGGCGCGCGTGAAGACCGCCGCAACCCGCGGGTGGAGATGCGCGAAGTATGCGGGGCGCAGGGACACGCCGGTGGTGTTGATGCGCCCGGCGGCGAGAAGGTGCAACGGGGCGCTCGAGGAGCGCACGGCTTGGCTGGCGCCGTCCGCGTGCCGGTCGCTGGAGCAGGTACAATGGGCCGACATGACAACGGAGGGGCGCGAGCTGTGAGGCAAATGCGGGGAAGATGGGGCTCGTGATGGGCCACATGGTCGTCACCGCCTGCGCGGGCTTCATCGGCTCGCACCTGACCGACAGGCTGCTGGCCGACGGGCATGCTGTGGTCGGCATCGATTCGTTTGAGGATTGCTATCCGCGGGCGATGAAAGAGGCGAACCTTGCAGGTGCGCGCGCCAACCCGGCGTTCACACTGCACGAGGCGAATATCCTTGACCTGGCCGCCGAGGCTGCGCCGGGCGGCCCCGGGCCCGGCGAAGGCGCAGAGGGCTCCGCCCTCGCCGCCCTCCTGCGCGGCAGCGCCTGCGTGTACCACCTCGCCGCCCAGCCTGGCGTGCGCGCCAGTTGGGGCAGTTCCTTCGAGGTCTACGCGCGCCACAACGTGCTGGCGACGCAGCAACTGCTCGAAGCCTGCGGCGCTGCCCAGGTGCCCAAGGTCATCTACGCCTCTTCTTCGTCGGTGTACGGCGACCAGGATGAGCTGCCGCTTCACGAAAACATGGTGCCGCGGCCGCGCTCGCCCTATGGGGTAACCAAGTTGGCCGGCGAGCATCTCTGCGGCCTCTACCATGCCAACCGCGGGCTCGACACCGTGGCTCTGCGCTTCTTCACCGTGTACGGACCGCGTCAGCGCCCGGACATGGCCTTCTACAAGTTCATCAGCGCCATGCTCGAGGGCCGCGAGATCGTGATCTACGGCGACGGCGCGCAGACCCGCGACTTCACCTACGTGGACGACATCGTCGAGGGCCTCGTGCTGGCGCAATCGGCTCCGCCCGGCGCGCTCATGAACCTCGGCGGCGGCAACCGCGTGAGCCTCGCCGAGGCGATCGCGACGCTCGGCGAGGTCATGGGGGTGCAGCCGCGGCTGGCAGTGCGTCCCGTGGAAGCCGGCGACGTGCGGGACACGTGGGCGGATGTAGAGTGCGCGCGGGCCCTTATCGCGTACTCGCCCACTTGGTCGCTGAGCGCGGGTCTTCTTGCCGAAGTGGCACGGTTCGCTTGAACGAGCGAGAAGCAGACAAGGGCCACATCGTCGCCACCGGCTTCATCGACCCACGCCCCACCGACAGGCTGCCGGCGAACGCGCACGCCGTGGTCGGCATCAGCTCGTTCAAGGACGCCTACCTGCGGGAGGCCAAAGACGCGAACCTCGAGGGCACGTGCCTGATGGCGCAGCGATCAGGCACGACCCCGGCGGAGGCGTGATGGCAGACATGGCTGCCCGCCAAGTGGACCCGGGCGTGGAGTCGTGCCAAGCCGGTTCAGCGGACCCATCCGACGAGCCCGAATGGACGCTCGTCATTCGGCCCAAAGGCCGGTGGTTCGACCTCCGTCTGCGCGAGCTCTGGCAGGGCAGAGAGCTCGTCTGGCTGTTCTTCTGGCGCGACTTCGTGGCCATGTACAAGCAGACCATCCTGGGGCCACTGTGGTACCTCATCCAGCCTTTGCTAACGACCATCGTCTTCACCGTGGTCTTCGGGCGCCTTGCGAACCTGCCGACCAACGGCCTGCCGCCGTTTCTCTTCTACATGTCTGGCACGGTCATGTGGACCTACTTCGCGAGCAGCTTGACGAAGACATCCACGACGTTCCTGGCGAATGCCAACATCTTCGGCAAGGTGTACTTCTCGCGGCTGACGGTGCCGATCTCGACGCTTCTGTCCAGCCTGGTGGTGTTCGGTATCCAGTTTCTGCTCTTCCTTGGCTTCTTGGCCTACTTCCTGATCCAAGGCGCAGATGTGCACGTCACCGTCTGGGCGCTGCTGCTGCCCGTCGAGATCCTGATCATGGCCGGTCTGGGCCTCGGGCTCGGCATCATCGTCTCGGCCTTGACCACGAAGTACCGGGACCTTCAGTACCTGGTGACGTTCGGTGTGCAACTCCTGATGTACACGACGCCCATGGTGTTGCCTTTGTCTTCGGTGAGTGGCAAGTGGCGCTGGGTCATGATCGCCAACCCCATGACCTCGATCATCGAGGCGTTCCGCCGGGGCTTTCTGGGGGCGGGCACAATCTCGGCGCTGCTGCTGCTGTACAGCGCCGGCTTCGCTCTGGCGGCCGTGCTTGTCGGGGCGCTCCTTTTTCACCGTGTTGAGCGCACCTTCATGGATACGGTATGAACGACACCGTCATTCAGGTCGCGGATCTGAGCAAGCGCTACCGTCTCGGTGTGATCGGCACGGGCACACTCTCGCACGACTTGAACCGCTGGTGGGCCAAGGTCCGCGGCCGTCCAGATCCGACGCTCAAGGTCGGGCAGGCGGCAGGAGGCAGTAGCCCTTCCCCGGTGGGCGGCGACCGTGTGCCGACTTCCGACTACATGTGGGCTCTGAAAGACGTCTCCTTCGACGTGCGCCGCGGCCAGATCCTGGGAATCATCGGGCGCAACGGCGCGGGCAAATCCACTCTGCTTAAGATCCTCTCTCGCGTCACCGCGCCGTCCAGCGGCGAGGTTCGCGTGAGGGGACGCATCGCAAGCCTGCTCGAAGTGGGCACCGGCTTTCATCCCGAACTGACCGGCCGCGAGAACATCTTGCTCAACGGCGCCATCCTCGGCATGAGGAAGGCCGAGATCGCGCGGAAGTTCGATGAGATCGTGGCCTTCAGTGATGTTGAAACGTACATCGACACGCCGGTGAAGCGTTACTCGAGCGGCATGTATGTGCGCCTAGCATTCGCAGTGGCCGCACACCTGGAGCCGGAGATCTTGTTGGTGGATGAGGTTCTGGCGGTGGGGGACATGGCGTTTCAGAGGAGATGTCTGGGGAAGATGGGAGCTGTCGCCAAGGAGGGCAGGACAGTGCTGTTTGTGAGCCACAACATGGCGGCTGTGGAGAGCCTGTGTTCGCGGGGTCTTCTGCTCGAGGGCGGCAGGCCCTTGGCCATGGGCCGGACGACGGACGTGCTCGATGCCTACTTCGCACTTGTTGGCACGGGCGGCGTTCAGGACCTCGCTCTGAGAGAGGATCGTCAGGGCAACGGGAAGCTCAGGTTCACAAGCCTCGGCTTCCGCGCGGGACACAACGCCGGGACCGGAGACGTCGTGCAGTGTGGTGCGGACCTTGAATTGGTTGTCGGCTACAGAGCCGCGCCGAACTTGAAGAACGTCTCCATGTCCATCGGTGTGAACGCTCTGTCAGGCCAGGTTCTCTTCGTCCTTGGCAACGAGATGACGGGAACCGCCTGGGAGACTGCCCCACAAGCTGGGTGCATGTCGTGTCAGGTCAGGCGACTCCCACTGGCCCCTGGCCAGTACCCAATCAACCTGTACTGCGAGGTGAACGGAGTGCTTGCGGACTGGGTCCAGGGCGCCGGGTCGCTGACAGTAGAGGCAGGCGACTTCTTTGGCACGGGGAAGTTGCCCCCAGCCAGCCACGGGGGTCTGCTCGTTGATCAGCAGTGGGGGCTACATGGCGCTTGATCGTGTTCGCCTTGAGTCAATCGGGAAAGCTGTACCTGGAGCCCGGCAAGTCTGGCACACCCTTTCTCGGTTTCGGCAATCAGTCCGCCAGCGTCCGTGGTGGAGACGATGGATCGACCAGGATCCATCTGAGGTGGTGAAGTCGAACAGCAAGAAGGCTTTTGACTTCTTCTTCGATCAGGAAGAACTCATAGAGACCGACTACCTCTGTCAGGAGAGGCTCAACTCTTTGGCCTATGTCGCGGAGTACTGCAGTTCAGTTGTCACGAGGATCGACGGCGATGCGAATCCACTCAAAGTGATCGATGTCGGTTGCGGCACCGGCCATCTACTCTTGGGGCTGAGCAACCGACTTCAGGAGCCAGTGCGTCTTTATGGGCTGGACTTCTCTGACTCAGCAATCAGGCTCTCAAGGCGGCTGGTGCCATCCGCGCAGCTCGTCGTGGCGAGCGTCTACGAGATTCCGCATCCGGTTGGCAGTTTCGACATGGTTACCTGCACCGAGACCTTGGAACACCTTCAACGGCCGGAGGAAGCGCTTGAGGAGATGCTCCGCGTTCTCAAGCCAGGTGGGCAACTCATCGTCACGGTCCCGGATGGCGCCATGGATGAGTGGGACGGACACGTTAGCTTCTGGAGCGCTGCGGAACTGCGGCACCTCCTACTCCCCTATGGGGTCCAGCACGTAGCCCCGCTTCCGCTTGGGGGAGACCTCTTGGCGCGCGCGACCAAGCATGGGGGTTGCCCAATGCCGGGTGCCAAGCGCGAAATGCCGCTCGAGGTTCTCCCTCCCCAATGATCGGCCAGCACGGCATCAACCCGTTCTGCGAGGCGAACGGAGTGCTTGCGGATAGGGTGCGCGACGCCGGCTCATTGACAGTCGGGGCCCTTCTTTCGCACAAACGACCTTCCCCCAAGTTCCCACGGAGTTTGTCTGGTCGATGCCCACTGGAGACTGCAGAGAGGCTAGGCATATGAGCATCAAGACCAGCTGCTCAGATAACGGAGTGTATCCGCCCTTTTGCGAGCTTGCTTCTAGCAACGACAGGGTGTTTGCTGAATTCAGGCGTAATCCAGTGTATTGCGGTGTTGTTGAGACAGTTTCATACGCTGCTGGTCGGGATTACCTCGAAAGGATACTCCTGCAGAGCAAGGCGTGGTCAAGGCAGTTTAGTGAGTTCAGTAAGAATGATGTGGTTGGAAATCCGCTAGTGTTCGCGTACAGATATGGGTTACTCAAGCGAAAGCAATGTACTTTCGCTCCGACTACTCTAAGGTATATAAAGGTACTTGCGGATATGAAGGCCCTATTCGGCGTCTTAGATAATATGAGGATTGCGGAGATCGGCGGCGGATACGGTGGGCAGTGCGCCATAGTGTCAAGAGTGTTTAGGCCAGCACGCTATACCATCATTGATTTGGAGCCGTGCCTAAGACTGGCTAGGAGATACCTGGAAGCCTCTGGGATCAGTGATGTGACGTATGTAACGATTGGTGAGTTGGATGAGGCTGGCGCTCGGCCTGCGTATGACTTGGTGATCAGCAACTACGCATTTTCTGAACTGTCGCGTTCTGTGCAGGATGAGTTTGTGGGTAAGGTCATAGCGGGTGCATCGCGTGGCTACTTCATGTGCAATTTCGCTACGCACACTTGGGAGGGGGATCAGTATTCTCAACATGAGATGATGGAGTTGAGACGGGATGCACGGGTCTTCAGGGAGTCCCCGCCTCTCTCGGTTATTGATCGTGAAGCCAAGGTGGCCCTCGTTGTGTTCGGTGGTGAGGTGATCGATGGCTGGGTACCTGAGATTGGACGCGCTTGAGCGGCGCGACGGTGGTCATCGAAAGGACAAGCGGGAGGACTTGCCCGTCTGAGATGGTGTGTCGTGATGAGTTGCCTGCCGTAGGCAGTCGGTATCGGAGCGCTGAGTCGGCAATGGACTGGCGCTTGCCATGCAGGATGCGACGTTGAGTGGTGGTGGCGTTGAAGGCCTGCGATAGACTCCGTAGTGATGACCCAGGTCATTGTTGCCGGAGCCCTCAAAGGCAACTGCTCAAGGTGCGAGCGGCTGCGCATCGCTTGGACGTTTCTCGACCCCGGAGGCTATCCTCGCCCGAGAGTTCACGGGTGCGTGACTGCCTGCCAGGCGGGTTGCGAAACGCACAACCTGCGACCGGTTGGCAGCGGGGACTACTATGATGTCGGCGATCAAATAATTCCCCAGGCTAGAGCCCTCTAGCTGACGTTCCGCACTTCTCGAAGTCGATATGCGCCCCCACTTCAGGTGGCGCTTGCCCCGGCGTAGACGCTCGCCGGCACGTGCAGCAGCTCGAGGACCTGCCGCTGTAGCGCCGTGAGCTGCGGCTCGAAGCTCTGCACCACCTCGGCCTCGCTGATCAGCTCATGGCGCTGCACGTCGTGGAAGATCTCAAGGATGCGCGGCGCGCTGGGGGCCGGACAGTCGCGTAGCTCGGGATAGAGCGGGATGCCGGGAAGGCCCGCGCTCTTCATCGAGGCGCGGATCTCACGCTCGATCAGCGCCTCGGCGAGCATCGCGAAGAAGTGGCAGAGCAGGAGCGCCTCGATGCGCTGCGGCGTCTGCAGGTAGACGGGCGCCACCTCCTGGGGACCTTTGAGCAGATGGTGGCGCCGTTCGAGGTGAGGCTGGTAGCGGTAGGCGGCGAGCACCTCGGCGGGGCTCATGGCGGCGTCGTTGGTGATCAGCGGGAAGCAGCCATCTGTGGCGGCGTCGTAGGCGACAGTTTCGGCGCGCATGGCGGCGCTGACCGTGAAGACCGGCTTCTCAGTGCGCCGGTAGCGGGTCTCGCTGCCCGGCCGGCCGCGGCTTTCTTGGCGGAAGGCCACCTCCTTGGCTTCCGTGATCGTGAAGCCCACCCAGCGCGTGGCCCCGGCTGCAGTCAGCGCCGCCGCCGCAGCCTCCTCGGCGGCGACCCTGGTCTTCAGGCGCGTCTTCGGCCCGGCCAGGCGGGCGGCCAGCGCATCGATTGCGGCGAGCCCGGCCTCGATGCGGGCGGCACGGGCCGCGGCGTCCCGCGCCGCCTTGCTGCTCGAGTGCACCCAGACCACGCGGTAGCCGTCGACTGAAGGCGCCGGGGCCTCGAAGGTGCGCCAGATGCGCTCGGGGTCAGCGAGGCGCGCGCCGCCTCGCCGCAGTGCCTCCTGCCAGGCAGGGGCGTGGCTCTGCGCCCAGTCCCTGAACCAGGCATCCTCGCGGCGGCCATGCGGCACGACGGTGACGAAGCGTCCGCCATGGCCGGCGATGTGGCCCATGGCCTCTTTCGAGCAGAGCTTGCTGTCGGCCACGTAGAGGAAGTCCGCGTGGCCGACGAGGGCGCGCAGCTCGTTCCAGGTGGGGACGTGCGTCACGTCGTCGGGAGTATTGCCGCCCGCCACCCGGCAGGCGATCGGCACCGCCCCGTCAGACGACACCGTGAGGATGAAGAGCAGCTGCTTGAGATCGGGGCGGAAGTCCTTGTTGTGCCCGCGGCAGAGGGCCACGGTCGCCTTGCCTCCCCGCGGGCGCCCGTCTGCCTCGGCGTAGGAGCCGCTCACCGTGACCGTGGTCGAGTCGTTGTGCAGCTGGGCAAGGCTGACGCCGAACTCGCGGACTACGGCCAGCACGCACCCGGTGATCAGGCTCGCCCGGTCGCAGTCGAAGAGGCGGTCGAGCGTGCGGCCCACGCGGTCGTCATTGAGCGCGGCCCCGTCGCCGGGCTCCAGGCCGAGCAGCACCTGGTCATAGGGCGCCGCCCACTCGGCGAGCCCGTAGACGGGGCGCCGGGCCACCAAGATGTTACGCACCACGACGCCGATCACCGCCGCCGGCGCCAAGCGCAGGCGGGCGTCGTCACGCGGCAGGTAGCTCTGCAGACGCTCGGCGAGGCCCATGCGCTCAAGGAAGAAGCCCAGCAGCGGAAGCGCGCCCATGCGCTGGCTGCGCAGCTCGAACTGCTCTGGCGTCGCCTTTGTCATCGCGCTCCTCCTTGACGGCGGTCATGGTCATCTGTCAGTATATCTGCTGACAGACCGACGGACAAGGACTACCAATCACAAAGCGAGACGTCATGGCGACTCGACTGGAGCGTTACGAACGCAGCTACCGCGCCCTGGCCGCGGAGCTTGCGGAGCTCCGCTTCATCAGCCAGGGCAGCGTCGTGGTGCGCTACACCACCTGCGGCAAGGCCGGCTGCCGCTGCCAGGGAGATCCGCCGCGGCGCCACGGCCCCTACTACCAGTGGAGCCGCGCCGTGGCCGGGAAGACGGTGAGCCGCCGGCTCACCGAAGGCGAGGCTGAGCTCTACCGCGGCTGGATCGCCAACCGGCGCCGCCTTGAGGAGATCGTCGCGCGGATGGAGCAGATCTCAGCCGCGGCGGGTGAGCTGCTGCTGCGTCAGGTGAGCCCGGCGAAGGCGCCGTGGGCGGCGAAGCGCTGACCTGCAGGGGTGGGGGGCTATATGGTCAGCGAGAAGTGCGGAACGTCAG
>CAIOZS010000061.1 GCA_903862845.1 uncultured Thermoleophilia bacterium
CCCCCACCCCTGCAGCTCAGCGTTTCGCCGTCGCCGGCGGCTCCGGCGAGCTCGCCTCACGCAGGAGCAGCTCACCCGCCGCCGCTGAGATCTGCTCCATCCGCGCAACGATCTCCTCGAGGCGGCGCCGGTTGGCGATCCAGCCGCGGTAGAGCTCGGCCTCGCCTTCGCTGAGCCGGCGGCTCACCGTCTTGCCGGCGACGGCGCGGCTCCACTGGTAGTAGGGGCCGTGGCGAAGCGGCGGGTCTGCCTGGCAGCGGCAGCCCGCCTTGCCGCAGCTGGTGTAGCGCACCACGACGCTGCCCTGGCTGATGAAGCCGAGGCCGGCGAGCTCCGCGGCCAGGGCGCGGTAGCGGCGTTCGTAACGCTCCAGTCGAGTCGCCATCAGGTCTCGCTTTGTGATCCGCGGTCCTTGCTCGTGCGTCTGTCAGCATATATACTGACAGGTGACCGTGAGCGCCGTCAAGGAGGAGCGCGATGACGAGGGCGACGCCAGAGCAGTTCGAGCTGCGCAGCCAGCGCATGGGCGCGCTTCCGCTGCTGGGCTACTTCCTTGAGCGCATGGGCCTCGCCGAGCATCTGCAGAGCTACCTGCCGCGCGACGACGCCCGCCTGCGGCTGGCGCCGGCGGCGGTGATCGGGCTGCTGGTGCGCAGCATCGTCGTGGCTCAGCGCCCGCTCTACGGGCTCGCTGAGTGGGCGGCGACGTGCGAGCAGGCGCTGCTCGGCCTGGAGCCCGGCGACGAGGCCGCGCTCAACGATGATCGCGTGGGCCGCACCCTCGACCGCCTCTTCGACGCAGACCGCGCGAGCCTGATCACCGCGTGCGTGCTCGCGGTGGTCCGCGAGTTCGGCGTCAGCCTTGTTCAGCTGCACAACGACTCGACGACCGTCACGCTGAGCGGCTCCTACGCCGCGGCAGACGGGCGCCCGCGGGGAGGCAAGGCGACGGCGGCGATCTGCCACGGGCACAACAAGGACTTTCGCCCCGATCTGGAAGCAGCTGCTCTTCATCCTCACCGTGTCGGCTGACGGGGCGGTGCCGATCGCCTGCCGGGTGGCCGACGGCAACACGCCCGACGACGTCACCCACATCCCCACCTGGGATGAGCTGCGCTGCCTCGTCGGCCACGCGGACTTCCTCTACGTGGCGGACAGCAAGCTCTGCTCGAAAGAGGCCATGGGCCACATCGCCGGCCATGGCGGGCGCTTCGTCACCGTCGTGCCGCATGGGCGCCGCGAGGACGCCTGGTTCAGGGACTGGGCGCAGAGCCACGCCCCCGCCTGGCAGGAGGCGCTGCGGCGCCCCGGCGCACGGTCCGGTGATCCCGAGCGCATCTGGCGCACCTTCGAGGCCCCGGCGCCCTCCGTCGATGGTTACCGCGTGATCTGGGCGCACTCAAGCGGCAAGGCGGCGCGGGACGCCGCGGCCCGCGCCGCGCGCATCGAGGCGGGGCTGGCCGCGCTCGACGTGCTGGCCGCCCGCCTCGCCGGGCCCAAGACGCGCCTCAAGACCAGGGTCGCCGCCGCGGCGGCCGCGGCGGCGGCCCTCAGCGCAGCGGGGGCCACGCGCTGGGTGGGCTTCACGATCACGGAAGCCAAGGAGGTGGCCTTCCGCCAGGAGCGCCGTGGCCGGCCGGGCAGCGAGACCCGCTACCGGCGCACTGAGAAGCCGGTCTTTGCGGTCAGCGCCGCGATACGCGCCGAGGCCGTGGCTTACGACGCCGCCACCGATGGCTGCTTCCCGCTCGTCACCAACGACCTCGCGATGACGCCCGCCGAGGTGCTCGCCGCCTACCGCTATCAGCCCCACCTCGAACGGCGCCACCATCTGCTCAAGGGTCCCCAGGAGGTGGCGCCCGTCTACCTGCAGACGCCGCAGCGCATCGAAGCGCTGCTGCTCTGCCACTTCTTCGCGATGCTCGCCGAGGCGCTCATCGAACGCGAGATCCGCGCCTCGATGAAGAGCGCCGGCCTCGGGGGCATTCCCCTCTACCCCGAGCTGCGTGACTGCCCGGCCCCCAGCGCCCCCCGCATCCTCGAGATCTTCCGCGACGTGCAGCGCCACGAGCTGATCAGCGCGGGCGAGGTCGTGCAGAGCTTCGAGCCGCAGCTCACGCCGCTCCAGCGGCAGGTCCTCGAGCTGCTGCATGTCCCGGCGAGCGTCTACACCGGCGCAAACGCCACCTGAAGTGGGGGCGCATATCGATGGCGAGATGTGCGGAACGTCAG
>CAIOZS010000062.1 GCA_903862845.1 uncultured Thermoleophilia bacterium
CTATCCGGCCGCCGACGCCACCGGCCAGGCCCACCTGCACTATCCCGCCAACACGTTCATCCTGCGGGTGCCATCGCCGGTGCTCTTCCCTGACGAGTTCTACTATCGCTGCTTCGACCAGGGCGTGGGCGGCATCCTCGTTATGTCGTGTGGGCACGAGTGCCCGTACATCGGCGCTTTCGAGAAGCTTCTGGCGCGCCTGGACCGCGTCAAGCTTGGGCTCAAGGAGCGCGGCATCTCTCCCGACCGGCTGCGCCTGAGCGCTATCTGCACGGTGTGCACCAAGCCGTTTCTCAAGGAGATCGCGGAGATGAACGCGCTGCTGGAACGCGAGCCCGAGGCGGCCACGGCGTGAAGATGCCCGACAGCTACGATGTGCTCGTGATCGGCGCCGGGATCGCCGGCATGCAGTCCTCACTTGACCTGGCCGACCAGGGTTTCTCCGTCGGCCTCGTCGAGCGCGATCCGAGCATCGGTGGCGCCATGATCGGCCTGAGCAAGGTGTTCCCCACCCTTGACTGCTCCAGCTGCATCACGACCCCGAAGATGGCGGCCGTCGCCCACCATCCCAACATCACGACCCTGACGTACACCGAGGTGGAGCAGGTGCGGCGCGACGGCGAAGCCTATCGCGCTATCCTGCGCCGCAAGCCCCGCTACGTGGTCGAAGAAGACTGCATCGGCTGCCGTCTGTGCGAGTATGCCTGCCCGGTCGAGGTGCCCGACGCCTTCGAGGGCGGTATGGGGGCTCGCCGCGCCGCCTACATCCCCTTCACCAACGCCATCCCCCAGACGGCCGTGATCGACCCTGACGAGTGCATCCTGTGCGGCCGCTGCGTGACCGCCTGCCCGACGGATGCCGTCGTGCTCGACCAGCAGCCCGAGATCGTTGAGGTCGTGGCTCAAGCGATGGTCGCCACCACGGGGTGGAAGCTCACGCCTCTCGACGCCAAGGCGGAGTATCACGGCGGCGAGATCGCCAACGTGCTCTCCCCCACCCAGATGGAGCGGCTACTCGCTCCGCACGGGCCGTACGGGCGCGTGCTGCGGCCGTCCGACGGCAAGGCGCCGGAGTCGCTCGCCTACGTGCAGTGCGCGGGCTCTCGCGACCAGACCCTCGGGGTGCCGTACTGTTCGCGCGTGTGCTGCATGTACGCCATCAAGCAGGCGATGCTACTGAGTGGCTCACTGCCCTTCGCCGACATCACCATCTACTACATGGACATCCGCGCCTTCGGCAAAGGGTACGAGGAGTTCTACCGCTCGGCCAAAGCCATGGGCATCGAGCTCGTGAAGGGCAAGGTGGCGCGGCTGACCGAGCATGAGGATCAGGGCGTCATCGTGCGCGTGGAACGCATCGACGAGTACGGTCAGGTCGAGGAGCGCAAGCACGACCTCGTCGTGCTCTCGCTGGGCATGCTTCCGGCAGAGGACCTCACGCGGCTGGCGGCGCTCGAGACCGGCGAGGACGGCTTCGCCGAGGTCCCGCGTCCCAAGGACGCGCCCTGCCGCACGGCGAGCGATGGCCTCTTCGTCGCGGGTACCGCCACCGGCCCCATGGACATCGTCGACACGATCATCGAGGCCGGCGCGGCCGCCACCGAGGCTTCGCTCTTCCTGCGCGAGCGGGGAGTTACCGGCTCGGCCGGCCGGGAGCGCGTCGCAGCCCAGCCGGCCGCTGAGCGAGCGCCACATGACGGAGTGGAGGTGGCGACATGAACGCGGAGGAGGTAGCGCCGCGCATCGGCGTGTACGTCTGTCACTGCGGCGGCAACATCTCGGACGTCGTCGACGTCCAGGAGGTCGTTGAGGCGGCGGGCAGGCTGCCCGGCGTGGTGGTCGCCAAGACCAACATGTTCATGTGCTCGGACCCGGGGCAGAACGCCATCCTCGAGGACGTCAAGAACGAAGGGCTCGACCGCGTCATCGTGGCCGCCTGTTCGCCCAAGCTCCACGAGACGACCTTCAGGAGGGTGCTCGAGCGCGGCGGGCTGAACCCGTATCTGCTCGAGCAGGCCAACGTCCGCGAGCAGGTGAGCTGGGCGAGCGACGACCCCGCGACCGCGACACGCAAGGCGACGTCGCTGGTGGCCGCGGCCGTGGCTAAGGCGGCGCAGTTGCGGCCGCTCGAGCCGATCCGCGTAGACACCACGGCGCGCACGGTCGTCGTGGGGGCCGGCGTGGCCGGCCTTCGTGCCGCCGGCGATATCGCGCGCGCCGGCATCGATGTCACGCTCGTGGAGCGCGGTGCGACGCTGGGCGGCAACGCCTCAGTGCTCGACCGTCTTTTCCCCAACGAGGAACCGGCCGGCGATGTGATCACCCGGCTCGTGGACGACGTGCTCGCCCAGCCGCGGGTGACGATCTTCACCGAGGCGACCATCGAGAGCGCGAGCGGTTACGTGGGCAACTTCGCCGTCGCCGTGCGCCAGTCGCTGAGGGGCCTCGTGATCGACGAGGAGACGCGGCAGAGTGGCGCCGCGGCAGGCCATTTTGTGCCTTTGGAAGGCTACGTGTTCGACGCGCCGCGCCGCGTCGATACGTCCACGGTCGATGCAGAGGCGTCGGCGAAAGCCGTCGAGATCGCCGCCGGCGCCGTGCTCGTGGCTACGGGCTTCGATCACTACGTCCCGCGCAAGGGCGAGTACGGTTACGAGCGGATCCCGCAGGTGGTGACGCTCCCCGATTTC
>CAIOZS010000063.1 GCA_903862845.1 uncultured Thermoleophilia bacterium
CGGGGTTCACGGCCACGGCGCAGGGCTGCCTCCCGACGGTGACCGTGGTGGTGGCGCTCGTGGCCTCGTCGATCACGGTCACGGTTTTGCTGGCGTAGTTGGCCACGTAGACCTTCTGGGTCACGGTGTTCACGGCCACGGCGCCAGGGGCCGGCCCAACGGTGACCGTGCTGGTGGCGAGCGTGAGCCCGTCGATCACGGTCACGGTGTTGCTGCTGCGGTTGGCCACGTAGACCTTGTTGGTGACGGGGTCGACGTCCAAGGCGTAGGGGTTCGACCCGACGGGGACCGTGGCGGTGGCGCTCGTGGCCCCGTCGATCACGGTCACGGTGTTGCTGCCGTAGTTGGCCACGTAGACCTTGTGGGTAACAGTGTTCACGGCCACGGCCTGGGGGCTCGTCCCGACGGAGATGTCGGCCATGGCGGGCGCCGCAGCCGCGAGTACAGCGAGGAGGATGGCGCCCACGACGGCTGCGCGGCGCCACCTCCTGCGGCGCTCCCTAGGAGTACGGGAAAACGGATGAGTGTCCGACAGCATGGTGCCTCCTCGTCCCTCGGTCCCCTCCGCTGCGCCGTCTCGCCTCGCAGTGGCATGCAGAGCATCCTAGCACGCACTCCCCACCCAACACGGCCACTTCCTGAGTAATTCCTGAAGGCGGCAGTCGCTCAGCTCCGCCTGTGATGCCTTGTCTGCTGGAACCGGCAAGGGCGCGAGTCAAGCACCGGATCCCTGGGCGCCCGGCAGGGCTCGCTCCCTTCCGCCCGCAGTCTTGCTGTGGGGCCTTGAGGTTGCGCTGTGGCAGGCGCCCCTTCAGCGGTCGTGGGCCGCGCATCTTCTCGCCTGATCGAGGCAGGGCGTGGTCGCCGGAGCGCTCTGCCGCAGCTGAGCCGAGGTGCGGCTGCGACTCGCGCCTGCAGCCACGAAGAGCGGGGTTCACCGCCTACCCCGCATAGCCCTGCGCCGCTGCGCCTCTCCTCAACAGCGCTTCCTTGCTGAGCCCCAGAGCCTGCACGTACGGCAGCTGCTGGGCCGAAGACCCGAGGGTAGCAGGTCGGACCTCAGTATCGCCCCGTCGACGAGGGGTCGTGGGGCACCCGGGAAGAACGTCGACCCCGGCCCATCGCGTTTTGGCGCCGCCGCGACCGGCTCGAGGCCCGTCGCGGGAAGAGCCGACTACCCCATCGTCAAACAAGCCGGCGGCTATTGCCCATCTCGATGACGTGGGGACCCTTGGTGATCAGGCAGTCGCCGTAGCGCACGATAGGCAGCTTCGACAGCGCCTCGATGATCCCGTAGCAGAGAAAGCAGCTCTGCGGCGTCACCGGGCGCCAGGCCAGGCTGCCCTTGCAGGCCCACGCTTCTTTGAAGTCGTCGCGGTGCACGGCGCCGACCACATGAGCGGTCACAGGCTCGTCGTCGTAATTCGGGCCGGGCACGACCTTGTAGGTCATGTGCAGTGCCCCGCTGTCAAAGTCGGAGACCGAGCTCGCGCTGAGCGCCCGGCACTCCTCGTCGCCGAGGCGCTGCAGGTCATGCAGCTCGGCCTCGAGGAAGCACGTGCCGTTTTCGGAGACCCGCCAGCCCCAGCGATCCTCCCCCATCCACGGGTCGTCGATCTCGGCGACAAGCTTGGGGTACCCGAGAAACTCCCGGCCCATCACAACCGGCGGGAACTTGTTCTCCCAGATGACCAGCGACAGGTCGCCGTCGAACGTGTCCACCGCGCCCTCATACCTGGCCGCGACGCTGACGCTCACGAGGTTGTAGCCCGTGCCGCCCATCTCCGTGATGCCGCGGCACATGCAGTAAGTCACCATGACGAGGGGGTCGTCGGGCACGACGATGCCCGGAGGCATGTACGGCTCGACGGCTGCCTTCTCCGTCACGAACGTGATCGTGAAGCTCGTGTTCTCCTTGTAGTGGATGGTCCGCTGGTCGCCCCAGATTGGGTTGGCGGGGAAGAGCGTCGGCATGGTCAGGCTTCTGGGTACTGCCGTCTTCATGGTCTGTCCTCCTCGTCGAAAGGCCTCACATCGCCTCTTGCTGTGCCAGCATCATCGCCCAGTTCTCGCCGCACGTCTTGCCGCCGTCGACGACCAGGTTGGCGCCCGTGACGAACGACGAGTCGTCGCTCGCCAGCCAAAGGGCAGCCTTGGCGATGTCGTCCGGCAGGCCGGCGCGCGGGATGGGCTGGTAGCCGGAGAGGCCTTCCTCGACGCGCTTCAGGGCCTCGATCGCCTCCGCCTCGGAGAGCCCCTGATCGCGCGTGAAGATCGGCGTCAGGATGGCGCCGGGGCACACGCTGTTCACGCGCACCCCGCTCCCGCCGAGCTCGTTGGCGACGCAGCGCGTCAGGTGGTTCACGGCGGCCTTCACGGCGCAGTAGAGGTGCGGCGCGTTCTCGGCCATCAGGCTGCCGATGCTCGAGGTGGTGATGATGCTGCCGGACCTCTGGCGCTTCATCACCGGCGCCGCATGCTTCATCCCGAGGAAGGCGCCCTTGAGGTTGACCGAGGTCAGACGCTCGTACTCCTCGACGGTGACCTCTTCGATGGGCCGCAGGTCGCCCGACACGCCGGCGTTGCTGAACATGCAGTCGAGGCGGCCGAAGGCGGTGACGGCACGTTCGACGGCCGCCTTGACGTCATCCTCACTGGTGACGTCGGTACGCTGAAAGAGCACGGCGCTGCCGAGCTCCGCGGCCAGGCGCTCGCCGGCGGCAGCGTCGCGGTCGGCGATGACCACCCGGCACCCTTCCCCGACAAAGAGGCGCACAGAAGCCTCACCGATGCCGCTCGAGCCGCCGGTGATGATCGCCGCCTTTCCTTCAAGCTTCCCCATGTCGATGTCTCCCTCCGTTGTGGCCCGACCGGCCTCGCTACCCGGGTCCTTCCCGAGGAACCCGCGACCGGCGTCTTCGCACTTCTCGGCATCGGCGCCGCTCCACATGAATCCGAGTCTGCCTGAGAGCGCGGCGGCGACCGATCCACGCCCTGACAGGACGCCCGGCGCGATCGCCTCCGGCCGAACGTGGGAGAGGCGTTCAGAAACGGGTACTTTCCGTACGTCGGCAGGCGAGGAGGAGCGTGGTGAGCGAAGAGTTCCCCGAGAACAAGAGGGCCCGGGAGGCCGGCGAGAAGTCGGAGCGCCTCCTGGAGGATACGTACCTCAGCGGCGCTGTCGGGATGGGCGCCGCCGGGCCGAGGCTCTCTGCCTCGGCCCTTCACGGCGCCAAAGACGACGGCGCCGGCATCCAGGTGCACGACGATCACTCCTGGAAGAGCCACGCCCTCGAGGAGGGCGACGCCGGCGACGAGCCCGCCGCCTCCGGCGGCGGGCTGCGCGCCACCTTGCGCCGCTGGTTCGGGCGCTGACGCGCCCGCGCGGGCGGCGCGCCGGGAACCGAAACCGCCCGGCTGGGCGAGTAGTCCAGCGGGGCGGTCGGCGGATCCGGGAAGAGCAGGTCCGCTCTCCGTTGTCAGAGGCCGTCAGCCTGACGTCACCGCCGTCCACTGGAAGCTCAAGGCCAGTGAACAGTCGGCGTAGGCGGTGCTGCTTGCGGTCTGAGGCTGGAGGGTCGCCGCGATGCGATACGTGCGCGTGGCGCCGGGAGCGAACGAACCCAGGTCGATGCCGGAGAGGCCGGACAGCGCCCCGGAGTAGACGCGCCGTGGGTGGCCGCTGTCGGTGACATCCGTCAGCGTCACCTGCAGCGCCTTCGCCAGGCTGCCCCCGCCAGATCCCGGGCGGTCGACCAGCGAGTCGGTCCCGAAGACGAAGCGGCCCGGCGCGTCGCCCTCGTTGGTCACCACGGCCTTGCCGGTCATCGTGTCGCCGGGCACGAACTGGTGGGAGCCCATGACGACGGAGCCTCCGGCGATCGCGCGGGAACCGGAGGAGAACATGCTGTCGGGCAGCGCCGCCGAGGCCGCGGACCACTGCGCGAACGCGGCGGCGCACACGCCGCCCGCCACCAGGACGACGAGCAGCGACGCCAGGATGCGGAACCCCCCGACCCTGCTGCGCTTCGCCACGACATCCATGGTTCCCGTCCCAGACCCCCTTCGCGAACGCCTGAGGCGGCCGCATCGTAGAAACTCGATCTACGACTTCTATCGGGACGAAGGTTCCGAAACTGTAGGGGTATCGAGGGCCAGCGACGCAGGCATGCGGTTCCAAAGACCGGAAGACGGCAGCAGCGAGGCTCGGCGGACGGCGGGCAGGCAAGACGTCGACTGGCACGGGCAGCGTGGACGAAGGCCCCGGCGAGAGCTCCTCGCGCGGCCACAGCGTGAAGCCGCGACGCCTCGGGGGACTACGCGGCGGCGGCGGGCTTGTTCGACGGGCGCCTGCCCGGACGCGGGCACCGTCGCGGATACGCCGTCAGCGCGCCCCGGTGGACTGCGGGACGATCATCAGCGGTCCGCCTCCGGTCGCCGCCTCCAGCCTCTCGCCAACACGAAGCGCCCGCACCCTTCAGGGGGTGCGGGCGCTTCGGCCGACCGCTCTGCGACGCCGCGTCGCACTGTCGTCGGCGACGCCTACTTCGTGACGATACCAGCGCTGGTGCCGGTCGTGCTCCCGCTGGTCGCGGTAGTGGTGTAGGTCCTGCCGGCGCTGTTTCCCGTGGTGAAGGTGGTCGTAGCGACGCCGTTCGAGTCTGTCCTCGACGAGGTGGGACTGAACGATCCGCCACTGCCGGTCTTGCTCCAGATGACTGTCGTCCCGGACGTGCTCACGGGGTTGCCGTACTGGTCGGCCAGCTGGGCGGTGATGGTCACGGCGGTGCCGTGCATCGGGCTGTAGCTGCTGGCGGTGACGATGTACTGGCTGGCGGCGCCGACGGTGCCGTTCGCTGTGAAGGTTACCGCCGAGATGGAGAGGCCAGCGGCCGTGGCCGTGAGGCTGTTGGACCCGACCGCGGTGCCCAAGGTCCAGCTGCCGACCGTGGCGATGCCGGAGGCGTTGGTGGTCGCCGAGCCGCCGCTGACCGAGCCGCCGCCGGAGGCGACGGCGAAGGTGAGGGTGACCCCCGAGACGGGGTTGTCGTTGGCGTCGGTGACGAGCACGCTCGGGTCGGTGGCCACTGCCGTGCCCACGGTGGCCGCCTGGCCGCCGCCGGCGTTCGCGGTGATCTTGCCGACGGGGCCGGCGGTCGTCGTGAAGGCTGTGCTGGCGCCCGTCCGGGAACTGCCGTCGGTGGCAGTGACCGTGTAGGTCCGGCCGGCGGTCGTGCTCGTCGTGAAGGCGACCGTCGCGATTCCGTTCGAGTCCGTGGCGCTGCCGGCAGGGAGCGTCCCGCCGCTGCCGGTTTTGCTCCAGGCGACCGCGACGCCGGACGTGGAGACCGCGTTCCCATAGTGGTCCACGAGCTGGGCGCTGATGGTCACGTCGGCGCCGGCGACCGGGCTGGAGCTGCCCGCGGTGACGAGGTACTTGGTGGCGGCGCCGGCGATGCCGGTCGCCGCGATGGTCACCGGCGAGCCGCTGAGGGTGCCGGATGAGGCCCTCAGGGTGTTGGCCCCGGCTGTGGTGCCCAGTGTCCAGCTGCCGACCGTGGCGATGCCGGAGGCGTTGGTGGTCGCCGAGCCGCCGCTGACCGAGCCGCCGCCGGAGTAGACGGCGAAGGTGACGGCGACGCCGGAGATCAAGTTGCCGCCGGCGTCGGTCACGAGCACGCTCGGGGCGGTTGCCGGGGACGTGCCCACCGTGGCCGACTGGCCATCGCCGGCGTTCAGGGCGAGCTTGCTGGCGGGACCGATGTTCACGGTCACCAGGCCGCTGCTGTCGGAGAGCGTGCCGCAGACGGCCTGGACGGAGGCGGTCCCGACAATGTGCCCGCTGAAGACAGCGCTCTGGCCGTTGCCGGCGGCCACGAGGTCGCCGTCGACGACGCCGCCGGTCTTGCCCGAGAGGCTCCAGGTGGCGGCGACGTTGCCCGCGAAGTTGTTGTAGGTGTCGCGCGTGATGGCGTAGCCGGTGAAGCTGCTGCCGGCCGTCACCGCCTTGACGTCGATCGCTGTGCCGCTGCCGTCGGCGGCGGTCTCGATGCCGAGCTGCGTCGCGGCGCCGGCGATGCCGGTCGCCGTGATGGTCACCGGCGAGCCGCTGAGGGTGCCGGACGAGGCCCTCAGGGTGTTGGCCCCGGATGTGGTGCCCAGTGTCCAGCTGCCGACTGTGGCGATGCCGGAGGCGTTGGTGGTCGCCGAGCCGCCGCTGACCGAGCCGCCGCCGGAGTAGACGGCGAAGGTGACGGCGACGCCGGAGACGGGACTGTTGAACGAATCCGTGACGAGCACACTCGGGTCGGCGGTGACCGCAGTGCCCACGGTGGCGGACTGGCCGCTGCCGGCGTTCAGGGCGATCTTGCTGGCCGGGCCGACGACCTTGATGGCGGCGCTGGTACCGGTCCTGGTCGAAGGAATGGTGCTGGTGGCCGTGACCGTGTAGGCCGTTCCGGCGGTCGTGCCCGTGGTGAAGGTCCCGGTCGCGAGACCACTCGCGTTTGTGCTGGTGCTGGAGGGCAGCGTCCCGCCGCTGCCGGTCTTGCTCCACGTGACCGAGAGGCCGGACGTGCCCACGGGGTTGCCGTAGGCGTCCGTCAGCTGCGCGCTGATGGTCACGCCGGTGCTGATCTTCGGGTAGTAGCTGCTCGACGTGACGACATACTTGCTGGCGCCGCCGACGGTCACCCGGACGTTGTCCGAGGTGACGGAGGTGAGACCGCTCGAGGCGAAGGTCAGGGTGTAGTCCGTGCCGACCGTGCCGCCGAGGGTCAGGTTGGTGAAGCTGGTACGGCCGCCGGCCGCGGCCTTTCCGGTGGCTTGGCTGCCACCGATGGCGCTGCCGGCCGAAGACGTCACGCTGATCGAGGCGGTGCTCGCGGTGCGGTTGCCGGCCGAGTCCTCGATCTCGACGACCGGCTGGGTGACGAGCACAGAGCCACTGGCGCCGCCGACCGGCTGCGTGATGATCGCCAGCTTGCCGGCGGCGCCCACGGTCACCTGGACGCTGGTCGAGGTGACCGAGGTCAGGCCGCTGGAGGCAAAGGTCAGCGTGTAGCTGGTGCTCACCGTCCCGGCCAGAGTCAGGTTCGTGAAGGTGGCGACCCCGTTGATCGCGGCGAGCCCCGTGGCCTGGCTGCCGCCGATGGTGCTGGTCCCTGAGGATGTCACCGTGATCAAGGCATTGCTCGTGGTGACCATGTTGCCGGCCACGTCCTCGACCTTCACAACCGGCGCGGTGGTGAGAAGGGCGGCGCTGGCGCCTCCCACCGGCTGCGTGATGATCGCCAGCTTGCTGCCGGCGCCCACGGCGATGGCCACACTTCGCGAGGTGCCGGTGTAGCCACCGCTCGACGAGGTGGCAGTGAAAGTGTAGTTGCCTGCAGGGCCGGCGAAGACCATCTTGCCCGTCAGGCTGGCAACACCGTCTACGAAGTCGAGGGTCTGGTTGAGAACGCTGCCGGATGCGCTGCCCAGTCCCGTGATCGTGCCAGTGCTCGGGCTGGCGCTGATCGTCACGCTGTTCGTCAGAGCGCTATAGGTAGTGACCGTGTTGCCGTTGGCGTCCTGCGCGGTCACCGTGTTGACGCCCGTGAAGGCCGCGCCGTTGGCCTGCGCGTCGGCGATGCTGACCGCGAACCTGATCGTCGGGCCGGCCACGAAGGTCACGATCGCCTGGGTCTGGCTGCCGCTGCCGCTCATGACCGCGCTGCCGTCGAGGGTGGCGACGAAGACGCCGCTCCCGCTGGCGGTGGGGGCGGTCACGGTGGCGCTGTACGTGCCGTTGCCGTGGTCGGTCACGGCGCCGACGCTGCCGCTGCCCGAGGATCGGCTGATCGTGACCGTGGAGCCGCCGCTCGTGAGGTAGTCGCCGCCGGCGTCCTTGGCCTGCACGGTGAGCACCTGCGTGCTCGTGCCGTCGGCGGTGACGCTGGCGCTGGCCGGCGAGAGCGTGGATCGGGAGGCATCTGCGGCGCCGCCGACGCCGATCGCCGTGAAGGTCACCGGCGCGGCGCTGAGGCCCGTGGCTGTGGCGCTGAGGCCGTTGGCGCCGGCTCTGGTGCCCAGCGTCCAGCTGCCGACCGCGGCGATGCCGAAGGCGTCGGTGGTGGCCGAGGCGCCGCTCACGAACCCTCCGCCGGAGACCACGTCGAAGGTGACGAGGACGCCCGACACGGGGTTGTTGCCGGAGTCGGTGACGAGCACGCTCGGGGCGATGGCCACCGCCGTGCCCACGGCGGCCGACTGGCCGTTGCCGCCGCTCACGTGCAGCCCGTCGCCGCTGAGCTGCGCGGTGGACGCCTGGACCGTCGTCGAACTGTTGGTGGTGAACGAGGCGGACGAAAAGGCGGCCGAGAAGGCGCCGGCGGCGGCGGCGACGCCGAGGATGGCCAGGGCGACGAGAATAAGGAGGCGGCGCATCATGGCCTACTCCGTCCCTGCCGGCGCGGAGGTCTTCTGGATAGCCGAGCCCGCAGCCTCTTGACGACGGACCTCGTCGCCGGCCGAGTGCCACAGCGACCAAAGCAGCGACAGGGCGATAACGAGCGCCGGCAACCCGATGAGCAGCATGCGCACGGCGCGGATCGAAAGCACCGCCAGCAAGTAGCCCAGATAAGGGATGTGGTAGAAGTACCGCGCCTGCATGGCCTGGGGGAAGGTGATCTGCCACGGGTCGGCGGTCTTGTTGAAGTCGCCCTTGGTCCGAAACACGCGCTGGCCGCCCTTGCCCGGCGTAATGCTGATGATGCGGTGCGTGTCGGGGCTCGGGTAGCCGGGGGGGACGAACGTGATGATGTCGCCCACCTTGAGTTGGCCAACGGGGGTGAGCCGTGAGTAGACGACAGAGCCCTTGTTGATCGTACCGGTCATGGACCCGCCGGTGATCACGTAGCGCTGCAGGCCGAGCACGGCCGGCAGCAGTATGCCGAGCACGACGAGAGCCGCGACCGCGACGCATAGCACTGTGACGGCCGTCTTGATGATGCGGATCATAGCGATACCCCCGTGATGCGCAGACCCAGCGTCATCGCGGCGCCCTGCAAGGCGGCGTCCGCGGTGCCCTCAGGGTACGCGAGCGTGAAGCTGTACGAGCGCGCGTCGCCCGGGGAGATGGTCCCCAGGTCAACCGCGGAGAAGGCCGCCACCGACCCCTGATACAGGGTCGTCGCCGTCCCGGTGACGTCCTCGACAGTCAGGGTCAGAGCGTCGGAAAGCCTGGGAGCGCCCGGCGTGTCCGTCAGGCCCGAGGCGCTGAGCGTGAACCTGCCGGGTACGTTGCCGCCGTCCGTGAGCCCCAGCGAGCCAGTGCTGCTGGCGCCCGGCACGAGGCCGCTCGCCGCGATCATCACCACGCCGTCCTGGTCGTTGGTGTGCGACAGAATGCCGGCGGTGAACACGGTGGCCGGGTCAACGGAGCTGGCGGTGAAGCTGGCGCCGGAGAAGACTACCGCCTTGAGCGTGAACGCGAGCAGCGCGAGCACGACCAGAGAGAGGAGTCCTTTGTGGATCCGGCTCATGCTGCTCATGCTGCTCATGGTGCTCAAGGTGTCTCCAGTCGTTTCGTGGAAGAGGAGGGGCGGGACCGGCTCGCCGGCCCCGCCCGCCCCTCGGAGTCAGAGGATCAGTTGTTGTTGGGAAGGCTGCCGTTCGAGACGCTGACCGTCGTCCAGTTGAAGTCGGCGGTGGTGGTGGCGCCCATGAAGGCGTTGTCGGCGCCGTCACCAATCGTGATGGGCGCGGCGGCATTCCCGTCCGGGAAGGTCACCTTGAAGGTGTACGTATGCGAGGCGTCGGCAGGCCAGGTGCCGAGGTCCTCCTGCACGAGCCCCGAGAGCGAGCCGCTGTAGACCTGCGTGGCGCCGTCCGTGATGAGGAGCTGGAGGTCTTGCGCGAAGCCCAGGGTGTCACCCGTGATCGTGACCGGCTGGAGGTAGAAGTGGCCCTGCACGGTGCCTGTGTTCTGGATGGTGATGGTGCCGGTGTAGGAGTCGGCGGGGACCATGTGCGAGACGTTAGCCGTGAAGCCGTTGGGGGTGTTGGTCATCGCCAGCGTCCCCGCCGAGAACACGTTTGCGGCGTTGGCCGACTGGGACGTAAAGCTTGCCCCCGATGCGACGACCACGCCGGCGGCCAGCAGGAGCACCGCCATCGAGGCCAGAATCTGGAACCTCCGCTGGCCGAACAGAACCTTGACACGCTTCATAACCGTACCTCCATCAGTGCCTCGCTCACATGACCCGGCCTGTTGTCGGGAGTTCCTGTGTCCCGTGCCTTCACTTGAGCGCCATCCTGGTTTCGTACCGTCCGCCGATTTGGCGCCCACGATCCGAAACCCTGTCCGACCGGTGTGACCCGGCCCTAGGAACCTGTCTACGGATACCAGCCTAG
>CAIOZS010000064.1 GCA_903862845.1 uncultured Thermoleophilia bacterium
CACGGTGACGCCCGGGAGCGAAACGCCGAATCCTTCCCAGACCGTGCCGCTGATGGTGCCGTCTGCGGCCCGCGCCGGCGCCGCGACGCCGAGGAGCGCCGCCGCAACCAGGATGCACAAGCCGATCGCCAACAGGTAGCGCGCGCCTGAAGAGCGCCTGTGGCGTGAAGCGGACTCTGCCCTAGAGTCTCTCGGTGAACGCATATCTTTACCTCCTACTTGGAACTTGCTGACGCTTGCTGACTCTTGCTGACTAACCCCTAGCCTGTGATGGCCGGATTCTACACTCTACGACGGACGCATGGCAAGAACCTGCACCGTTTGGCAAAAAGGGCTCGCTAAGGGCTGCGACGGTGGCCCTTTGAACCGCTTCTTTCAGCTATGGGGCACCTCCCGCGCAGCGATGCCGGCTCGGGGTCGCGTACTCCCGAAACCGGTGCGTTTGTAGTGTATCGGCACGGTGGCCGCGCAGCTTGATGCCGAGCCGTTGTCTTGACCAGCCTCACCCCCTCCCGAGTTCGGGAGCCGCCTCGACCGTGATCGCTGAGACCGACCCGGCTCTTTCTCCAGCGTACCACGTGACGCGGAGTCTGGCGAGGCTGCGAAGCATCTCATGCGCCGCGCGCGACGCGAGGCTGAGCAGCGCCGGGCTCCGGGCCGCGTGTGCGGCCCGGAGCCCGGGGTTGTGGCGCCGAGGCGCCCCGTCACCGCGCGATGACCGTGAACCACCCAGGGCTGGTGCCGAAGGTGGTCCAGGCGCCGCTGCCCAGCGTGGGCCGGTAGGCGACGATGGCCTGGTAGCCGCTGCCGAACGGCACGAGGAGGGTGAGAGTGGTGGCGTAGCTGCTGCTGCCGTTCGCGGCAACGCTCTTGCCGATGTACCAGCCGCCGTAGGCCGAGCGCGCCCACACGCCGAACTCGCCGCTGGACACGGCGCTGCCGGTTGTCCAGCTCACCGTGAGGCTGGCGGCGAAGTGGTAGCTTCTAAGGCCCGTGGGGGCGGTGACGTTGATGTTGACGGCCGTCCCTGAGGTCACGGTGAAGGAACCGGGGCTGGTGCCGAAGCTGGTCCAGGCGCCGCTGCCGGGGGTGGCCCGCCAGGCGACGATAGCCTGGTAGCCGCTGCCCGTCGGTATGCTCAGGGCGATGCTGGTGCTGAAGCTCGTGCCGCCGCCGGCGGCCACGATCTGGCCGATGTACCAGCCGCCGCCGGGGCTGCGCGCCCAGACGCCGAACTCGCCGCTGGAGACGGCGCTGCTCGTCGTCCAGCTCACCGCGAGGCTGGCCCCCACGGCGTAGCTAGCCGTGCCCGTGGGGGCGGTGACGTTGATGCCTGGCGACGGCGACGGCGACGGCGACGGCGTCGGGGTCGGGGTGGGCGTCGGCGACGGCGACGGCGTCGGGGTGGGCGTCGGCGTCGACCCGGTGGTGTACGCCTTCAGGCACACGTTGGCATTGCCGACCTGGGTCGTGAGATCGGTCCAGCTCGAGCCGGCCGAGCTCACGTAGCTCTGCCCGGGCTGCGCGGTGGCGGAGCCCGAGTAGCCGGCGATCGGGTACTCGTAGGCGATCGGATAGGTCGTCCCCGGCGAGGTGACCTTGACGACCACGGCGAAGGCCTGGCCGCTCGTGATGCCCACCGCCGCAGGCAGGGTCACGGTGTGGTAGCCCATGTAGGCCAGAGTGCCGCTGGTGCGCAGCGTCTTGGCCGCGAGGCTGGAGCCGGTGTGGACCTCGTAGCTCGTGCCGGGAGTCATGGTGTAGAAGCCGACGGCAGCCACGGAGGCGGTCGTCTGGGCGGTGAAGACGTTGGCAAACCACGCCGTGGAGCTCGAGAACCCCCACTCGTTGCAGTCTCCCAGGGGGTCGTATTGGTAGATGCCGCTGTAGTTGGTGGTCGGCTGCGCTCCGCTGAAGACTGCTGAGGGATTGCTGTTGCAGGCAAACCTGGAGTCGTAGTAGGAGGCCCAGAAGTACCCGTTGCTGCCCCATCCCGTGCCCCAGCTATTCTTGACGAGGAAGGCGCCGTTGCCCGCGGGCGTGGTGGCGAAGTTGGAGGCGGCGTAGCTGTCGTTCCAGCCGACGACGAGGACTTCGTGGTTGGTGCCCGAGGTGCCGTTGTAGTAGTAGCTCGCCGTCGAGGCATTGTAGTAGGAGGAGCCCGACGAGCTGCCGTACCAGCCCATCGAGACATCGGCGCCGCCGTACGCCATGACCGTGTTCTTGAGGTTGTCGTTGTCGAGCGCCGAGCCGCGCGGCGGGATCCAGTTGACCTCCTGCACGTGCTTGCTCGGGGTCAGCCCGGCCGGCGACGTGCCCCCATACGGGTCCTGGCTCTCGGTGACGGGGCCGCCCCAGCGGACCAGGTAGGCGGTGGACATCCAGATCTGGCCGCCGTGGTCGTAGGCACCGTCGGAGAAAGGCCCGAAGCCGCTGCGCACGACCATGTTGTTCTCGGAGAAGTCCCAGGTCTCGCCGGGCATCAGGCCGGACTCAAGCGAACCCAGCGAGGCGAACGACCAGCAGGTGCCATAAGGGTCCTGGTCTTTGACCGACGTGACCCTGTTCAGGGTGCGCAGGTCGTAGCTCGACGGCGCCGCCGCGTGCGGGTGCGCGCCGGACGCCGCGGGCACCTGCAGCCCGCGGGCGTAGCGGAAGTCCTGCGGGCCGGGAGTCGAGCCGAGGCCGTGGCCGACCGCGCTCGACCGCGTGCCGAGCGGTGGGCTGACAAGCGAGCGCAGGAACGCCGGGCTCAGCGGCGCCGCCGCGCCGCGCAGCGAGCTGCCGGCCGCAGGCGCGGTGCGGCCTGCTCCCGCCGGCCCCGCACTGCCGACCGCCAGCAGCAGAGAGCACAAGCACAGGGCGGCGATGAGGACGAAACGATGGGCTGTGGAGCGCATGACGGAGTCCCCCTTCATTCTCGCGGCGTCCCCGGACGCGGAAGGCGGGTGCTGCGCAAGCGCGCGCAGCTCCTTCTCGGCGCGTACGGATACCGTCTTTCTCTGCATGGTATCGACAGGTCGGCACCCAAGCTACACCCCC
>CAIOZS010000065.1 GCA_903862845.1 uncultured Thermoleophilia bacterium
CGCGACGTGCCCGAGCACGTCGCGCGGCGCCTCTGCGACCTGACCGACGCCCCGCGCTGCGACGTCTTCGTGCGCGACGGCGACCGTCTGCGCCTCCTGGTCTCCGTCGACGGCGGCGAGCTCGACGAGAGCCGCTTCGGCGATTCGTGGTCGCTGGACGACTGGCTGCCGGTGAGCGGCGCTCCGGACGCGCTCCCGGCGGTCGCCCTGGGCACGGGTCGCGGCGGCCAAGGGCAGCGTGCCCGAGGCGCCCTGCAACGCCGCGGCTGCCGCGCGCTCGTATGGGCACCTATGACGGTGCGCGGCGAGCTCATCGGCGCCGTGGAAATCAGCGACGCGCGGGCACGAGACCTCACGGGGCAAGTCCCCGTGGTCGCCGGCCTCGCGCGCATCTGCGCACACGCCCTCGATGTCGAGGCTACCTACAACACGCTGGAACAGCGCGACAAGGCCATCCGCGAGCTCGTGGACCTCTCGCAGGAGGTCGCCCAGACTCACGAGCTCGGGCGGTTCGTCGAGCGCTTCGCACTCCGCCTCATGGCCGCCGTCAACGCCGACTGCGTCGACGTGTACAGGGTCGGCGGCGGCGTGATCCGCTCCCTCATCAGCCTGACCCGGGAGGGCATCGACGACGCCCGCTACGACACCATCCTCGACACCGCCAAGTACCCGTCCCTGGAACGGACGCTGATCGACCAGACCCCGCTTGCGATCAACAGCTTGAGCGACCCGCAACTCTCTCCAGCAGAGGTCGCGATGTACCGCCAGTGGGGCTACGCCAGCTCGCTCACCATGCCCCTCGTCGCCGGCGGCGCCATCGTCGGGCTCGTGGACCTCTACGACGACGCCGAGCGCGACTGGGGCCTCGAGGTGGAGTTTCTCACCGGCGTGGCGCAGCTCGTCGCCGGCCTCTTCGACAACGCCGTCCTGCTCAGCGAGGCCGAGGACCGCAGCCGCCTGCAGCACGAGCTCGTGGAGCTCGCCGGCGACCTGGCGAACGCCGGCTCGCCTCAGGAGATCGCGGGAGCGGCCGCCGGCCGGCTCCGCGAGGTCGCCGGTGCCGACGACTGCGACGTGTGGTGGCTGGAGGAGGGCTACCTGCGCTGCCTCGCCAGCATGGACAGCAAGGGCAGCGACGAGGCCGTTCGCGGCAAGACTCTCGATCTCGCTCTGTTCCCCTCGACCGCGAAGTCACTCGCGGACCGCGAGGTGCTGGCCGTCAGCACCCTAGCCGACCCCCGCATCACCGACTACGAGCGTGAGGACTGGGGCGCCTATGGGTTTCGCAGCATGATCTCGCTGCCGCTCATCGCCGGCGATGGGGTCGTCGGCATGATCGACGTCTTCGACGCCGTGGAGCGCGACTACAACGAGGTGCGCGGCTTCCTCGCGAGCGCCGCGCGCACCATCGCCGACGCGCTCCAGAACGCGCATCTCATGGGCAGTCTGAGGCAGAGCAACGCGGCTTTGCGGGAGCTCGTGGAGCTCGGCGACCAGTTCAGCGAGGCGGAGAGCCTGCAGGAGCTGGCGCGCATCGTCGCCGGCCGTTTGCGCGCCATTCTCGAGGCCGAGGACTGCGATATCTGGGAGATCGAAGGGGATCGCCTGCGCTGCCTCGCCAGCATCGACAGCCGTGGCTGGGACGCGGAGGAGGTGGGCAGCGAGCGCGACCTCTCGGTGTATGAGGCGACCACCGCGGCACTGGCCGCCAACGAGCCGCTGGTGATCGGCGACCTCGAGGCCGCCGGCCTCAAAGAAGAGGAGCTGGCGGCCTACCGCCGTTGGAGCTACCGCAGCATGGTGTCGCTGCCACTCGTCCTCGAGGGTCGCCCTATCGGGCTGATCGACGTCTTCGACACCAGGGTGCGTGACTACACAGGCATGCTCGACCTCATCCGCAACGTCGGGCGGCTTCTTGCCGGCGCCTTCGAGAAGGCCATGCTCGTGGAGCGCCTCGAAAGCGGCAACCGCGACCTGCGTCTGCTCGTCGACTCGGGGCTCGAGTTCGGCGCCTCGCTGAACGTCGACGCGGTGCTCCGTACGGTGGCGGAACGCATACTCGCTGTCTCTCAGGCCGATATCTGTGACGTGTTCGGCCTCGTCGGCGACGAGGTCGAGGCCCTCGTCGCACTCGACGACAGGGCGGAGGATTCGGTCGGCCTGCGCTATCGCACGGCCGACTACAGCACGTTTGTGGAAGCCGCCGCGACGCGCAGGCCGGTGGTGCGCCTCGACATCCTCAACGACGCGGACGTGCTCGAAGGCGACCGCGAGGACGCGCGCCGCTGGGGCTACGCGTCGATCATGACGATCCCCCTTCTGGCCGGGGGCGAGCTGATCGGATTCGTCGAGGTCAGCAACCGCGAGAAGCGGCCGTTCGCGCGCCCCGACGTCATCGTCGGCCTTGCCCAGGTGGCCGGCCAGGCCGTGGCCAATGCGCGCCTTTACCGCGAGCTCGACGAGAGCGTGCGCTGGATGACGCTTCTGAGCGAATCCGCGCTCGAGCTGGCCGGCAGTCTCGACCTGCGCGACACCCTGCTGGCCACCGCGAAGCGCCTCTGCGACAGCGTCGGGGTGCCGGAGTGCGAGATCACCGTCGTCGAAGGCGACGGGCTGCGGACGCTGATGCGCATCGAGCACGGCCGCGTCGACGAGGACTGGATCGGTCAGTACCTGCCGCTTGCGGACGCCGCCGTCACGCGCGAGGTCATCGAGACCAAGCGCCCGACGGTCGTGGGCTCCCTGAGCGACCCGCGCCTCACGGCGAGGGTGCTCGAGATCAACCAGGACTTCGTGCAGAAGAGCTGGGCGACCCTGCCGCTGATCGTCAAGGACCGCGTGATCGGCACCGCCGAGCTCGTCGAGAGCGGCGCCGAGCGCACTTTCACGCAGGCCGAGCTCGACACCGCCGCGGCAATCTGCCACGCGGCCGCCATGGCCATCGAGAACGCCGCGCTCTTTGAGAGAGAGCAGGCCGCGAGCCAGGAGGCGCTGCTGCTCAACCAGATAGCGCGGCGCACGGCCGCCACCCTCGACCTCGAAGAGGTCGTGGACGCGGCCGCCGACGAGCTTCGCAAGCTGCTGGCCTTCGACGCCCACGGCCTTCTGCTGGCCGCGGGGGGTCGCATCGATCGGGTCATCTCCTCGGAGGCTCGCGCCGTCTCCCTGGCGGGGCTCACCGAGAGCGACTTCGGCGAGGAGCTTCTCGACGCGCTCCGGGAGCGGCGCGTCGTGATCGTCGGGCTTCCGGAGGGCATCTCGTTGCCCGCGGACCACCCGGCCATTGCCGGCTTGCGGTCCGCCGTCATCATCGCGCTTCCCTCCGAGCGCGGCATGGTCGGCGCTTTCATCCTCGCGAGCCGCAAGCACGACGCCTTCGACACGGCAGACCTCCACCTGCTAGAGCGCGTCGCCACGCAGCTTTCCCTGGCCATCAAGAACGCCCAGCTCTACGAGGAGATCAAGCAGATGCACCTGGGCAACCTCAAGGCGCTCAGCTCGGCGCTCAACGCCAAGGACTACTACACCCTGGGCCATGCGGCCCGCGTGGCCGCCTACACGGTGATGCTCGGCCGCCGCCTCGGCTGGGAGGAGGACCTCGTGACCTCCCTTGAGGAAGCCGCCTACCTGCACGACATCGGCAAGATCAGCATCTCCGACCGGGTGCTGCTGAAGCCCGGGCGCCTGAACCCGCAGGAGTGGCAGCAGATGAAGCTGCACCCCGTGTTCAGCGCCGACATCATCCGGCCGCTCTTCCCCGAGGCCCTGGTCGCGGGCGTGCGCCATCATCACGAGCACTACGACGGCAACGGGTACCCCGACGGCCTCGCCGGGGATGATATCCCCTTGCTGGCGCGGGCCATGGCCGTCGTCGACGCCTACGACGCCATGTCGTGCCGGCGGCCCTACAAGGAGGCGCTCACGTACCCCGAGTGCCTGGCCGAGCTGCAGCGCTGCCGCGGCACGCAGTTCGAGCCGCTCATGGTCGACGCCTTCCTCGAGGTTCTGGAGGAGCTCGCGCGGGCGCGGGCGCGGGCGGAGAACATCGCCGCCCAGGCGGCCTCCCGGATCCCGGGCGACAAGCACCTTGCGCTGCGCAGCCGCGAAGACGAGGACACACCGGAGTACCGCGAGATCCGCGACATCCTCCGCGAGGTGCGCGACGCCAACCCTCCCACGCGGTTCCTCACCACCCACGCGAAGATCGACAAGAAGTACGTCATCGGCGTGGACCCGGAGGAGCGGGAGAGCGAGCGCTCGCACGTTGGTGACGAGATCTTCGCCGACGACGAGCTGCCGGAGGTCCTCGCAGGCCGGCGCCCCCTGGTGAACACCCTCTTCGCCGACGAGTTCGGCGTCTGGGTGACCGGTCTCGCTCCGGTCCGCGACGCCAAAGGTCACATCGTCGCCGCGGTGGCGGCGGACCTGCCGGCCGTGAGCCGGGCAGAGAGCGAGGCCCTGCGCGGCGACGACCATCAGACCTTCGCCGCGATGCTGCAGACGGCGGCGGTGCGCCTCAGCCGCGCCGAGATCGACGCCATCACCGACGCCCTCACCGGCCTCTACAACCACCGCTATCTGCAAGAACGGCTGAGCGAAGAGCTTCACCGCGCCCGCGAGCTCGGGCGGCCGCTGACCGCGCTCTTCTGCGACCTCGACCACTTCAAGGGCTACAACGACGCCAACGGGCACAGCGCCGGCGACGCGGTGCTGCGTGAGGTCGCGCACCTCATCGAGCAGTCGGTGCGCAACGTGGACATCGCCGCGCGCTACGGCGGCGAGGAGTTCGTCGTACTGCTCGTGGAGACGGGCCGCGAGGCCGCGCTCGCGGTCGCAGAGCGCATCCGCGAGCGCATCGGCGCGGCCGGGTTCAGCGCCCACGGCACGCCGCTCACCGTGAGCATCGGCATCGCCGGCTACCCGGAGGACGCGGAACGCCGCGAAGCGCTCCTCGACAAGGCCGACTGGGCGATGTACCTGGCCAAGCGGCGCGGCCGCGACCAGGTGGCGACGTTCGCCGAGGGCTGAGGGCCGGCCTCAGCCGGCGGTCACTGCAGGGCCAGCGGCGCCGGCCCTCGGCGCGGGCGGCAGCGTGCCGGCCTCGACGCAAGCGGCGAGATTCTCGATCACGGCCTGACTGGGCGGCGCCCCTGCGGCGGCCGCCTCAATGGCGGCGACGCGACGCTCGCGCTGAGAGCCGATCATGGTTCCTCTTGTAACCGTGCGGTCAGGGAGACGACAGGGTCAGGCGCGACGACGGCGCGGAAGGCGTTCGTCGCCGCGCCGCAAGGTCAGGCCCTCCCGATCGAAGAGCTCGAGGAGGGCCTGGGCGCTGCGGCGCCCGCAGTCCAGGCGGTCGCGGAAGCCGGCCAGGGTCACCCGCCCGTCCGCGGCGAGCATGGCGACCAGCTCTGTGCGCGCACCGTCCACGGCGGCGGCCGCGAACCAGAGGTCCTTGTCCGCGCGCACCACGTCGCCGCGGCGCGCGAGCACGTCGAGGATCTGGCCGATCTCGCGCGGCGGGCACCGCAGCTCCTCGGCGAGCGTGGCCAGCGTCGGCGGCGCCAGCGGATCGGCGCCGAGGCGTACGAGGAGACGCTGCGCAAGAGCCGCCTGCTCGTCGCCCAACACGCCGGCGCCGGCGGGGGCGTAGCCGCCTTCGCCGACGACCAGACGACCGTCGGCCGCGAGGCCCCGGAGCAGCGTGTCCACGTCGTCCACGGGCAGCGCGGGCGTCAGAGCCGCGAGCTCGGCGGCGCTGCAGAAGGGGCGCTCGGGACGCGCGGAGGAACGCGCGGAGGCGCCGGCAAGAAGGGCCGCGCGCAGCGCGGCCACTGTGCCGGCGCCGAACCAACGGACCGGCACGGCAGGTGCCGCGGAGCCCGCGGCGGGCGGCCGCAAAGCCTCGAGCTCGCCGGCCTTTTCCGCCGCCGCCAGAGCGGCGCCGGCGGCGCCGGCGCCGAACCCGGCGGCAGCCAGATCCGCCGGGGCGACCCCGCCCTGACCGCTGTCGGCGGCCAGCGCGAGCGCCGCGGCGCGCGCATCGGCGGAGCGCAGCGCGGCGAGAAACGTGGCGTGGAGCGCGCGCTCGTGCCAGCGGCGCGCGCCCGTGGCGAGAACCTCCCCGCCGCCGACCGTCGCCACCGGCGAGAGAGCCCGCAGGATGAAGCGGTCGTGGGGCTCGACCACGGCGTCGCCGTCGAGCCGCACGACCGCCGGTGCCTGCGTGCCCGCGGCGATCTCGCGACCCTCAAGCGGAGTCACTCGTGCCAGGTAGTGCGCCGTGCCGTGGTGCAGGCGCACCTGGTCCCCGGAGCGGAGGGGCCTGCCGCCGGGCACCACCTGCACCCAGGCGTCGAAGCGCCGGCAGACGCGGCCGGCGGCTTCCGGCGCGACGAGCCAGTTGCCACGCTCCACCGCGGCCCGGTCGAGGCCGCGCAGATTGACGCCCGCGCGGCTGCCTGCGCGCACGGCTTCGGTCTCGTGGTCGTGCACCTGCACGCTGCGCACGACGGCGCGCGTTCCGCCGGGCTCTACCACCATGGCGTCCCCGGCGCGGATCTCGCCGCGCCACAACGTGCCCGTGACTACGGTGCCGATGCCCTTCAGCGGGAAGACCCTGTCGACCGGCAGGCGGGCGGGTCCGCCGTGCCGGCGCGCCGTGACAGTCGCGGCGGCGCGCTCGAGCGCGGCCAGAAGCTCCGTCGTGCCGCGCCCGTCGCGGGCGCTCACGGTGACGACCTCGCAGGCCGCGTAGGGGGTCCGCGCGAGGAGCTCGCGCACGTCCTCCTCCGCCATCTCGAGCAACTCCTCGTCCACGAGGTCGGCCTTGGTCAGCGCCACTACGCCGCGTTCCACGCCGAGCAACTCGATGATCGAGAGGTGCTCCATGGTCTGCGGCATCACGCCATCGTCGGCGGCGATCACCAGCAAGAAGAGGTCGATGCCCGTGGCGCCGGCCACCATGGTGCGCACGAAGCGCTCGTGCCCGGGGACGTCCACGACGCTCAGCCGGCCACCGGCAGGTAGCTCCAGCTCTGCGTAGCCGAGCTCGATGGAGATGCCCCGATCCTGCTCCTCGCGCAGGCGGTCGGTGTTCTTGCCGGTGAGCAGCGTGACGAGCGCGGTCTTGCCGTGGTCGATGTGCCCGGCCGTGCCGAGGGTCAGCGGGACGGCGGCGTCCCGAGGGAAACTGCTCGTTTCGGGAGCGTCGGGCACAGCCTGCCCGTCAGGCGAGCGCCGCCAGCGCGGCGCCGGCCAGCGCGTCCAGCTCGGCGTCGCGCACGGCGCGCAGGTCGAACAGCAGGCGGCCGTCGTGCAGGCGGCAGACGACGGCGGGCGCGCCGCGCCGCAGCGCCGCGGCGAGCCGTGCGGCGTCGCCGTCCACGCTCACGGCCACGGCGACGCTGGGCACCTCGGTGACCGGCAGCGCCCCGGCGCCGGCGCGCGCGACGGTGTCGACGAGCTCAAGGCGATCCCCGGGCACGCCGCCGCCGATGAGCAGCGCGCGCAGACGCCCGGCGCGGCCGCGCACCTCGTCGATCGGTGCCGCCAGCGCGGCCAGCGTCGGGATCTCGGCGAGCGCCCGCCGCGGGTCGAGGTAGAGGCGCAGCACCGCGTCCAGGGCGGCCAGGTCGAGCTTGTCGATGCGCAGCGCGCGCGCCAGCGGGTGACGACGCATCGCCGCGACGGTCGCGGCCCGGCCCACGGCGACGCCGGCCTGCGGGCCGCCGAGAAGCTTGTCGCCGCTGAAGGTCACCACGTCGGCGCCGGCGGCGATGCTCGCCGCGAGCGCCGGTTCCTCGCCGAACAACGGCAGCCCCGCCAGGGCGCCGCTGCCGAGATCGTCGACCAGCACGGCGCCGTGCGCGTGGGCAAGGCCGGCGAGCTCCTCGAGCGCCGGCTCCGCGGTGAAGCCGACGATCCGGTAGTTGCTGGTGTGCACCCGCAGGACGGCGCGCGTGCGCGCCGTCCAGGCCTCCTCGAAGTCCTTGAGGTAGGTGCGATTAGTGGTGCCCACCTCGACCAGTTCGGCGCCGCTCTCGCGCAGGATGTCGGGGATGCGAAAGCCGTCGCCGATCTCCACGAGCTGGCCGCGGGCGACGAGCACCTCGCCGCCACGGGCCGTGGCGGCGAGGGCGAGCAGCACCGCGGCGGCGTTGTTGTTGACGACCAGCGCATCCTCGGCGCCCGTGACCGTGCAGAGCACGTCGTGGACGTGATCCTGGCGCGAGGCACGCTCGCCGCGCGCCAGATTGTACTCGAGGTCGGTGTAGCCGGAGGCGGCGGTGACGACTGCGTCGACCGCCTCGCGGGGCAGCGGCGCCCGGCCGAGATTGGTATGGACCACGACGCCGGTCGCGTTGATGACGCGGCGCAGGGACGGCGTCACCGCCGCCTCCACGAGCCGCGTGACCCAGGGGACGAGGGCGGCCGCCGTGAGATCCGCCGCCTGCGCGGCGGACGCCTCGCCGGCCGCCCCCGCCGCCAGGATCTCGGCCCTCAGACGCGCGACGACGGCGCGCACGGCGTCCACGACGAGCGCGCGCGGATAGCGCTCGAGCAGCTCACGCGCCGCCGGCTCGCGCAGCACCTCATCCACCGCCGCGAGACCGCGCAGGCGCTCCCCGCGCTCCGGGTCTTCTCGCTTCTGCTTCTCAGCCATCGGCGTCATCTTCTGCGTCGTCCCCGCCACGCCTCATGCGTAGTCCGACGACGATCATAGCGAACGCCGCCAGGGCGAAGGCGAAGTACCACTGTCCGCCGCTGAGCCCGATGTCCCTCATGAAGCCCGGGAACATGGTGTGGCCGACGAGGAGGGCGAAGCCCAGGACCGAGAACACGCCCTGGGCGATGCCCCAGAAGTAGCGCGGCTGCTGCCTGCGGAACCCGTAGGTGGTGGCGTAGATGGAGAGCGCCACGACGCCGGCACAGAGGAGCCCGATGAGAATGAGCAGCCCGACCTGCGTGATCACCTCTGCGGCGGGCTTGCCCTTGGCCCACGACCACGCGGCACCCCGCTCGGTGCCGGCGCCGAGGACGAGCACGGCGAGCCAGGCCACGAACGCGATGACTCCGAAGGCCCCGCCGAGGATGAAGGGGATCACCGAAACCACGCGCAGCGCCAGACCCGGCTCCGGCCGCTGCGCCGCCAGCACGTCTTCTTCGCTGGGCTTCCAGCCCGGGTCGCCGGGCTTGCGCTCGGGGCTCACGCGGCAACGCCGGGCAGGTGTGCGGGCAGCGCCACGGCTCAGCCTTCGAGCACGAGGGCCCCGGGAGGCCCGGCGGTGACCTCGCCGACCGTCCAGCCGGCCACGCCGCTCCCGCGGAGCGCGGAGAGCAGCGCCGCGTGCTTGTCGGCGGCCACGGCGATGAGCAGGCCGCCGGACGTCTGCGGGTCGAACAGCGCCAGCACGCGGGGGTCCTGCTGCTCGACCTCGTCCGGGCTGCCGCCGGCGCCGCCCAGGCGCGGCAGCAGGAAGTCGCGGTTGCTGCGCAGGCCGCCGGCATAGACAGCCTGGGCGATGAGCTCGAGGACGCCGTCGTGCAGCGGCACCTCGGCGACCCGCACGAGCGCGCCGGCGGCGCTCGCGTCGAGCATCTCGCCGAGGTGCCCGAGCAGGCCGAAACCGCTCACGTCCGTGCAGGCGTGCGCGCCCACGGCCGACATGACGGCCGCCGCCGCCGCATTGAGGGCGGCGGCCTCCTCGATGGCCGGCATCATCTCGTCCTCGGTGATCAGCCCCTTCTTGAGGGCGCTGGCCAGCACCCCGATGCCGAGGCGCTTGGTGAGCACCAGTTTGTCGCCGGGCTGCGCCCCGGCGTTGTAAACGATCTCATCGGGATGCGCGACGCCCGTGACCGCCAAGCCGTACTTGGGTTCCTTGTCGTCGATGGAGTGGCCGCCGGCCAGGTCGGCGCCGGCCTCGATCACCTTCTCGACGCCGCCCCGCAGTATCTCCGAAAGGTGCGTCATGCCGAGATCGGCCGGCCAGGCCACGAGGTTCATGGCCGTGAGCGGCCGCGCGCCCATGGCGTACACATCGCTGAGCGCGTTGGCCGCGGCGAGCTGCCCGAACCAGTAGGGCGAGTCGACGATGGGCGTGAAGAAGTCGACCGTCTGCACCAGGCAGAGGTCGTCGCAGATGCGCGTGACGGCAGCGTCGTCGCGCGTCTCGAGCAGCCGCGCGAGCTCCGGGGAGCTGCGCGGAAGGGCGTCAAGCACGGCCTGCAGGTCGCACGGACCCAGCTTGGCCGCTCAGCCGCTCTTGGCTGCGAACTGCGTGAGGCGGATCTTCTCGGTCATGCGCCAAGCTTACCCCACGCGCGGGAACGCGCGGCCGGGGACGCCGTCCTCAGCGGTGCGCCGCCGCGCAGCACCTCGGCGAGGTGCTTCATGTCGAGGTCCGACGGCCAGGCGAC
>CAIOZS010000066.1 GCA_903862845.1 uncultured Thermoleophilia bacterium
ATCGCGGTCACGCCGCAGCTCGCGGACGTCCTGCAGGGCGGCGGCTTCAACGATCCCAACGCTCCCGGGCAGCAGGCGGCGGACCTTGTCAAGACGCGTCTCGGCCAAGGCTCCACGACCTTGGTCGTGGTCGTGAGAGGGGGGCCGCTGGACGTGCGCAGCGCCGCCTACCAGAAGCAGGAAGAGCAAGTCCTGGCGAAGCTCAAGGCGGCGGGGATCCCGGGGCTGCAGAGCATCCTGACGTATGCGAGCAGCGGCGCCTCGCAACTCGTGTCGAAGGACGGCAAGAGTGCGGTCGCCGTGCTCACGTTCGACACCAGTGCGCAGGCGGTGCAGAAGCAGATCGGGGCCATCCGCGCCGCGCTCACGCAGGCCACTCGTTCCACGCGGCTCACGACATACCTCACCGGCGAGCCGGCGGTGAACGCCGACCTCTCGTCCGCCTCGCTCGACGATCTGCGCAAGGTCGAGATGTATGCCTTGCCGGTGGCGCTGCTGGCCCTGGTGCTGGTGTTCGGAACGGTGGCCGCAGCCGCCTTGCCGGTCATAACGGGCGGCATGGCCGTGTCGGTCACGCTCGGCAGCATCTACTTGCTCGGACACGTCGTCGACATGTCGATCTTCAGCATGAACGTCGCCAGCCTGCTCGGTCTGGCGGTCGCCATCGACTATGCCCTCTTCATCGTGGCCCGCTTTCGCGAGGAGCTGCACTCCGGCAGCACGGTCGAGGAGGCCGTCGCGCAGTCTGCTTCGAGGGCGGGCCGCTCGGTGTTCTACAGCGGTGTGGCCGTCGTGGTGGGCATGGTGGGGCTCACGTTCTTCCCTTCGCCCGGCATGCGCTCTATCGGGATCGGCGGCGCGCTCGTCGTGCTCTTCTCGGTGGCCGCCGCGCTGACGTTCATGCCGGCGCTTCTGGGCCTGTTGGGCCGGCGCGTGGACGCCCTGCGGGTGGTGCCGCAGCGTCCGCCGCACGAGAGCCGTTTCTGGACGGGGTGGACCAAGGCTTTGCTGCGGCGGCCGTGGGCGGTGCTTCTCGTGAGTCTGGCTCTGGCCCTCCTTGTGGCTTCGCCGGCGCTCGACCTCAAAGGCCAGATGTCCTCCGCCGCATCGTTGCCGATGTCCTCGGAGTCCCGTCTTGGCGCCGACGTCCTCCAGCGTGAGTTCGACCAACGCGCCCTCTCGCCGCTGTCGGTGCTCGTCACGTGGGACAAGGGCGACGGCAAGATCGACCTGGCTGCGGCCGCCGCGCTCTACTCCTTCGGCCAGACTCTGGCCAAGACGCCAGGCGTGGCCGCGGTGGTCAGTCCGTTCAATCTGAAGGGCGTCAGTAACCCCATGGCTCTCGCCGCCCTCTGGCCGGTGTTCGAGAAGCTCCTCAGCGATCCCGCCTCTATCCCCGATTCAGACCTCAAGCTTTCCTCCGGCATGACCATTTCGCGGAGCCAGCTCGCCCAGATCAAGCAGCTCGTGGAGGGATCCGTCGGCAAGGGGGCGGTGCTGTTCCGGGTCGTCACCAAGGCAGCGCCCGCGTCGCAGCAGGCTCAGGATCTCGTGGGCGTCATCAGCAGCATCGACGCTCCGTCCGGCCTGCAGATCCACGTCGCGGGCACGGCTGCCACCGATCGTGACTTCGCCCACGACATCAGCACTCGGCTGCCGTGGATAGCGCTGTGGATCGCGGTCAGTAGCTACGTGATCCTCCTTGTTCTGCTGCGCAGCGTGCTGCTGCCGCTTCTGGCCGTGGCGGTCAACTGCTTGACCATCCTCATGGCCTGGGGCTGCCTGGCCTTCGTCTTCCAGCGGCACACGTTCGAGCACCTGCTGCAGTTCACCTCGACGGGGGCCGTCGACTCGACCATCCAGATCGTCATCCTGTGCGTCCTCTTCGGCATCACCATGGACTACGCCGTCTTCCTGCTCACGCGCATGCAGGAGGCCTGGGTGAGCAGCGGCGACAACCGGCAGAGCATCGGCGTCGGCCTCATCGGCAGCGGGCGGGTGGTCCTCAGCGCCGCCCTGCTCGTGGTGATCGTGACCGGGGCTTTCGCCTTCACGAGCGTCTCGGTCACGAAGATGCTGGGGGTGGGCATCGGCCTGGCCGTCATCTTCGACGCGTTTCTCATTCGCATGTCGCTGCTGCCCGCGGCGATGTGCTACCTCGGGCGCGCCAACTGGTGGGCGCCGCGCCTCCGGCGGGAGGCGGGCGCCGCGGTGGTGCGCGGCCCCGGGCAAC
>CAIOZS010000067.1 GCA_903862845.1 uncultured Thermoleophilia bacterium
ACTTGACTCGGTTGCACCCTCTGGGTACCTTTTCACGCGTCAAGGGCAGCCGGCGGGGGTGCTAATCGGCTTCGAGAGGGAGGAGGACTGGTCCGACTACCGGCCGGAGCACGACGCCCGGTTCTTGCCGCGGGCCGCGGCAGCGCCTCCTCAGAACAGCATCGCCTGGTGGGCGACCCCCTGGTAGCGCACGAACTGTCGCTCGGCGAGCGTCCGCACAACGGAATCGGAGATGCCTAGGGAATCGCCCAAGGCCAGGAGGTCCAACGCATTCAAGAGGCGCGCCGTGATCGGTCGCGCGGAATCCCAGAATATCCGCGCGGACAAGAACTCCAGGGCGGGTCGGCTCTCAAGCAAGGCACGCAGCGTGCGGCACTCCTCTTCGGTTCGGCAGGGAAAGAAGTAGCCGGTGTCGTCGCAGAGTACTGGTCTGCCCTCGAAGGGCGCGAGAGTTGCGAAGGCGAGCCTCTTGTAGAGCCCGGAGATGGCCACCTTCCATGGCGCGAAGCTGTACTCTCCGATGCCGAAGATGGAGAAGCAAGGGCGGTTGCGGTACACCGAGCTGGCGCGAGCGTCGAGGCGCTCCGCGTGCGACGTCAGGTAGGCCCACGCCAATGGGGCCGCGCTCTGCAGGTGGGCCGTGTCGCCGGCCATCGAAAGGTGGGGGACCAGCAGCCATCTGGTGGGGGGACGTTGCGCGGCCAGATCTGAGCTCTTGACGAGCGGATACACCACTTCCGCTTCGAGCGCAAACGTCTCGCCCAGCCCGTTGCGATAGCGGTCGGGCCCGTCTCGATGCAGTTCCAGCACCTTGCTGCAGTCGTGCTTGACGCCGGACCTCCAGCCGCCGCCTTCTCCGGCGAGGTGCTTCCATCGCTCGCAGAGCGCCAGGTCAGACACCAGCCCTCCGTCCCGCAGGCCGAAGCTGCTGACGGGTCGCGCGGCGTCCAGTGAGCCGAAGACGGCGCACTCCTTGGTCATCGCCGGCTCCGCGGTGCGCACGAGCAGAAGGCAGGCGTCCACAGAGGCGCCGAAATGCTTCAACGCGATGGATCGCCGCGTAGCCGATGGGGTAGTCGCGGCTCCATGCATAGGCAAGGACCTTGCGAGCAACGGAGGTCTTGCACAAGACCGCGAGCGTAGCCGCGTCGTGGTTCACGGCATCGATGAGCGTCCTGAGCATCCACTCCGAGATATCGAAGTTGCTGCGCCCCGTGAGGGCGTCGATGCTGCGCTGTCCGTCGAGGTTCGCCTTCATGGGCAGATTCTGGCTGCGCAGCGCGCCGAGCTCCGAGTTGGTGACCCACGGCCGGTTGCCCACGATGAGAGCGGGGCCCTCCAGTCGGCCAATGACCGCCTGCCAGTCGGTGGCGAAGAAGTCGGCCGTCTCGAGGTCCACCCGGGGCGGTGCGCCAAGGCGCTCGACGCGGCTCCGCGCAACCGCGACGTGCGCAGCGTTGATGTCTGATCCCAGGATCCTTGTGGCACGGGGAAAGGCTTGAGCAGCGGCGACGACGAAGGCGCCCACTCCGCAGGTGGGCTCGAGGATAGAGCGCGCCGCAAAGCCGCTCCTCGCCACAAGGTCGCACACCCGCCGGGCCAGAGGATCAGGCGCCTGGAAGTCGCCGAGGTCGAGGCGACGAGGCGGTGCGGACGTTTCTGTCACGTCAACCTCTGGATGCCTTCGATGCGCCCGGCCTGCTCGATCACACGCGAGTACTGCAGTCTCCACTGAAGTGCGTTCGAGATTGTAAGGTAGCCGATCTGCGGCGCCTGGACAAGAAGCTCGTCGGCGATGTCTGAGGCCTGCACATCGTCGACGGGAAGCATGCGCTCCTCGAGGAACGCGAGGATGTCATCCTTGTTGCCCTCGTTCTCGATGATGCCGACCAGGCCGGTGATCGTCTGGAAGTCCGAGCAGCGAGTACCCCAGACCGAAGATCTTCTGCCGAGCCGACTTGTACGGACACGACGATTGCGGCCGCCGTATGCTCGTGACCTTCATGTCGATGTCCAGGCCGGGGAAATCGATGCCCTGAGCTGAGCTCCCCTCGGTGAACACGCACCGCGCCTTGAGGTAGGCGCGGAACTTGTGGCCCGGGTACGTGCCGATGGCCTTGCCGTCGGCGACTCCACACAAAGCCGGTTCGAGATGGCCGGACTCCATCTCGGCGAAAGCTCGAGCCTCGGCCAGGAGGGCCTCGAGGGTGAGGTGCGGGGCCATTTGGGCTCCTCGTCTACGCGTCCGTCCAAGCGGCCCGGCGTTGCGCGCGTGCAACCCAGTCGAGCATCCGCCTCTGACGGAAGCGCCTGCCGGTGGGCGAGCCGGCTTTGTGGATGCCTTGCCGACGTCAACAGCGGCTGCGGCGGCGCCTACCGCCCGGCAAGATCCATCGCCTTCATCGTGGAGCGGCCGTTCAGGCGCGAGATGTTTGCCGCCGACTTCCGCGACTGCGTGGCACACGACCTGATCACCAGCACTTCTACAGCTGCGCCTGCCGGGTGGGCAAGGGCACCCATATGGGCATCCGGCGCGTGGATCGCTTCATCCAGGGCTTCTTCATGAGCCTCGATCGCGGCATCCTGTACCGGCGGCCGGAGGCGTTTGTCGGGGAGAAGTACAGTGCCACGGAGCGCGACCTTGTGCTGGCCCTCTGCCGCAAGGTCGTGTTCTGCGACTGGGGCGGCCTGCCGGCAGACAAGAGCCTGTTTCACTGGCGCCCCAGGTCTACGCCGACTTCTACCTGAGCCCGTTCGACCACTTCATGAAGCCTCACCTGGGCCTGCGCTACTACGGGCGCTACGTGGACGATGTTGTCGTGGTCCACCCCGAGCGAGCCTTTCTGGCGGCCTTGATCCCCGTGGCGGCGGACTACCTGCGGCGCGAGCTCGGCCTCACCCTCCACCGGCACCTCCGCAGCAGGTCGGGCACGGGCTCCTCCGAGGACGATGCCCTGAGCCTACTGTGGTATGCTACGTCACGATGGCGTCATTACAGCACATGCAGCGGCTGCAGGTGCAGCTCACCGAAGCTCAGGCCGGCAATCTGCGCAAGACCGCCGAGTCGGAAGGCACTTCTCAGGCCGAGATCGTGCGCAGGGCCCTCGAAGCCTACCTGCGCCGCCCGATCCAGGCTCGTGAAGCGGCCGTGCGGGCACGGGCGCTGGAGTTGATCGGCGCCTTCTCATCGGGTTCGTCCGACGCAGCGGAGAATCACGACCGCTATCTGGCAGAGGCCATCCTCGAGGGGAACGAGCCCAGCGGTGGCGTCTGAAGGAGCGCAGATCGTCTATGCCGACACGAGCGGTCTGTACGCGCTGCTCGACGCCGGCGACGCGCGGCACGAGGAGGCAGCCACCAGCGTCCGCGCCCTGCTGAGCGAGGGCGCGCTGCTGGTGACCACCAACTACGTGGTCACCGAGCTCACCGCGCTGGTCCAGAACCGGCTTGGTCTCGACGTCGCCCTGCAGGTGCAGCACGGGCTGCTGCCGGCGCTCGAGGTCGTGTTTGTGGATCGAGCGCTTCATCAACGGGCAGTCGCCGCCTGGACCGTGGCACGGCGGCGCGGCTTGAGCCTTGTGGACTGCGCCGGCTTCGAGCTCATGCGCGACCTGGGAGTGGTCACCGCCCTGGCGTTCGACCGGCACTTTGAGGAGCAGGGTTTCGCCACGCCGTGATCCGGAAGGCCGCCGCTGAGCGACGCTCCTGCGGGCGGCGCGGATCCCAGCCGCGGCGTTGAACGCCTGCCTCGTCGCTGCGACGGCCAACGGCAGGCTCCGCGCGCCCAACCACGGTCGTCGGCCGCACGATCCATGGCGGGCGCGACGTCGACGTGCTCAGGCACCCCGGCGTGCGCCGGGTCCTGCGAAAGCCAAAGCGGGGGAGGCGGTGGCCGAGGAAGGCGCGGTCACAGCAGGATCGCCTCCAGTAGCGCCACCGCCCCGGCTTTGCTCAGCGGCTCGTTGAGGTTGCCGCACTTGGGGCTCTGCACGCAGCTCGGGCAGCCGCTGTCGCAGGGGCACTCGGCGATCAGGGCGCGGGCATCGGCGGCGAGGCTTTCGAAGGCCTCGTAGCCGCGCCGCGTCAGCCCGATGCCGCCGGGGTAACCGTCGTAGACGAAGATCGAGGCCGTGTCTGTCTGCCAGTGCCAAGGGGTGCTGAGGCCGCCGATGTCCCAGCGGTCGCACATCGCGTACAGCGGCAGCAGGGCGATGAGCGCGTGCTCGGCGGCATGCAGCGCGCCGGGGATGGCCGCCTCGTCGCCGGCGGGCTGAGGCGGCGCCGCGGGGCCGGCGGGAACGGCGGCCGCAGGCGGCCCGGCCGGGTCGGTCTCGGCGAGCGCGGTCGGCGCCTGCGTGATCGTCTGCTCGGGGATCGCCAGCCAGAACGCCTGGGTGGTGAACATCTGCTCGGGCAGGTCGAGGCTGATCGTGTCGATGATGTGCTGGTCGGTGAGGTCGCGTTTCTGGTAAGCGATCACCTGCTCGGTGACCTCGAGCTCGCCGAAGAAGAGGTTGGCGCCGGGCAGTGGGCGCATGCCTGCCTGCCCGGCGACCAGGACGTTCTTGTCGGTCTTCACCTGGGTGTAATAGGCGCCGTCGAAGTCGTCGACGAGCACCGTGCGGCCCTCCAGGTCGAGGCGCTGCACGAGGTAGCTCCTGCCGAGATGCAGGTACACCGCGCCGGGATGGGCGAAGCGAAAGACGCGCTCGCGCTCCACCGTGCCGATGATCTCGCCGCCGCGCGTCTCGACGATCACGAACTGCTCGTTGGAGGCCGTGCGCAGGCTGGTGTCGGCGGCGGGGGAATACGGCCTGGTCCAGACCAGGCCGTCGCCGCGCCGCCGCAGGCGCCCGGCCTGTGCCAGACGCTCGGCGGCCAGCAGGCCCTGCTCGCCGAAGTACGCTTCGTCCTTCGGCGTGATGGGCCGCTCGTAGGCGGCCGCCTCGAGGTGCCGCGCCGAGATGTGCGGGTTGTGCAGGTCGATGATCGCCTCCTCGACGCCGCGGCTCAGGAGGCGCTCGGGCTCGCGCATGAAGTACTGGTCGAGGGCGTCCTGGCCGGCCACCAGCACGGCCCAGCCGTGCCCGGTGCGGCCGGCCCGCCCCCAGCGCTGGCGCAGGCTCGTGACCGTGCCCGGGAACCCGGTGACCAGCGACACGTCCAGGGTCCCCACGTCGATGCCGAGCTCCAGCGCCTGCGTGGCGATCACCGCGTCCAGCTCGTGGGCGAACAGGCGGCGCTCGATCTCGCGGCGTTGCTGCGGCATGTAGCCGGCGCGGTAGGGCTGCACGCGCGCCGCCGCGCCGCCGGGGTCGCGATCTTCGAGGCGGCGGCGCACGTGCCCGTACACGAGCTCCGCCGCCTTGCGCGTCGGCGCGAAGGCGATCACGCGCGCCCCGGCGAGCACGCTCTCGGCGGTTACGTAGCTGGCCTCGGCGAGAGCGCTGCGCCGCTCGCCGCGCGCCGCGTCCACGAGCGGCGGGTTCCAGAACACCACGGTGCGCTCGGGGCGCGGCGCCTGATCCTCGTCCACAACGGTGAACGGCAGGCCGACGAGCTTCTCCGCGAACGCCTGGGGGTTGGCGATGGTGGCCGACGTCAGCACGAACTGCGGGTCGGCGCCGTACTGGGCGCAGAGGCGTCGCAGCCGGCGCATCACCTGGGCGACGTGGCTGCCGAAGACGCCGCGGTACACGTGCGCCTCATCGAGCACCACGTAGCGCAGGTGGTGCAGGTACTCGGCCCAGCGCTCGTGGCCGGGCAGAATGCCGACGTGAAGCATGTCGGGATTGCTGAGCAGGATCGTGGCCGTGCGCCGCAGTAGGGCGCGCGAGTCCTGCGGTGTGTCGCCGTCGTAGATCGCCGGCACCGCGGGCCTACGCGCGGCGGCCGGCCGGCCGCCGGCGTCTGGGCCCACCCGGTCGAGCCTGAGCGCGCCCAGCTTGCGCGCCTGGTCCTGGGCGAGCGCCTTGGTGGGGAAGAGGAGGAGCGCGCGGCTCTGCGGGTCGCGCGCGTACTCGTCGAGCACGGCAAGCTGGTAGCAAAGGCTCTTGCCGCTGGCCGTGCCGGTGCTGATCACGACGTTCTCGCCGGCCCGCAGGGCGTCGTAGGCCGCGCGCTGGTGGCCGTGCAGGCGCTCGATACCGGCGGCGATGAGCGCTTCGCGCAGCGCCGCCGGCAAGTTCGCGGGCAGCTCCGCCGCGCGGCCCCTGCGCGCGGCCTCGTGCGCCACGGCCACCACCTGTTCGTGGCCGCCCTCGCGGAACAGGGCGCGTAGGCGCTTCTGGACGGCAGAATCACTCATGCGGCCATCCTACTCGACGGCCCGGCGCGCCCGGCGGCCCCGTCTGCGTCCGGCGCTCACGGCGGGTGCGGCTGCGCCCGGCGCTCACGGCGGGTGCGGCTGCGCCCGCCCGTCCGCTGCGCCCGCCCGGCTGCGCTCGCCCGCCCCGGGCCCGTACGCGTGAAGGGGCGCCCTCGGCGCCCCTTCACCAGGCGGTGCTTGCGTACCGCCGCCCTACCTGGTGCGCCGTCCGAGATCGATGGTGAAGAACCACACCTCGCCGTCCACGCCGCCGTAGCCGTCGCAGCTCACGGCGCCGACGCCGAGGTCGCGGAAGTTCCTGGTGAGGATCACGGCGCGGTGCATCGGGGAGCTCATCCACTGGTCCACGATCGCCACGGGACTGGAGAACAGGCCGGCGCCCCAGGCGATATCCTCGCCGGCCTTCCAGGTCTTGTAGCCGTTGCGCGTGTAGCCGTGGTTCACGATGCGCTCGTTCCATGGCTCGCCGCTCGGTGAATCGTGTTCGAAGTACTGCAGCTCGGCCATGTCGGCGGAGTGCGCGCGAGATGCGTCCACAAGCCTGGCGTTGACGTGCAGCTTGGCCAGGTTGTGGTCGGCGCGTACTTGGTTCACGCACTTCACGAGCTGCTGCTCGTAGGAGCTCAGGGAGACGCCGGCGGGGGCCGTCGCGGGCAGGCTCGCGAGCAGCAGGGCGGCCAGCGCCACCAGCACGATCACAATCCCGCAGCGAGTCTTCACGGCCCACCTCCGAGCCCGGCATCGATGTGCAACCGCACGGTTCTGGCGCATCCGGCTACTCGTGGTATCGGCCGCCGGGGGAAGGATTCGAGGGCCACGGCGCAAGTTCCTTCGCCTGTTCTGACAACACCTCGCGTGGAGGCCGGGCATTCCCGCGGAGGCACGCGGCGACGGCGTGCGCCAACGGCCGCGGCTTGCGGCCTCGGGGGCGGCACTGTAGGTTTTGTGGGACATGCACAGGAGCCCGGCCAGTCAGCGGCGGCGCGCGAAGGTCCGCCGCCGCGATCAGCTCAGGCGCCGGCGTGCGGTCGCGCTGGCCGTTCTCGTGACCCTCATTCTCCTCGCCGTGTGGGCCGCGTACGCCATCCCCGGGCAGACTCCGGCGCGCGTGCCGCAGGGCGCCGCCATGCCCACCGGCGACGGCAGCCCCACCGGCGCCGGGGACGTCGTCGTCGCGCAGGTCGAGGGCCTCGACGTCGTTCTCCCGGTGGCCCGCGACGTGACCACGGCGGTCGCCTACCACGCGGTGGACTACGCGGGCACCGTGCCCTTCGCTCCGGCCGGCGACCGTTTGAGCGGCGGCAGCCTGGGCCAGCAGCTCGCCGACATCTTCGCCGGCGGAGGCACCATTCAGTACTACCTCATGGCCGGCGCCGGCGGCGAGCGCTCATCCTCCACCGCCGGCCTGGACGTCGGTGCCGTGCCGGGTTCGGTCGTCGTGAGCCCCGCGGACGGCAAGGTCACGGCGATCAAGCAGTACAGCATCCTCGGCCGCTACCCAGACGTGGAGATGGACGTCCGCCTGGCTCACGACCCCTCACTGCTTCTGGTGATCACCCATCTCACGCGCCCCCAGGTCGAGATCGGCGATGTCGTGGCCGGCGGGCATACGGTGCTGGGCGCCGTGCGCGGCTTCCCGACGACCCTCGACCAGGCGCTCAGCCGCTACACGTCCGACACCGGCGACCACGTGCAGATGATGGTGCTGCGCGTCACCCCCGAGCTGGCGGGGCTCTGAGCGTGGCCGGCGCGGTCCCCGCCGCCTCGCGCGCCGTCATCGGCGGCTCCGGTTCTCTGGCCGCCGACTTCCCCGGCGATCTGCACCCGGGGGTACACGTCGTCGAGCGCGATCTCGTGTTCGAGACGCCGTGGGGCGAGAGCCCGCCGTTCACGCTCTTCGAGCTCGGCGGGAACGCCGTTCTGCATGTGCGCCTGCACGGGTGGCGCAAGGGCGTCTCGCGGGGGCGCGCCTCACGCCAGGTGTTCAGCGTGCTCCATCGCGCCGGCGTCAAGAGGATCCTCTCGGACGCCGGCGTCGGCAGCCTCGACCACCTCCTCGACCCCGGCGATCTCGTGGTCGTCGACGACTTCGTCGACCAGACCACCGATCGCGACCGCTACGGCCTTGTGGTCGGCGACCACCTGCTCATCATGCGCGACGCGGTATGCGCGGCCGGGCGCGAGGCGCTGGTCAGCTCCGCGCGGCGCCTCGCCCCCGCGCGCCGCGTGTTCACGCGCGGCACGTACGTCGTCACGGAGGGGCCGCGCTTCGAGTCGCCGGCCGAGGTCCGGCACCTGCAGAGCATGGGCGACGTGGTCGGGCAGAGCTTCTGCCCCGAAGTCTGGCTGGCCCGCGACATCGGCGCCTGCTACGCGGGCATTTACCTCATCGTCAACTACGGCGAGGGCGTCGTGCAGGAATGGGAGCACGACGTGCTGGCGCAGATCTTCCACGAGGACGCCGGCCTCATGGGCAGCATCCTCCTGAGCGCCCTTGCCGCTCTCCCGGACGATGACGAGTGCCATTGCCGGGAGCTGCGCAAGCCGACCTTGTTGGGGTAGCGCTACCTCGCCAGCGCCCAGGCGAGCACCGACAGCCCGTTGAACACGGCGTGGAAGGCGATGCTCGTCCACAGCGAGCCGGTGCGCTTGTACACCCAGGCGAGCGCCAGTCCCAGGGCGAACAGCGGCACGAAGACGTCGAGCTGGAGGTGCGCGGCGCCGAAGACGGCCGCCGACACGCAGGCGCCGGCCGGCCACCCCCACGAGGACGAAAAGCCGCGGAGCAAAAAGCCGCGGAAGAAGATCTCCTCGAACAGCGGCGCCATGAACACCGCCAGGATCACGAACAGGACGATGCCCGCCGCGGTGTGCGGGAACTCGCCGATGATGTCCTGCTGCCGGGGGTGCACCACCAGGTCGTGCAGGAAGCTCACCAGGTAGACGGCGGCGAGCGCCACGGGGATGGTCCAGAAGAAGGCTTTGTTCGGGGTGGTGAAGCCCCAGAGGGCCAGCTTGCGACCGGCGATGCGCAGCGAGAAGAACCACGCCGCCAGCGTCTGCCAGCCGTAGAGGACGACGGATCCCATGATGAGGGCGACGGCCGAGCCCACGGTCACCTTGCCGACGCTCGTCGAGCTGCCCATGCCGAGCGCGGCGACGTAGAGCACGGCCTCTGGGCCGAAGCCCACCACGAGGCCGGCCAGGCTGAGGCCCCAGCCCCAGCCGGCGCGCCCGTCCGCCGCCGCAGGCGGCATGGGTGGCGCGCCGGCCTGCGCCAGGGGCGGCGGCGGGAGCGGGCCCCCCGGCCCCCCGGCCGGCCCCGCTGCTTCCGCCGGCCGCGCCGGCCGGCTCAGTCCGTCGTGCGGGGGCGCGAACGGCGGAGGCACGGGCGCGCGCCCGGACGCCGCCGGTCCCGTCGCCCGCCCGTCGACCGGGTGCTCCTCGATGGGTCGCTCCTCTCTGCGCCGTCGCTGTCGTGGTCTACTATCAACGCGAGAGCCGCTGCGCGCCACCCCGACGAGCCGACACGCCGGCGAGGCAGATTCTCAGGATGCTGCAGGAACGGGCGGGCGCGCCGCGTTTTGCCCGCCCTCCGCAGTCTGCTATACTCCGCCGCCGTGACCGGCGCGGCGTGGCGTTCGCGCTCTGGGGGCCGTCGGGGCCCGCGTTGACCCCTATGGCAGACCCTTGGTATCCTTACATGCTTCTTTCTGAAAGGATGACGACGTGCGTCAACTCGTCACGCTCGCTTGCCAGGAGTGCAAGCGTCGCAACTATCATACGAACAAGAACAAGAAGAACGACCCGGACCGCATCGAGCTCAAGAAGTACTGTCGCTGGTGCGGGACGCACACTGTGCACAAGGAGACGCGCTGAGCGTTCCCCCCTTGTGTCTGTAGGGCTGTAGCTCAATTGGTAGAGCACCGGTCTCCAAAACCGGGGGTCGGGGGTTCGAGCCCCTCCAGCCCTGCCAATGACCATCGGAGCGGTTGAGTGGCGAACACTGCGAACAACGACACCGGCAAGCCGGGCAAGGGCAAGCCGGGCAAAGGTAAGCCCACGCCCAAGCCGGCGCAGGGCGGCAAGGCTGTGGCCAAGCGGGCTGCCGCCAAGCCGGCGAGCGGTAAGGGGCAGCAGAAGTCCCGCAAACAGGGGCGCGCCGCCAAGCCCGGCGAGAAGCGCGGCATCATGAAGTTCTTGCGTGACGTGCGCATCGAGCTGGGCAAGGTCACCTGGCCCACGCGCAAGGACCTCATGCAGTCCACGCTCGTCGTGCTCGTCGCCGTCGCCATCGCGACTCTCTACTGTTTCGGCCTCGACACCGTCTTCGCCAAGACCGTCGACGTGATCCTCTCGGTCATCAAATGATCGGGGCTGCGCGTGTATAGCTGGTACGTCGTCAACACGTATTCGGGGCACGAGAACAAGGTGAGGGCCAACCTCGAGCATCGCCGTCAGTCGATGCACCAGGAGGAGCGCATCCACCAGATCGTCGTGCCCACCGAACAGGTCGTCGAGACCAAAGACGGCGAGAAGATCACCAGCGAGCGCCGCGTGTTCCCGGGCTACGTGCTGGTCCAGATGGAGCTCACCGACGACACGTGGTCGCTGGTCAAGAACACCCCGGGCGTCACCGGCTTCGTCGGCGCCCAGAACAAGCCCGTGGCGCTCTCGCGCACCGAGGTCGACCGCATCATGCACACGGCTTCGGTCGAGCGCCCCAAGCAGAAGGCGGAGTTCACGGTGGGCGAAGACGTGCGCGTCACGTCCGGCCCGCTGAGCGATTTCTCCGGCGAGGTCGTCGAGGTCAACCTCGACCAGAGCCGGCTCAAGGTCATGGTGTCGATCTTCGGTCGCGAGACGCCGGTCGAGCTCGCATTCGACCAGGTCAAGAAGACATCCTAATCCGGCATTAAGCGAGGCAGCAGTGGCCAACAAGGTCCTCACCAAGATCAAGTTGCAGATCTCCGCCGGCGCGGCAAGCCCGGCGCCGCCGGTCGGCCCCGCGCTGGGTCAGCACGGCGTCAACATCATGGAGTTCTGCAAGGCGTTCAACGCCCAGACGCAGGCTTCGGGCAGCACCATCGTGCCGGTCGAGATCACCGTGTACGAGGATCGCACCTACACCTTCATCACCAAGACGCCGCCCGCCGCCGTGCTCTTGCGCGAGGCCCTTGGCATCGACAAAGGCTCCGGCGAGCCCAACCGCAACAAGGTCGGCACGGTGACCCGCGAGCAGGTGCGCGCCATCGCCGAGACCAAGGCGCCAGATCTCAACGCCAACGACGTCGACGCCGCCATGAAGATCATCGAGGGCACCGCCCGCAGCATGGGCGTCGAGGTCGCAGACTAAGTACCCAGAAGGCCGGGCTTGTCGCCCGGCCGCCGAGGTGGGAGGCGCCCGGGCGCCGCTTGCACCACAGGAGGTCCGAAAATGGCCAAGAAAGGCCGCAACTACACCGCCGCGAAGCGCTCCATAGAGCCCGGCCGGCTCTACGCCCCCCTCGAAGGCGTGCGCCTTCTCAAGTCACTTCCGGGCGCCAAGTTCGACGAGACTGTCGAAGTCCACTTCCGCCTCGGCGTCGACGTGCGCCACGCCGACCAGATCGTGCGCGGAACCACCGTGCTGCCGCACGGCACCGGCAAGGAGATGCGCGTCGCCGTGTTTGCCGAGGGCGACAAGGCGCGTGAGGCGCAGGAGGCCGGCGCCGACATCGTCGGCACCGACGACCTCGCCAAGCAGATCCAGGAGGGCGTCTTCGACTTCGACATCGCCATCGCCACGCCCGACATGATGGGCACCGTCGGCAAGCTCGGCCGTATTCTTGGCCCGCGTGGCCTCATGCCGAACCCCAAGTCGGGCACCGTCACTTTCGACGTCGGCAAGGCGGTCGCCGACGCCAAGGGCGGCAAGGTCGAATACCGCACCGATCGTTCGGGCATCGTGCACCTCAGCATCGGCAAGAAGTCCTTCACCGAAGAGATGCTGGTGGAAAACTACGGCGCCCTGCTCGACGAGATCGTGCGCGCCAAGCCCGCCGCCGCCAAAGGCAAGTACATCAGGAGCGTCAACATCGCCGCCACCATGAGCCCCAGCGTCGAGCTCGACCCGGCGCGCACTAAGGACCTGCTCGAAGGCTGAGCCAGAAGAGCCAGAACGAGGCCGGGCGCGGCCGCCCGCAGTTGCGGCCGCGCCCTCATCCGACATATACTGCCGCTTCGCGGCGTCGCACGCCGCGGCCAATGAAGGTTGGTGCTCCTCCGGGAGCCCAAGGGACCCACACATGGGTCCGCCACCCGAGGCGAGACGAGCCAGTGCTGCCGCCTGTGCCCGCTTCCGCTTCGGGAGCGGGTTTTTGTTTGCGACTGAGAGGTCGAGATGCTGAGAAACGAGAAAGAAGCTGTGATCGCTGAGGTGGCGCGGCTGCTGACCGACACGGAGAACCTGTTCGTCAGCGACTACCGCGGCCTCAAGGTTGCCGAGCTCAAGCAGCTCCGCAACAAGCTGCGCGAGAGCGGCGCGAGCTTCATGGTGGTCAAGAACACGCTGGGCGGCATCGCCGCTGACCGCGCCGGCCGCGAGGCCGTCAAGGATATGCTCAGCGGCCCCACGGCGGTCACGTTCTGCGGCGACGATGTCGTCGCCGCCGCCAAAGCCCTGGCCGACTTCGCCAAGACGCATCCGCAGCTCGAGGTGCGTGGCGGCCTGCTCGAGTCGAGCTTCATCGACCCGGCCGGCGTCAAGGTGCTGGCCAGCCTGCCGCCGCGCGATGTCCTCATCGCTCAGCTGGTGGCCACAATGGCCGCGCCCATGACGGGCCTGGTCACCGTGCTCCAGGGTACGGTGAGCAGCTTCGTGCGCGCGCTCAACCAGGTGGCCCAGCAGCGGGCCGCGGCCGACGAGGCGTAAGGCGCCCGGCGGCACCTGCACTGTCCAGCAAGGCTTTCAAGCCCTACGCGAGGTGAATTGACAATGGCAGACCAGACCCTTACGAAGGATCAGCTCATCGAGGCCATCAAGTCCATGACCGTGCTCGAGCTCAGCGAGATGGTCAAGGCGCTCGAAGAAGAGTTCGGCGTGAGCGCCGCGGCCCCCATGGCCGCCGCCCCGGCCGCCGGCGCCGCCCCGGCCGAGGCCGTCGAGGAGCAGACCCAGTTCGACGTGATGCTCACCGCCTACGGCGACCAGAAGATCCAGGTCATCAAGGTCGTGCGCGCGCTCACCGGCCTCGGCCTCAAGGAAGCCAAAGACGTGGTTGAGGGCGTGCCCAGCGCCATCAAAGAAAGCGTCACCAAGGACGAGGCCGAAGAGGCCAAGACGAAGCTCGAAGAAGCCGGCGCGAGCGTCGAGATCAAGTAGAGCGCTTCATCGCGCCGCTGAAGTCGTAGGTGAGGCCCGAAGGGCCGGGGCCGGCGGATGCCGGCCCCGGCCCTTCGCGTCGGCGCGGCGCGGCCGCGACATTCTTCTTGCGCTCGAGGCTCCGATGTGGTATCTTTTTCGGCCGTGCGTCACCCCGCGACCATGCCACTCGACCTCCGGCATGGTGTGCTCTTTTCCCTGGTCCACGCTCGAAAGAGGAGACTCGCTTGAACGAGCCCAAGGCGCCTCGCGTGCGTACGTCGTTCGCCAAGCTCGACCAGCCCCTGCCGCTCCCCAACCTCATCGACATCCAGAAGAAATCGTGGGAGTGGTTTCTCAGCGACGGTCTCAGCGAGACCATCGCCGACATCAATCCCATCAAGGACTATTCCGAGAAGCTGCTCGTGCAGTTCGGCGAGCACCAGTTCGGCGAGCCCTCCAAGCCCATCGCCGAGTGCCGCAACAAGGACATGACCTTCTCGGCGCCGCTCACGATGAAGGTTTCCTTCATTAACGAGGAGACCGGCGAGATCCGCGAGCAGTCTGTGTTCATGGGCGATTTCCCCATGATGACCGATCGCGGCACGTTCATCATCCACGGCACGGAGCGTGTGGTCGTCACGCAGCTCGTGCGCTCGCCCGGGGCCTACATCATGGAGCCCAAGCAGGCCGAGCGCGAGAAGCAGGTGCTGGTCGCCAACCTCATGCCGCAGCGCGGCTCCTGGCTCGAGCTCGAGATCGACAAGAAGGGCACCGTCAACGTGCGCATCGATCGCAAGCGCAAGTTCCCGGTCACGGTGCTGCTGCGCGCCATGGGCTACGGCAGCGACGAGGAGCTCATCCAGCTGTTCGACGAATCCGTGTACATCAAGAGCACCATCGACAAGGACGGCACCCACTCACAGGAAGAGGCGCTGGTCGAGCTCTTTCGCAAGCAGCGCCCCGGCGAGCCGCCGACCCTCGACGGCGCCACGGCGATGCTCCGCGGCCTGTTTTTCGACCCCAAGCGCTACGATCTCTCGCGGGTCGGCCGCCACAAGCTCAACGTGCGGCTGCACAACCACATCAAACCCGAGCAGCGCCCCGACGCCGACGTACGCGTGCTCGTCAACGAAGACATCATCGAGCTGATCAGGCGGCTCATCTCGCTGCCCGGCAAGCTCGGCGTGCCCGAGGATTCCAAAGACTTCGCCGCCGAGGCCGTCTCGCTGCTGCCCACGCGCCGCGAGGAGATCGCCCACGAGATCGACGAGTACGAGCATTTCGGCAACCGCCGGCTGCGCACGGTCGGCGAGCTCGTCCAGGACGCGTTCCGCATCGGGCTGGCCCGCATGGAACGCGTCATCCGCGAGCGCCTCACCACCGAGGACCCAGACACCATCGTCCCGGCCACGCTGGTCAACATCCGCCCGGTCGTGGCCGCCCTCAAGGAGTTCTTCGGCTCCTCGCAGCTCTCGCAGTTCATGGACCAGACCAACTCGTTGTCCGGCCTCACGCACCGCCGCCGTCTGAGCGCCTTGGGCGCGGGCGGCCTCACGCGCGAGCGCGCCCCTATCGAGGTCCGCGACGTGCACCCCACCCACTACGGGCGCATGTGCCCCATCGAGACCCCCGAAGGCCCGAACATCGGCCTCATCGGCTCACTCGCCTCCATGGCAACGGTCGACGAGTTCGGCTTCATCCGCGCCCCGTACCGCAAGGTCGTGGAGGGCAGGGTCACCGGCGAGATCGTCTATCTCGACGCCTCCGAAGAAGAGCAGGAGTTCGTCGACCACATGACCGGCGAGGTGCGCTACGTCACCATCGCCCAGGCCAACGCGCCGTTCGACCCCGACACGGGCGTGTTCAAAGAAGACGTCGTCCTGGCGCGCACGCGCGCCGGCGCCGACATCGTGAAGGTGCCGCCGCTCGAGATCGACTACATGGACGTGAGCCCGACGATGCTGGTCTCTGTCGCCACGGCCCTCATCCCATTCCTCGAGCACGACGACGCCAACCGCGCCCTCATGGGCTCGAACATGCAGCGCCAGGCGGTGCCGCTCCTCACGCCCGAGGCGCCCTACGTGGGCACCGGCATGGAGTTCCGCGCCGCCGTCGACACGGGCGATGTGATCATGGCAGAGCGCGGCGGCAAGGTCAGCTACGTCGACGCCGACAGCATCGAGATCGACCACGGCAAGGGCGACGTCGACACCTACGGCCTCACCAAGTTCATGCGCTCCAACCAGGGCACGCTGATTCATCAGAAGCCGCTCGTGTTCCCCGGCGACAAGGTGGAGTCCGGCGACGTGCTCGCCGACGGCTCGTCCACCGACCACGGCGAGATCGCCCTGGGTCGCAATCTTCTGGTCGCCTTCATGAGCTGGGAGGGCTACAACTTCGAAGACGCCATCATCCTCAGCGAGAAGGTCGTGAAGGACGACCTCCTTTCCTCGATCCACATCGAGGAGTACGAGGTCGACGCGCGCACCACCAAGCTCGGCGACGAAGAGATCACCCGCGACATCCCCAACCGCTCCGAGGAGTCGCTCAGCGACCTCGACGAGCGCGGCATCGTGCGCATCGGCGCCGAGGTCAACTCCGGCGACCTCCTCGTCGGCAAGGTCACGCCCAAGGGCGAGACCGAGCTCACCGCCGAAGAGAAGCTCATCCGCGCCATCTTCAAGGAGAAGGCCCGCGAGGTGCGCGACACCAGCCTCAAGGTGCCGCACGGCGAGGGTGGCAAGGTCATCGACGTCAAGATCTTCAGCCGCGAGAACAACGACGAGCTGCCGCCCAGCGTCAACGAGCTGGTGCGCGTCTACGTCGCCAAGAAGCGCAAGATCGCCGAGGGCGACAAGCTCGCCGGCCGTCACGGCAACAAAGGCGTCATCTCCAAGATCGTCCCCGAAGAAGACATGCCTCATCTCGAGGACGGCACCCCGGTCGAGATCATCCTCAACCCGCTGGGCGTCCCGTCCCGCATGAACATCGGCCAGGTGCTCGAGACCCATCTCGGCTGGGCGGCTCACATGGGCTTCCAGGCCGACGGCGGGCGCAGCAACTCGCCGGCCCGCCTCGCCTCGCCGGTGTTCGACGGCGCCACCATCGAGGAGATCGACGACCTGCTCATCCGCAGCAGCCGGGAGAACCCCGACAGCCCGGTGCAGTTCAAGATCAACGAGAATGAGCCGCCGGGCCGGCGCTGCAGCGGCAAGGTATGGATGTACGACGGCCGCACCGGCGAGCGCTTCGACAACAAGGTCACTATCGGCTACATGTACATCCTCAAGCTCCTGCACCTCGTGGACGACAAGATCCACGCGCGCAGCACCGGCCCCTACTCGCTGGTCACGCAGCAGCCGCTGGGCGGCAAGGCCCAGTTCGGCGGGCAGCGTTTCGGCGAGATGGAGGTCTGGGCGCTCGAGGCCTACGGCGCCGCCTACGTCCTGCAGGAGATGCTCACCATCAAGTCGGACGACACCGTGGGCCGCGTGAAGGCCTACGAGGCCATCGTCAAGGGTGAGAACATCGCCAAGCCCAACATCCCCGAGTCGTTCAAAGTCCTCATGAAAGAGATCCAGAGCCTTGGTCTCGATATGAGCGTTCAGAGCGAGGAGGGCGCCGTGCTCGAGGTGCGCGAAGAGGACGACGATCTTCTGCGCGCCGCGGAAGAGCTGGGCATCGACCTCACGGCCGGCCTGCGCCGCCAGCAGAATGACGCCGCCGAGCTCGAGCAGGCGGGCATCCACAGCTCGGCCCTGCAGGACGTCATCGGGGCGGGCAACGAGCCGCTTGACGACGAAGAGGAAGTGCCGGCCTCGGTCGCCCTGCACAGTGGCGCCGACGCGGACGAGGCGCTCGTCGTCGCGGAGATCGACGACCTGCCCGACATCGACGGTCTCGGCGACCTCCTCGACCTCGACGCCCCGGACCTCAAGTCCGACCACGCCGAGACTGACGAAGACTGACCCCGCCTAGGCAGAGGGAGCGACTGTGATCGATATTAACAACTTCGACTCGATCCGCATCGGGCTCGCATCGCCCAAGATGATCGAGGCGTGGTCGAAGGGCGAGGTCACCAAGCCCGAGACGATCAACTACCGCACGCTCAAGCCCGAGCGTGACGGTCTGTTCTGCGAGCGCATCTTCGGTCCCACCAAGGACTGGGAGTGCTACTGCGGCAAGTACAAGCGCGTGCGCTACAAGGGCATCATCTGCGAGCGCTGCGGCGTCGAGGTCACCCGCGCCAAGGTGCGC